>NZ_PUIA01000057.1:0-300000 GCF_002967715.1 Blastopirellula marina
GTAGCGACAACGGCCCTGAGTTCATCAGCCGTCGCGTGCAGCAGTTCCTAAAGAAGATCGACGTGGGTTCGTCGTTCATCGAACCTGGCAGCCCGTGGCAGAATGGATACGTCGAAAGCTTCCACAGCCGCCTCCGCGACGAATGCCTGGACTGCGAACTGTTCGCGACGCTGGCCGAGGCCCGCACGATCATCACGGCGTGGAGACAAACATACAACCACCGTCGCCCGCACGGCAGTCTGGGCGGTCAGACCCCCGCAGACTTCGCGTCGCAGTGGCCTGCTTCCGTTCGGGCTACGCCCTCACTCCAGCAGCCCACTGCGATTCCTTTTACCCAATCCGAACTCTCATAACGGTGGGCCAGGTTTTTGGGGCATTTCAAGACCGACTGGCCCGTACTCTCCAGATTGCGCCTCATCGAGGGACAATTTACGGAAGCCATACTTGATCTTTTGTACATGTCCGCCCTTGTGAAATGAAAACGTCGCAGTGCGCCGTACTCGTCTACGTGCGTCTGGTATGTAGAGACCATGGCGGAGTGTGGCCATGCCCATTTGAATCTCCCAATCCGGATCAGCGGTATCTAGATTATCGCCGAACAGAATTACACGAGTACCAACGTCGACTGCGTCCTGGACGAAAATCCATTGGAGGCGAGGATTCCTGAAAATCTTGCTAAGATCCTCCGCAATCACTAGATCAACATTGCCCGTCGATATGAGATCCATGGCTTCTAGCGCAGTTGCACGATCAGCGATCAGTCCGCTTGATTGTTCCCCCAACTCCGTCAGGTCAAGAGGACCGTCGTAAATGCCTGACAAAACGTTCCGCACTGCTGCAAATGAGGATTGAAGATCCAACTGAGTTTTAGCCTCTGATTCCTTGGGCTTTGAAACTCGACCAATCGCAACCGTCACGAGAGGTCCATTAGGCACCCTGGGAATGAGAGGAGTGGGATAAATATACATCGACTTTTGGAACCTCTGTTGAATCGCAGAAATCCCGAGGTCAGACCGTTGTCACAGTGTGACAAAGAAAGCCACATTAGATGAGAGAACGTGACCAACGATGACCAAACCTGGCTATTCACAACTCGTTTAACGTCTTGGATTTATCGACGCAAACTCAATCTGTAACATAAGTTACAAAATAGCGTTTTCCGAATCCCGTTCTCTCCGCTTTCGGAATAAGGCTCGCCGTAAGGTCTTCACTTAAAAGGCTTTACGGCGAGCCTTATTTTTTATCCCAGTCGATTGGGACAAAATCGGTCATCATGAAAGATGGTTGGCTTGCTGCAGGGCGAAATACCTCACAAGCTAACACGAACCGTGGGAGGTCCGGTATCTTTTGTGGCAGTTACCCCAGTCAGGCGTAGCTAGTTAAACGCACCATATAAAAAAGCCCGATCGCAAGTATCAGAAGGGCTCGGATGTGGGGCCAGGGCAAGTTCCTGGCCCTTTGGGAGACGTTTGTTAATCGTTTTCCAAATAACTGAAGACAGATGCCCACCCCGGAAAGGGACGTGGCGATGCCGGCGGCAAAGAGGGCGATTATGCCATAGGCAACCCAGGGCTGGCCGGTAGAAAGACCTGTGAAGTAGGCGACCAAGGCCGATGGACAAGGTAGCAGCCCAACCGCGATCCCCAGCAAGGCAGTTGTTGAAAAGCTGTTTCTGCTGGAAGACTTTTCTAGAGAATTATTCGCACCAGGATTGCTCGACGACTCAAGTTGGATCAACTCGTTGTGTTCGCAGCAGGAGTCATGCTTGTGGTGGTGGCAGCAAGCCGTTTTCTTTCCCGACATTGCCTTCCACAACATCCAGGCCCCTACGCAGAGAACCAAGCCGGCGCTTATCCACTGTAGCAAGTCGGACACGAAATGCTCGTGGTGGTGGTCGCCAGACACGACGTGATGAGTCAGGTGCACCGCAAACGCAATCGCAAACAGGGAAAGCGAATGGGATAAAGCGGTGCTCAGTCCCATGACGACCGGGTGCCAGAGACTCCTCTTTTCTCCTGCCAGGTAAACCAACATGGCCGTCTTTCCATGCCCCGGTTCCAGGGCGTGGATGGCTCCCAGGAGAAAGGCAAATCCGAGAGTCAGTTCATGCGTGTGGTTATGCATCGTATTATCCTGTCAGGAAAAGCATGGGCGGTACGCAGCGGACAATCTCAAGACATTCTCGATTGGTTAGTGGGTTGCCATTTCCAGCGCAAAATCGCCGCACTATTGATAATGACGAATGCTTCGCCGATGTTCTGAAGGACCGCACCTGCGATAGGAGTAATCGTTCCGGCCGAGGCCATTCCGAGCATCAACAGCGTGAGTCCCGCACCGATGAGCACATTGCGGTGGATCGTTGCTTTGGTTTTGGCGGCTAGTACCATCGCCATGGGTAGTCGATCCAGTTGATGGGTCATCAGGACAATATCGGCGCTACGCATCGTAATGTCCGCACCGCCGACTCCCATCGCTACGCCAACATTGCCTGCGGCAAGTGCCGGGGCATCATTAATTCCGTCTCCCACGACCATGACGTTGTAGCCTGCCTGCTTTTCCAACTCGACCACTTGTAGTTTTTCGGATGGAAGTACCTCAGAAACAATCTCGTCGACACCGACCTCTTGGCCTATCTGCAAGGCTACCGCTGCACGGTCCCCTGTTAGCAGAACGGTGCGTTCGACCCGCAAGTCTCGCAGCAATTGGATTACCTGCGACGAGTCGGCACGTGCATGATCGGAAAGACAGATACATCCAAGTGGTCGTTTTGCCTCGCCAGAGATCTCGGCGGCCCAGACCATAGGGCCGAAGTGTTCGATCGCCTGCGTTTTAATTCCTTCCTGGTTGAGCCAGCTTTCACGCCCCAAGAGGACATTTCGTCCGTCCGGGTAGTGCATCCGAATACCTAGGCCAGGGACTTCTTCGACATCCTCGGCGTCAACGAAAGACAGATCTTGCTGTTTGCCATACCGGGCAATGGCCTTGGAAACGGGATGCTGGTTAATAGAGACGCCTGCCAGTACGGCCTGAACGACCTCTCGCTCCTCGCAGGAAAACGAAACAACACGACAAACATCCAATTGCCCGGTGGTCACAGTCCCAGTCTTGTCGAAAACGACACTATTGATCTCGCTCAGGGCCTCGAGGAACCGAGCATTCTTCACGAGAATGCCATGCCGGGATGCCACTGCCAGGGCTGCGACCATGGCCGCAGGACCGGCGATGAGAAATGGTCCAGGACAACCCACGACCAATACCGTGATGGCACGGGTCACATCGTGTGTGAGGAAAAGAGTAATGCCGGCGATCATCAATACGGCCAGAACAAAATACTTCGCATATTGTTCCACCAAACGAAGAACGCGCGTCTTCGACCGCTCGGCCTCTTGGAACAACTCTAAGACTTTCGCAAGGGTTGTGTCGTCACCGGTTGAAGTGACTCGGGCTCGGATCAACCCGTTCAAGTTCATGGAACCAGCGAAAACTTTCGAACCGGGACTGACTTCTTCTGGGGTCGATTCGCCAGTGATCGATGACTGATCAATTGCCGCATGTCCATGCAAAACAACGGCATCGGCTGGAATGCTTTCACCGGGCGCAATGACAATCGTATCTCCGACTCTCAACACCGATGCCGCGATGGAAAGTTCCGTTCCGTCTTCGGCAAGCCTGCGAGCAAGGTTCGACTGCAACGCTTGAAGACCAGCTATCGCCGAATTTGCGCCGAGGATGCTGCGTTCTTCCAGAAAGAACGCTACACTCAGTATCACCGGAACAATAACTGCCGTAGTAAAATCACCAATCGCGAATGCGGCAAGCGCCGCGATGCTTACCAACTGGGCGCTATAGTATTCTGGCGATTCGCGAAATAGCCCCCACAAGGCTTCCCATAGGATCGGAGCAAGTACCAGGAGTGCTGCCGCTGCCTGAAATGCTGCCCCCAGTGATAGCTGCTCGGCTGGCATTAAACGCTCAATCAGAATTCCAACCACCAGCAGCGATGCAGCGACTAAGGCCGTGCTGAAGCGAATGCTCATTCGCCACTTTTCGTATGTAGTGAGGCCAGCGTCGAGGTCGGTCTGGATTCTTTTCGCTACCGATACGGAACTCATGGGCCTTGCTCCTTGGCTGGGTTGCTAACAACAGAAGGAGACTTCTCTAAAGAACTCTTGGGAGAGATGACAATCCGAGTCCCTGGGGCTACAAACTTGAGACGCCCGACCGACTGCATAATCTGCTCCATGGCTTCCAGGTAGAGACGCGACCAAACCAATTCGGGATTAGCCAGGTACTGGGCATAGACTTTGTCAAAGAGGGTTACCTCCTCGTCTGCTTTGGTAGTCACATCGGTTTGGAAGCGGGTTGCCTCGTTGACCAGTGTATAGCGATCGGCCTCGGCCTTGGGGAGCGTTCGGGCGGCAAAGCCTTCGGCCTCGCGTTTTCGAGTTTCAATATGAATCTGTTCGCTCTGAACATTCTCGAATGCTTCGGCTAGTTGTGGCGTGGGAATAATCTCACGAAATTCAACCGCACTGACCTGGATGCCGATGCCAAGTTGATCGAGTCGTTGCTGGAGGCTGTCGCGAACTGCGATCGGCAAACGCTCGACCTCTTCCGCACGCGTTGAACGTTGCAAACGCAGAGTATCCATCGCATTCCAGCCAGCAATCGTCTGGACAATCGAAGCGGCAGCTGCCTCCTTGAGGATGTGTTCCGGCCGATCAGCTTGAAAGTGAAACGCAACCGGATCGGAAATCCGATATTTCACACGAACATTGGTCTGCAAAATGTGCTGGTCCCCACAAAGGACATAGCCATCACGAATTGGATCGAGTGCCGTTGCATTGTTACTGGCAGCACCAAGTTGCAGCCGATCGATCGCGACTTCCCTTTCTTCTTTGACAGGAATGCGAATGACCTCATCAATGGGATAAGGCAACGCCAACAAGATTCCAGGCGGCTGGACGTGGTCACCGGGTGTGTCGCCGACCAGCTTGCCAAAGCGCGTCAACAAGGCAACTTCGTTTGGTTGAACCATGGTAATGCCGGAACACCAGAACAGGATAATCAACAGTGCGGCAAGTAATCCAATGATCCGCATGCCGGCACCAACGCCGGCCCCGATCTGCTCGGTACGGCGGGAGCGGCTTTCTTTCGGCGGTGGTGGAAGAGGAAAATCACGTTGACCACTCATGGCTGGACCTCTGCCGTTCCCCTCGATGCGTCTTGAGGAATTTGGGCCGTGTGGTCTTGTGTCGTCGTCGACTGAGTGGACGGCAACGCCGTCTTAGGAAGGGATGGAGGTTGCGTTAGTAGGTCCATGAACCCTTCATTGGTGCGTAGGATAATTGTCGAGTCGCTTCCCAGGCTTCGCTTGAGTGCTTCCAACGAACGCCAATACCGGTAGAACTCTGGATCTCGCAGGTGAGCTTGTGCATAGATTTCGGATACCTTTTGCTCGGCATCGGCGCGAATACGGCCTGCTTCCAATCGGCCGTCTCGCAGAATCTCTTCGCTCCGCACAACGGCATCGTCGCGAATCGCGTTGGCATTTTTCTCGCCCAGGGCTCGCAGCTGCTTGGCTGCCGCTTCCCGTTCGGCTTTCATTTGGGCCAGCACTGCCGAGACATTGGAAGACTCGTAGGCAATTCGATTGATCCCGATTTGTAAAATCTGAATTCCGAACTTGTCGCGGGCATCCTGCTGCACATCTTCTAAAAGTAACTGTTCGATGCGTTCGGTTTGAAGTTGAGCCGAATCGGTTGAAACCAACGAGGATAGATCGTAACCGCCCATTCGCGTGTTCTTGGCGGCGGTAACCATTCCATCGATTTTGGCAGATACGGCTTCGACACTTCCGGAGGACTGAATAAACAGCAATGGGTCCGCGACGTTCCATACCACAAATGTCGAGAGAACCACGTTGCGGCGATCATGCGTTAGGGTTGCCGTGTAGGGTGTATTGAAGACATGTTGCCGCAAGTCGACTACGCGTGCTTCCTCGACGGGCCAAGGGAGTTTGAAATAGGCACCAGGTTCCATCAACTGCCGGGTTGGTTTGCCGAATCGAGTGACCACGACCGACGTCCCCTCGGCTACCTGCAGGTAGCAGGGATAGGCCACAAGCAGGATGAAGATCGAAATTCCCAGGCCGATCCTCATGACTCTCGTCCAGAGTGGTGCTGCCTGATTCGATTGATTTTCGATTGCGTTTTCCATGAGACGTATTGTGCCGACCAACTAAGGAGAAGGTGATGTGAGTGGTGGTATGACTGTAGGAGTTAAAGAGGTATTGGGTTCCGTAACGAGCACATCCTGAAGCTGAGAATCGATCACGTAGACCTGCCGCCCAGGCAGTGCTTTCTCGTAGGTATCGAACCAGAGTCGTGTTCGATACGTTTCCGGGGCTGCGCGATAGGCTTTGCTGGCTTCCGCAAAGTGAGACGCTTCTTGACCGGCCAGGCCGACACGCTTTGCGGCAGCCTGCTTGGCGGATGCGACGAGCGCAGCAGATTCTTTCTCCGCAGTGAGAAGCTTGGCTTGGGCGTCGCCGCGTGCTTGAATTACGATTCGCTCGGCATCGCTCTCGGCGTTGCTGACATCCAAATAGGCGTCGGCTGCTTCGACGGGGGGATGCAGACTCAGCAAACTGACATCCACGATCTCGATCCCCAACTGCATCTTCCGCGACTTCTCGGTCACCTTGCTGGCAATTCGCTGAACGAATGCCTGGCGATCCTCCGTAAGCACCTGATCAAGTGTCGCGTTCTCAGTTTCTTCTCTGAGCACCTGATAGGCGACAGCTTCGAGCGTCTGTGCTGGATCCGCATGCCGAACGAGATAGTCTTTTAACTGCTCAACGTTCTTACCAACCTGGTAATAGATCTGAGCGTTGACAGCGACCAACTCCGACTGAGTCCCCAGTACCAGGGCGAACTCATTGGCGTGGGGTTCCGTCCAGAGCATCGAGCGCAGATCGACGGCGACGACGGCCTTTTCATCCACCGGCTGCGAAAACCCAATTTGAAGCGTGCGGATCTCTCCCACAGATACACGCCGCACACCCCCAAATGGCCAAGGGTACTTCCAGTGCAAACCTGGCTGTAGCGGATCTTCTTGGACGCGTCCCAATACTTCGGAGAGTGCCAACTGGTCAGGCTGTACAATCACGAGCGAAGTCGACAACCATAACACCAGTAGCGATAGCAACAGAGCCACCGGCGTTGCCCGGCGGAAGAATCGAATCGACCAGGAAGACCGAAGACTCAACCCAAAACGCCGCTCTGCAATCTGAAACAATGTGTCAACAGGATTTAGTGACGACAGGAGAATTTCACGAAACAGCGAGTCGAGGGGCTGGGGCAATTCTTCAATGCTAGTGCTGGCAATGCGTTCCAGTTGGAACCAGGCGACCAGCAATCGCAGCACGCTCTCGCCGATTACGACGGCCAGGTAGACGTGAATGATGACGGCAAGCCATTGGGGGATACTCGCCAGACCCGACGAAGCCAGTTGAGCCGCTGCAGCGAGGAACCACCCCACGCGGGCCTCGTGAAGTGATAACCTGATCAACGCTAGATCGTTGGACGATTCCCCGGCAATCCCCTGGGTCACCTTCCCCAAAGCAGTCCACAAGCTTGCTGCCAGCACAGCGAGAATAGCCGAAGTCGCGATCTCTTGCGGAGAAAGTGGACGAGCGACTTCAACGCGACCAATAAGCAGTGACATGATCACGCCAACCAGCAGCACGACCAAAGCCCCAGCGGTAAATATCGTATGCAGCGACCAGGCTTCAATAGACGTAGGTTGTCCCGACGGAGTTGAAGCTCTGATGTCGATTGAGCGACGAGTCGACCATAGCAGGACGACCATCAGCAGCAGTTGAATCCCCAGACCGCGAAACAGTGCCGACTCACTATAGAACGCATAGCCAAAGGTTAACGCGGTACTGACGCCAACCATCCACAAAAGCTGCCCGATCCAAGCACGGACTTCAGGAGATGGGGGGATGTGCGAATCTTGCTCAGGCACACTACTCATGTCTTATCTCCCAAGCAGGCAACTCGGCACGATTGAAATTGATCGATCAATTCGTTTCCTCGTTCTCTCACTTCCGCATCAGTCAATTCGGCTTGAGTGAACTGTTTACGCGTCTTCCAAAGTAACTCACGAAGTGCGCGAATTTCGGTTGCCTGTTGACTATTGGGAACGCCCATCCTCAGAACCCACCCAACCGGCATCCGTGCAGCAACCGTATCCCACTCGGCAAGTTTCTGTTGGGCAACATGCGTCTTGTTGGTCTTCACCGCGATTACCGCGTCTGCGGATACCTTTTTCATTTGCTCGAACGATTCTTCCACGCCTGGGAAGATGGAATACATCAGCATGATGATTCCAACAGCGGCCACACCGATAAGCGATATGCCAACTTGCCCCGGCGTTAACTCGACATTCCAGCGACCAGCGGACGCTTTCGCCTCGGCCGCAGGGATAGGATCTTCACGAAAGCGAAGGCCCCGGGAGCGAACCACGATGCCCCACAACACAAGGATTCCTAATAGCGTGGTGCCGGCCTGCATGATCAGGTCGGTATGGTTCAGTTGTTGACTCAACGCCAGAGAGAACTGGTCGAACGTCGCGTGGTAGGGGCGGGCCAGTGTATCGAGGCCGTGGGTTTCCTCTTCGTCACCAGGGGACGGTGGAAACAAGGAATAAGTCCCGTAGCTGACAGTCGTTGCCAGAACGAGTGTTACCAGGAGAAGTGCCAGCGTACGCTGGGTTCCCCAAACCGAACGCATCGCCAGGACGGTACCTGCACACCACGCAACACCAAGTAGTTGCAGGACAATGGCACACGCGAACGCGAGGTGTGTGGAGTGAATGGCTGACACTGCCATGGTGAACGTGATGGGAGTTACCATCTGCGGCCCCGTCAACGCCATTGTTTCCAAAGGGCCTGTTGTATTCTGAAATGACAATATCTTCTCGAAGGCTCCAGACGGAATAAAACCGACTATCAGGCCTGAGATAACCATGCCGAGCAAGATGTAGACGATAGACCACCCAGTTACGATTTGCCCAGCCGCGACGGCGGTATTCCAGAGTCTCGTTGTGCCGTTGGTTACCTCGGGAACGTAAGTTGTATTAATGTTCTGGGGCTCATCGGAGAACCGCCCGGCAACCTCGGCAACGACAACGGCGTAGAAGCAGGCAACGAGTAGAAAGACACCAAATTGCCAGATAGGCAAAACGCTAATCGCGTAGAGAAGCGACAAGGGATTGAGCAATGGAGCAACAAGCCACAGCACGGCCAGGTCACGACGCGGCATACCTCCATCCGCAAGCTCCTTCGCGATTGGAATGACACCAAGAGCACACACTGGCACACATAAACCAGCTACCAGAAGACGAAACGTTCGCTCGAAGCTGCCGGCGGGGCCCATCCATGCCTGCAACGCGCGGTAGCCACCGCTGACGCGAATGGCCGCAGCACCAAGGATTCCGATGAGAATCGTGGCGGAAGACTCCACAAGAATGCGGACCATCGCTATCAGCAACGTAACGACCGACTGTTCGACCGAGAATGTGTACCAGAAATCTCCAAATGCCATGGATCAACCCCGCGTAACGGGAACAGGGACGGTTCGCAGCATTTCTTCAATAAGTTCCGCAGCATCGTCGAATTCGCCCGACAAGCGGACATTCAGTACGGGGTGAGCCATCTCTTGAATGTCGTCCGGCGTGACGAAGTCGCGACCATTCAAATGCGCCCAGGCCTGGGCCACGCGCTGCAAGGTCAATAGCCCACGAGGACTGACGCCCAGTGTGACTTCGCTGCGAGTGCGGGTGAATTCAGCCAGTTCGACCATATACCGCAAGAGGTTGTTCTCGATATGAACCTGGGCAACATGATTCTGCAGTTGTTGCAATTGCCTAGGCGTTAGCACGGTCCCAATATCTGCCCGCTCTCGATCGCCACGCTGGATATTGGAGGCCAGCATCTCGATCTCGTTCTCCTTGCCGGGGTAGCCAATGCTCAGCCGCATGGCAAACCGGTCGAGTTGGGCTTCCGGCAAGGGATACGCGCCGTGACTGTCAACAGGATTTTGGGTGGCGATCACAAAGAATGATTCCGACAGGCGGTGGCAATGCTTGTCGATGGTGACTTGCCGTTCCGCCATTGCTTCAAATAGCGAGGACTGCGTACGCGGCGTGGCACGATTAATTTCGTCGGCAAGCAGAACGTCGGAAAAGACCGGTCCCGGGACGAACTCGAACTCACGCGTCTTCTGGTTGAACATGTTGAAGCCAGTAACGTCGCTGGGCATCAAGTCCGGCGTGCACTGAACACGGGCAAAGTCACCTCCAATGGCAGTTGAAAGCGCCTTGGCAAGTGTAGTCTTTCCGAGGCCCGGCAGGTCTTCCAGCAGGATGTGCCCCCGAGCCAACACGCAGGCAATCACCTTCTCTACGACATCCTGCTTTCCCTTCAGGGTCTGATTTAGCGCTTGGCGAATGCCGTCGATCATTGGCTGAAATTCACACTCCCCTTCAGGGGCGAGAACTTGCAAATTATTTTCGGACACAGTTTTCACGATAGCTCCTTGGAAGCGGATGCTGGACTTTTCGGGGAAGGGGAATGAACAAACGCGGTGAAAGCTTCGTTGCAAACACGATCGATTTCGCGATGGGAGAATGGGCAACTTAACGCCGGTGAATAGAGCGCCCAATTTGTAGCAGCAACAAAGTCCTGCGAGATGGGTTGGCAGCACTCTTGAATCCATCGGGCAAAGGTCTTTCCTTGCGGACGACGGTGGCCTTGAATCCTCGCTCGCCACTGCATTAAACGCGCCGTCCAGAGGATTCGACTTCGATCGCTGCCAAACCAGGCGTACCGATTGGCCAGACGAAGTGCGATATCAGCCAGACGGGCGAACGCCACATAGACGATGACAACAAGAATGGCAGCAACGATGAGTGGTATCCAATTCCTGACGCACCACTGGCCTACAGCGATGCAGGCTGCCTGGATTCGCTGCCAAGGAGTCAGCCTCGGTGCTAACAGTTCGTAACCGGGGGTGGGTTCAACGGGATGCCATACTTTGCCATCCCAGGAGACTTCCACCCAGAAATGAGCGTCTTCCTTAGCGATGGGAGTTTGCCAGGTCCCGGCATCAAAATACTTGGGATCCGCGTAGAATCCGCTTACCACGCGTGATGTGTACCCCAATTCGCGTAGGAGAAGCGAGGTGGCCGTAGCAAAGAGGTAGTCAGGCCCCCGTTTCGCATCGAACAGAAACGTCTCAACAGGGAACTCGACATCCTCACTCAATTGGCTATCGGGCGCATGTGCGTATTCACTTCGTAGATGATCTCGCACCGCCGCGACCTGCTGCCATCCTGGTTGCAGACCGGCGGTTAACTGGTGAGCAAGTTCACGAATTCGTGGAACCGAAGTCTCCTGGTCTGGAAGCGAGATGCTTTGTTGAAGTTTGCTGGTTGCATAGTCGCTGAACAGCGTTTGGGAGCTAACCAGGAACGACTGCACCCGCATGACCGTAAGCTGCGGAATGAAGTCCACGGTTATCCGAGGATGCCCATCGACTGCCAAGCCAAACATATCCTCTCGATCGACATCCTTGATTTGAAAGCGTGCCAGATGCGGAGGGGATGGAATGCGATCTGTCTTTAAATTGATGAACTTCAGCAGATGCTCTTCGGTGGAATGGATGTGCTGGTCCGACAATGGACACGAAATGTTGTACCATGGCACTCCATCCTCCTTAATCAACTTGAGGGGAGGTTCATCGTGACTATCGGCTGCTTGTAAGTTGACGCCATCAAATTGATCATAGATGGTAGTCCGCAAATGCAGTGGCACGCGGCCTTTCACATAGAACAATGCGGGTGACTTTTTGTCTTCCAGCGCCTTTTGGCGGCGAGCCTCATTTCTTCGCAGCAGACTGAAGTCATTACCTTTTGACTTGCTCGTTGCAACACGTGAATGACGGTGCTCAAGATTCGACGGCGGAAGACTTACCGCCTTCTGAAGCGTTTTCTTCTTAATGACTGGGGCATCGTAAGTGTCATCAAACACGTCGAACAGGCTGGGCATCTTTGACTCAAGAAACACTTCGCTCTCGGTCGGCCCAAAGCTCATGGCATCCTTGGTTCCTTGAACCAGGTCGTCGCCATCGCCAACCCCTCCTTGCGAACGAGTGTCTGAAACGCGATTCCCTCCGGAACTGGGCATGAATCCGGCCAGAGCTCGTGTCGCGTGGTTCGTTCCTGCGATACCGATAGCAGTTGCGGCCAGTAGTACGGCCAGACAAAAAGCAAGCCCGATAGCCCCACGAGGAATCTCTGACTTAGTCCCTTCGGGAAATCTTCCGGATATCCGTTCCCAATAGGTGGTCACCAGGTAACCGACGCCAAGCACTGCGTAAACAATTCCGCAGATCGTTACCGACCAGTAAACACTCATGAAGACGCTTACTGCCATCAATGCCAGGCTCGTCAGAGTAGCCAAGTTGGCGATCCGTCGCTCAGCCCGGAACGGTAGAGAAGCAATCATGAGGTTGCGCAGGGCCAGGGACACTTGACCTTCGAACAGCTGACCTGCCCTGGGGAAAGCATGATAGAAAACTTGCTCGAGCGCGAAGTGACCGGCAACCACGGCAATCAATAGCCCTATCACGCGCGTGTCACGTATCGGATCGGGTGACGCCAAGTATCGGGCACCTAGCCAGGCGGCCGCAGCCACCATGGCAACTTCCAACCACTGCCACCAATGGCCTAGTTCGCCGTGGCTGATCGCCAACTGCACGCCCAACGCGGCAGTCAAAACCATCGCCAGATGAATTCTTTGGGTGAATTTATCAGCTACCACACCAAGCCTCCCGTCCCTTCACGGCCCACTGCGAAAGCAACTGGCGCGCAGCGCCGTCATGGCCTTCAACACAAATCCAAGGTTTGACATGTGCCAATACGGCCTGCTTCTGGGAAGCTTCTGGTGCCGCTCGAAAACCACCGCTTCGTAGAACAATTGTCCGCATGGTCAGCTTCTCGGATGGGCTGAGATCGGTAGCAACGGAAACCGACCAATCGCACCCATTGCCAGTCCTTCGCATGGTTGCCGGCTCTTTGGTTGGCTTGAGACGAGCCAACCGATCCATGGTCCGATGCATACTGGCCTGGGCACCAGTCATCAGTTCTTCGTGTGTCCCAAAGTCCAGCACGACGACGTTGTGTTGTTGAACGAGTTCTGTGGCAATACTCGCCGCAATGCGGATCGCCCATTCAAACGTGCTATCCGGCCCAAACCCTTGATGAGAATTGCGATCAAGATCGACGTAGATGCGTGCCCGAGTTTGAGCGGAACCTTGTCGCTCCAAAACGATGAATCGACCATGCCGGGCAGTTAGCGACCAATGAATAGTGCGGAGCGAATCTCCCTGTCGAAACGGGCGAACGCCGGTGCGTTCTCCTTCCTGGCCGGTCCGTTGATCGCTGGGGGACGTTACATTGCGATGGTTGCCTTGCGGTAATGGAAAGTTCGACAGGCGATACGTCTTCGGCCAGACCGTCAGTTCCTGCTGGACCTTCACGGGTCGCTTGGCTTTCCATAGCCCAAAGGGAAATTCAGTAACAATCCGTGGCGGAGCTTGTGGGTAGACGCCACGCTGGAGTGGTTGAAAGCGCCAGACGAATTCGCATCGCGACCAACCGGGAATCCGAGCCAGAGCCACCGCGGCGTCGCTCGCCGAGTCCTCGACAAAGAAGCCGTTTTCGATTGCTAAACCCCACACCGGAATGGGCCAGCGATTGACAATTTCGACAATGACTTCTGCCTTCTCTCCTTCGCGGCAACGACGTGTGCGGAACTTCAATTCACACGAAATGCCTCGCAGCCCAACCCACGGCCACACCACTCCCAGCCCAACTACAGCCAGGATCGTCAGTAGAAGCACGTAACCTTGAGGCGTCACAAAGATACCCATGGCCAATGCCACCGCAGCCAACACCAGCAAAATGCCGATCGGTGTCTTCAGCCAATAGACATACTTGTTCGCCCACGGCGTATAGTCACTGGTCAGCCAGGCCCAACGGCTATCAGACGTTTGAGTGGTACTCATCTTAGAAATCCCCAAGGAGTTGGCGTACAGAGCTTGCGGACCAGCGCAGACTCTGGAGTCTTCGATATCAACGAAGATCAATGACGCGACCACTTCGCCTATCTATGCGAAAGGGTGGTCTGAAATTAGCTTTCGTTCAGAGAGATCGAACTAGAATTCCACTACCCACAACCCCATCCCGCTGGGACGGATTGCTAGGGAGTTTTCCGTTCAATCCACATGAAAAGATCAGATGCCTGGCCTGGGGCACGCATCGCGCGCATATTTCATCCCAGTCGAAGGATCATCTGCTTCGTGGCTAAGAGATAGGCGGACCACGAGGGGCCGGCACGCCCAAATGACGCCAATTCTGCTGAGACGCCTCGCCAAGATAGAATTGTCCGCAGAAAACCTCTGTCGAAGTTGCAGGCGAATCGATCAACAGCGTGCCTTGGTGCAGCACCGCGATGATTTCACACAGCACGCAGTGATGCTCAACGCTCCATTGCTTGCCACTTCCATCCACCTCGGATTCAACAGGCATTGCCACCACTGATTCGTGGCGATGGCCATGATCGTGACCATGACTGCAATGAGAATGCTTATGAACATGCTCTGAGACTGAGACATGGCTGTGGGAATGACAGCAATGGTGATCGTGATGTCCCAACCCAGGAATTGCGTGCAGCAACTGTGCTCCGCCGGACCCAAACAGGATCACGGCAAGGCAAAGCCATGCAGCAAACTTTCGGATTGAGAGAACTCGCTTCACAAATATTGTCCAAGATGGTCGCACTAATCTGACCGAATCTCGTGGCATTTTGCTTCAGGGTGCAGCCGGTCGTCAATTGTTGTTGCGGCGGATGCGGGAAAATTCACACACTCCTCACAACGTCATTGACCGGAATTCACGGTCACGCCTCATCCACGATATTCTTTCGAAGTATAGTCCCCCAAATCCACAAATGGCAACAGATATGCTTCTGCAATTTATTTGCAAAATGCGAAATCCTCAGTAACAAGCGATATTACCGAGAAAACGGATTGCCATAGATTCACGAGCGATGAACGGAGTCCTGCTTCGCTCAATGGGAAACTGATGCAGGCGAGAGTTGCGTGGAAAGTCTTTGCCACGATGCCGCAAAGTCCTCCGCACCCACGAGCGTTCGCTTGCCGCGGGGCCAACTCGAAAGCGTAGCCTGTCGGTACTCTAACCCAAGATGCCTGAGTACGTTAGCTTCATACTCATGTATCCACAGGAAGAATTCGCTGGTAAGCCCTAAACAGCGATCAACGTTCATCTGCGAGAGGTGCTCCATTTCCGGTAGATCGGTGTCTGACCACGGAGGGCGATCAAGAACTGGGCGTGAGGAGTAACCTGGCACAAACTTGTTTCGCGACAGAAAGACTCCCCCGAAGTCAGGATTCCCGAAGAACGTACCGAATCCGCGCAGGACAACGCGACGTCCCCCAGAAAGCAAAAGTTGATAAACACTACTCGAACAGTCTGTCCGCTCTGGCGGAGGAGGAATCCTCTCGAAACCAACCTCCAGGAGCCAATTTCCTTCTGGCCTCACGATATCCCGTCCCCAGCACCAACACTGCTGATTAAATAGGTCGGTTGCGTTTTGAAGAACGCTTGTCAGACGCCTCAAATTCTCGGTATCGAAGTGGACTCTTGCTCCAGTTGCCTGGACAGGGCCCTGGAGCAACTGCCACTCTCTCTTAGAGATCATTCGACGCCACCTCCTGGGAGTCGTCCTCCTCGACTCTAATGGCTGGCAAAGGATCGGGCAGTTGCGCCCAAAGCTCAGGGCCAGATGCGAATTCCAAATCAGTTAGCAAGCATTGCTGCAGACGCTCTTCGATCAAGTCTCGATCTAGATCAATACCGATGAACACAAGTTCCTGCCGGCGATCGCCGTACTTGCCGTCGAACTGACTGAGTAGTTGCGCTCGCTCTTGGGGTTCATCCGGCCAGTATTCATCGCTGGCGGCATCCCACCAGATCCCTGCCGGATTGAGTTGAATCGAGACGCCTGCCTGCGACCATTGGTAGGCATAGTCGTGACGAGTCGCGAACCAGGCGAAACCTTTGCTTCTCAGCACGCCGGCCAGAATGCTCTCCTCGCTATTGAGCATGTTCCAAAGTCGTTCCGGATGAAACGGTCGACGAGATCGGAAGACGAAGTTTCCAATGTTGTATTCTTCCGTTTCTTTCTCTTCTTCTCCGCGGGGGACTGCCAGCCACTCAGGATGCTGCTCCGCTTCCTGCAAACTAAAAAGCCCCGTCCCCAGGATACGCGAAAGAGGCACATTTCCATGTTCGGTCGTCAAAATCTGGGCAGCAGGATTGAGCCGCTTGAGGATCGACTTCAACAAGCTCAATTGATCCGCGTCGACTAGATCCGATTTGTTAACCAGGATGACATTGGCGAACTCGACTTGATCGACCAGCAAATCGACAACATTCCGGGTATCCTCTTCGCTCAGCCCAATTTCCCGATCGACGAGATCGTCCCAAGATCCAAAGTCGATCAAGAAGTTCTGGGCATCAATGACAGTCACCATCGTGTCTAAATCAGCAAAGTCTGAGAGACTCTGTCCTTCTTCGTCGATAAAAGTAAACGTCTCGGCGACGGGAAGCGGTTCGCTGATTCCAGTGCTTTCAATCAACAGATAGTCGAAGCGTCCTTCCTGAGCCAGACGGCTTACTTCAACCAACAGATCTTCTCGCAACGTGCAGCAAATGCAGCCGTTAGTCATTTCCACCAATTGTTCTTCCGTCCGGCTCAATGCCGCATCCCCATCCCGAACAATCGCAGCGTCGATGTTAACTTCGCTCATGTCATTGACGATGACCGCTACCCGCAGGCCCTCGCGATTGGCGAGAATATGGTTGAGAACGGTTGTTTTTCCAGCTCCTAAAAAGCCTGACAGAACCGTAACCGGCAGACGTGACGAAGAAGTATTGGAGATCATGATTTGCCTTTCCGTTTTTTATAAGTACCAATGCAAAAGGGGGCTTATTTGGCGATTGAGTTCACGGCCAAATCGCCCCTTGCCTGAGTTCGTCGTTGCCGATCAAGAAGCTGGGCTAACCTTTCACGGATCACTTCGCGTTTTCCTGGAAGAAGTTCAGCAAGTTCCTTGGCGAGGAATATCAAATTGACTTCCGTCATTCCTTCGGGAACTTCAATAATCTGTGTCCCGTAACCGCCCAGGCGTTCTCGCCAGATCGCATCGCAGGCAACTGCGCTACTTCCCTGTGAAAAGTAGACAGAGCAGGACCGCAACTGAATCGCCTTCCGATTGATTGCCTGATAGGGCGGCAAGTCGCCAGTTCGAAGCCAGACGGCATAATCCTGCCCATCCAGAAGAGTTGCCGTATGAACCCTTCCATCCAAAAGCATGGCAACACACTTTGCCAATCGAGGTTGACTGGTGCCAATCTGAATTACCTCGGAATCTTCGTCTTGTGCCAACGCAAACGAGCTTCCTGAGCAAGTCACGACCATGGTGATCAACCAGACTACCGACGAACGGACCATCACATTCTCCCGATAAAGAGTTACGCAACTTCCCTGTTTTACCGGCTAAACACACATGCAACTAACTTGCATTTAACAAGACAGAGCAAATTCTACATTTTTGCAACTCTGTTGCAAGTAGATCCCTAAAGCAATACACCCTTCCCAAGAGAATTCCGCTGAACGGCAGCCCCACCGGCTATTTTTCACTGCAAGAGAGCCGAGAATGCTCTCGATAGATAGGCTCGCGAGCCTATAAACACAGGGGAGAAGTCAACTATCTTGCTGACAAATGCGGCGTGGCTTCGCCAAGAATCTAGACTCCAAGCCTTGCCAGAGGCGTTTTGACATTCCTCCTGAAAAACGCCAGCCCAAACGAATTGAAAAAGGGAACGCCAATCCGGCGTTCCCTTCAATTGATCGTGCAAACGCCTAGTCGTGTGCGGCGTGAAATTTCTTCAGGTGCTTATCCACGAGGCCAAGAAGTGACTTGATCAAGTCATCGTGGTCGTGCTTGATTTCTTCAAATTGCTTGGCGAACTTATCATGAGTGGTTTGGATCTCTTCATGACGTTTAGCCAACTTCTTATGATCCGCGTCGTCATGTTCGGCAATTTCTTCTTCGTGTTCGGCAATGTGCTCGGCATGAAGTCGGATCTCTTCGGCTTGTTCTGCAAGCATCGCTTCATGCTCGAAGATTTCGGCCTGCAGTTTGGATAAAGCAGCAAGGGCCTTGCGATGCTCAATCTGCATTTTGTTGATTTCTGCGAGCCACTTTTTGTGGTCGGCATCAGCCTGGGCGTGCTCTTTTTCCATGGCGGCATGCTCGTCATCGGCATGCCCTTTCTCGTCGGCCAACACCGTCGCGGGAGACAGTAGGCAACCGATAAACAGTATCGCCAGAGTAATACGTAACATCATGACAGGAAGCCCTTTACAGAAAGCAATGAAAGACTGTACAGACTGTTGCGATGCAAGAGATTACGTTGCGCTTCACGGAAATAGACACTCGTTACACCGACAACATACGGATTACCTTTGCTTGCAACGGATTGTACCGATAGCTAGACTGAAGTCACGCAAAGGTCATTTTTTTATTGTCATACGCTTCTCTCAGGAGCGTGTAGCTGTTTCGACTTGTCGTATTCGGCCGGGTGACGCTACACCTATAGGCCAAGGACTCGTCTTTGGAACAACACTTTGCGTATCTCAAGTTCAAAACCAAGAAACGTCTCGTTTCTCGATCTACGATCCGACAATCTCCATGAGCCTGAGTGCGGGCGATCACCATTGGCCTGTCTCAAGCGGTTCGGATTTACGCTTGTCGAATTGCTGGTTGTCATTGCGATCATCGGCGTATTGATCGGCCTGCTTCTACCAGCAGTGATGCAGTCCCGAGAAGCCGCTCGCAAAGTACAGTGCCAAAACAATCTACGTCAAATTGGCTTGGCCACCATCCTATTCGAGGACACACACGGCCTTTACCCACCTGCCCGCATTTTCCCCAGGCAAGGTGATCCTGTAGATTTGGCTTGTGGTGGGAATCAGCCATCCTGGTTCGCCCGAGTCCTTCCTTTCCTCGAACAAGATACCGCTTCCCGGCAATGGGATTTGTTGAAGCCCTATTCCGAACAACTGCCAGAAGCAACTTACAACGTGGTTACTACCTTTTTGTGCCCGTCGCGGCGCGATGCATCCAACGCCAGGGTGCCAGATACAGAGGAGGTGCTCACACTTCCGTGTGGCTGCAGTGGCGGTCTAATTCAGGTTCGCGGCGGAGCTGTTAGTGATTACGCCGGCAACCATGGCGATTTCACCGGAGGATCGACCGGAAGCCCACAGGACTACTGGCAAGGGGGCAACGGCACAGGCGTCCTTATCTCTAGCCGCGGGCTTTGCAAACTCGGTGTTCCGCAAGGCTGGATCGATAAGATCCGGCCCAAAGATATTGTGGATGGTCTAAGTAACACAGCCTTAACAGGCGAAATGCACGTACCGATAGGGCGACTGTCGCAGGCCCCCGAGAATGGTGCCATGTACAACGGAGAGGATCTCGTCGCGTTTGCCCGCATCGGCGGCCCAGGCATCCCAATAGCGCGTGACCCGAGAGACACCACTATCCCCATTCGGGGCTTTGGAAGTTGGCATCCTGGAGTCTGCCATTTCACCTTTGCCGATGGCTCGACCAAAGCCCTTTCCAATCAGCTCGATACAGTAACACTTGGGCAGTTCACGAATCGAGCTAATCCATGAGGACCATGACCATCGCTGCTTTATTGGCAGCGTTAATAATTTTTTCAGGCTGCGAGACACCTGGGCTTCCGACGTATCCCGTACAAGGGCAGGTCCAATTCGAGGACGGAACGCCAGTACGCAGTGGGTACGTTGAAACGATCTCGCGAGAGCATCGCGTTAATGCGAGAGGAAAGATACAACGTGATGGCAGCTTCGAGCTGACAACCTTTCACGAAGCAGACGGTGCCGTTGCCGGCCCGCACGACGTGATTGTCGTCCAATTTCTGGGCAGTGAGAAAGCATCGCAGATCAACCACGACCATGGAGAGGTGGTTTCCACGAGATTCGCAGACTACGCCCAATCAGGACTTTCGATGAACGTACACGAACAACAAGACAACCACTGCGTACTAACCGTATCGAAGGCACGACATTAGTAGGAATGGCCATTTCCATATTTAATATGTTAAATCAATGAGTAATCTCTGTTGTTCCCGTTGACTTTATTTTGCATCCTAACGAGAATGCCTAAAGTCCACTTTCACTTTCGCTCAACCATCAGCACATGAACCCCCTACTTCACCGCAGCACCGCACTGATGCTTTCCGCTGCCCTGCTTCTCATAACAGGGCTGGGGGACGCTTTGCATATGCTGCCTGGAATGGGGCACGCCGGGCACTGCCACGGCTTGGCATGTCATGCCGGATCAGATCATGCCCATGGACATCTCGGGCACTTTCACGATGATCACGGACACGCTCACCACTCGCATGCTGGAAAGAAATCATGCTGCGGGCATTCTCATAGTTCAACTAAGACGAGCATTGCCACCGATGAAGATGGCCGAAGTTCTTCCGAAGATACTTCCTCCGGCGACATGCGTGACCAGCACGAGTGTGGCCTATGTAAACTGCTGGCCAGCCTGAAGCAAGTCACACCTTCCAGTGTGGCCATGCACCAGTGGCATTCCCTCTCAGTTGCTCAATTCAATTCACTAGCACAACGTCCTGAGTCGAACATTGTTCTGGCTTATCAGGGACGCGCCCCACCTATCTCTCTCTAAGTGGCGAATCCATTGCGTAAGCACGCATGGGACTCGTAGTCCAGCTGATCTAAACCTGGCCATCGTTGTTCCGGCAGCATGAATGAAGACGTGCTTGTGCTCTTTGGAAGTTTTCTCGCCGCGACTATGTATCAGCGCAAACCGTCTCGAAGTAGTTCTCCGCTGCTCCGAAGAACGAACCGCTGACGCGTTCTAACCTATCCAGTTTGCGTAGCAGGGCAGCTTTGCGACCAGCCATTTGGTACTTCGCAATCGAAATGCTCGCAGACACATACAAATCAAGATTGGTAGCCCACGACCAATCGGCGCCACAACAAACGTGCGGACGCAAAGGTAATTGTATCCTGCATTTACGGCGGGATTGTGTTTCACGTTTAGTTTTTTGTTACAAGGTTTTCTCCCCATGATTATGAAGCTATTTCGCAACCGTAAGGGTCAAGGTCTGGTCGAATACGGTCTGATCATCGCCGGCGTGGCCCTGATCTGTGCCGCTGCTGTTTCCGTCTTCGGTCACAAGACCAGCGACCTGATCGCTGCTGTGGCAACCGTTCTGCCAGGTGCACACGCTGAAGACAACGCGCCGATTACAAGTGGCAAATTGATTGAAACTGCTGCAGGTGCCAATACAGCAATTGATTTGGATGCTTCCACAATCGCTACAAACAGCAATACCGCTCGCCTCGGCGTGAACGTTGGACTCGAAACCCCTGCTAGTTTTGGCGGCCTTGTGGTCGAGCAAGATTACACTCCGTAACTACGCATACCAAGCGTACCTTTGCGTAGGACCTCCGCGGGTTTGCCTTGTGCGGCCCGCGGGGGTTCTCATTTTCCAACCGAAACCTCGTCAGGCATTTCGTGACCATCGATTGGACAATCCTGGTTCCCCTCAGCGTGCTGGCGATCGCGACCATTTGCGATCTGCGGACGCGGGAGATCCCCGATTGGCTCTCGATTGCCCTGCTGGTGTGGGGCCTGTTGGCGAAGCTTGCCGGTTGGACCGAACTCCCTTGGATGGCCCTGGCAATGGGCTTTGGCTTAGGACTCGCTGTGACGCTACCCTTCTTCTGGCTTGGCGGCCTGGGTGGAGGAGACGTCAAACTGATTACCGCTTTGGGGTGGGTAATCGGCCCGGTTGGGCTGCTGATCACCTTGCTGGCAATGGCCCTGACTGGGGGCGTGCTGGCACTTATTGCCACGCTACGAGGGCAGAAAGACTATGCCTACGTCCCGGCAATTTTAGCAGGCCTGATGGCCTGTGGATTATGTGAATGGCTTTACAAGATTGACCTCGTATAGCAATAGGACTGCTAACGAAAAACACATCAAGATATAACCTCGGAAATTGACATGAATACGCAAAGGAAAGGTCAATCCCTGGTCGAATTCGCCCTGGTCGCACTAGTGTTGTACCTGCTACTAGGGGCCATTTTCACGTTCGGCCATGCTCTCTACGTCGCACAGCAAGTGCAGATGTCGGCCGATCTTCTGGCCAGGGAGGTTTCGCGAACACCCTTGAGCGTCAATGGTGAGAACCTGAGAGAGGCGATGCAGGATCAGGCTGTCAAAAGCAGCATCTATGACGAATCCAAGCTTCGCTTCAATCTTCTTGATCTCGAAGACCCTGACAGCCCCGAAGACTTGAGAGAGGAGATCAAGACTTGGCCCATCGTTAACCGTATGCTCTCGGTAGTGATGACCAAGGTCGATGGCTTCTTTCAGTACCCAGGTATCGTAAATCATGGAACAACCGACGATCCTCACTATCGTATTGCGACAAGCTACGAAGCGGCCTTACCTACGCCGGGAAACCCTGTCGACGAGGGCTGGGTTGATGTGGTCGAGGAACTAACCGATTCCGCTGAGAATAGCCTCTATCCACCGGGCAGTGATTCAGGCGGTGTCGTTGCCCTTCGTATTAACTACCCAGTCCATTCTCCGTTCTTTACTGCGATGCATCCGCTGCCAGAGGAGGCTAAGTTCGGCGATCCAAACGCCAACTATGTCAAGGTTTCTCCTGGCGATAACGCGAGCGAAATCACATCGGAATTTGGGGAATATCGCCCCGAGTATTTGAACCCCGAGAAGGAACTTTATGGTGGCAACCGAGGACTCGGTCGCCAATATGCATGGGGAACCCAGGTCAGGCCATATCGACGGATCGTATCAGGCCAGGCGATCTATCGCAGAGAAGTATTCACGCATTAATTCGCGAATTTGACTATGGCCAAACGAAATACCTCATCCCGACGTCCTTCGATGTTGTTACCACTGCTGTTGGTGCTGGTATTGCCTGTGATGCTGTTCGCAGGCACGCTGGGAACCCTGATGGCACTGGGAATCGAAATTCCCTTTATGAAGGGGCCCGAACCTCCGACCTTGCAGATCCCGGCGAACCCCCGTCCGCTGGCTGCCTACCATCGTGTGGGGCGGAATGATCTGGTCGATTTCGAGACGGGGCAGATTCGCTACATGAAGATGCCACCGCGATCGGCCGTGGGCAGCAAACTAAAAGGAACCACCCTGAGTGGTGAAGTAGCCGAAGGGGTCGTGCAAGCGGTTGCCACGAAAGAGATCCAGGGAGCAACCTATCCCGTCTTTCTTCTAGCATCCGGCGAAGAGGTTCCGTTACCCAATGTCGATGAAGTGGGAGGGGCCTATTTGCGTTTGGGGAATATTATCGGGCGGGTACTCGATCGCGAAAAGTCACCAAACTTTGGCTTTACGGAAGGGAACTTTCTTCCCGAAGGCACCCGGTCCGGCACTGTTGGTGGTGTTCCTACCGGCATGAAAGCGTATACGCTGGAAGCTAGTAAGTTGGTTGGCATTCATGGTCTCAACATCGGCGACAAGTTCGATCTGCTCGCGAGCGTCCCAGTTGAAAAGGTAAGCAGCGGCGGGGCTCTTTCCGCGAATGGCCTGCTTTCAGCTTCCTTGATCGTTGACGCTCAGCCAGCAAGGTCACGCGACCAAGAACGTTCGGAAACGCATTTGATCGCCAGCGACGCGCAGTTGATCACTCCCGTTTATCGCCGCGCCAAGACAACCTCTTCGTCTTCTCTGCTCAATGGTACTTCATCGCGTACAGCCCCGGTCGAAGAGGTCGTGCTGGCCGTTCACGAACTTGACGTCCCTTCAGTTACCGAAGTCTTGGGGATGAACGTCCCGCTCACGGTCGTCGCCCACTCGGGACGCCCCGTAGCGGAACAAGACAATACGGCACCCGAAGGGATGGTGAGGGTTGTGGTAACTCCCCGCGACACGATTCCCTACACGGAATTGAATCTATCGCAACTCGTTCCTGGCGGAGCGAGAGAGCCACGAACCATCCTGCTCGCCGAAGAACAAGTCAAAGACCTGAAAATCCTGGCGAGGGCCGATCAGATCGTCGGGCGAGTCGTTCGCCGAGCCAAGTCGCCGGGGACCTTCTTCACCGAAAATGATTTCTTCCCCATGGGCACACCTGCCGGGCTTGCCGCTGCCGTACCTGCTGGTCAAGTTGCTTACACTATCGACGCATCCAAGATGAACGGGATCGCTGGTCTTGGCCTGGGAGACCATTTCGATCTGATCGCAACCCGTCCAGTCGACTTTCAGAAGATGGCCCAGCGGATTGGTGCCAAAGACCTGGCAGTTTCGTCTGCCATTCGTGAGGGTGCCTTACGGCTTGATGCCGGTGCCCATACGCAAGTGGTTCTGCGTGGTGCAACGGTGATCGCCCCTCCTGGCTCGTCGGCGATGCGAATGCATGGGACGGTCACCGGAAGCAAAAAGCAGGAAATCCAAACGCCGATGATGATCGCGGTTTCTCCGAAAGAGATCAACAAACTGAGCGAAGTCCTGGCGACGGGGACACAATTGACCGCAATTCTTCGTGCAGTCGACGACGCCGATGCCACTCCAATTCAGGATTCGGCAGATCCAACCGAAGCAGTACATGTGCTCGATTCGATGATTGGAGGTGACCGTGAGCCGATCGTCTTTCTGGGCGAACGAAATAGCACGCCGGCAAAGCCGTTGAATCTGCGCGACCTGTTGCCACGAGAGGAAGTAACCCCCGCTACTGATAAGGCCGTGCAATGAAGCGACTCGGTACGACAACACGACGACAATCGCGACGCGGTTATGTGTTGGTGCTGTTTGCGATGCTGTTTTGGGTGCTGCTGGGAGTGGCTGCCCTCGTGATTGATTTGGGTTTGGCCCGGGTCAAGTATCGACAGATGCAGTCCGCTACCGATACCGCCGCCCTGGCTGGCCTGCAGAATGAACTGACAGGCACGGCCGATCGTACCGAAGCACGATGGCTGGCAGCTCAGACGTTTCATCCTGACATCGATCAGGATTTTGATACGTACGCCACCCAACAAGCTGTCTTGAGTATCGTTGACGATACGCCACCATCTGGTGGATTCTTGGATGATCCTCGTGGAAAGCGCTGGGTACCAAACTTGGAACCCAACACCGACAACATCGCCAAGGGAGATTTAGAGTACGTTCCAGGTTCATCAGCATTCTATGCACGTCTTCGGCATTCAACTCTTACGCCGGTTGACGGAGTAAGAAATGACTCGCCTCCGCTGCCCTATTTGTTCGGTCGAGCAACTGTACGAACGACGAACAGACCAAGCGAAGCGATCTATCGAGGAATGAGCCTCAAGTCGGCGTCACTAGCATCGACGACGCGGGCTCTTTCGATGGGGCCTACAGTTGTTAAACCGACGGGCGAGACGATTGATGGCGTTCAATATGTCGCAACGATTAACGAATGGGAGAATTCCATCGTCCATGAAATCCAGCCCGGCGAGGAGCTAACCCGATACACTGTTGGTGACGTCGCGCCGATTGGCCTGACAATCCAAGCAACTTTGCCAACAGGCTACATTGCAATCTACGATCCGTTGACAACAGAACCGAATCGGATTGCCGGCTTCGGCTTTATCGCAGATGGAACTAGGGAACTTGGCCATATAGCACCGGCAAATGCGACCAGCACCATATTTCCTGCGATTAATGCGTCGTCCCCCCCAAGCCTCGCTGAATACCATCAGCTCTTTGACATTATCGGGGATAGTTTCGTTCAGACGATATGCTTGTCGCCAACCCCCGCTGACGAATTTCAAGAAGACTAACGCCTGTGTCTACCAAACCCCAAGTACTCACCGTAACCCGCGATCCTAAGCTGCGGGACGAACTGCAGGACCTGCTCTCCTCGTTTGAGGATCGTTCGTTTGTGGTGGTCTCGGCTCAGGACAATCGTCAGGCCGTGGAGGTGGCGCGAACTCGCCAGCCGGAGATCGCGTTGGTTGAGATGCGCGAAAGCAGCTTGCCGATTCAAACGTTCGCCCGCGAAATGGCGGCCATTTCTCCGAGCACGACGGTGGTGGGAGTTATTCGCGACGGAGCTTTCTCGGGCAACGCTTCCGAAAGCCAAATTGTTATCGATGTGCTGCGTAGCGGAGTGAAAGACTTTTTGCACTATCCGTTTTCGCTAGGAGAACTAAACGAACTTGTCCGCCGTGTCGAGCAGAACGCCCAAAAGACGCCGGCAAAGCTCGGCGCGGTTGTCGCGTTCGTGAGCAACAAGGGGGGCGTTGGCAAGTCGACTTTAGCTATCAATACGGCAGTTGGATTGGCTCAGCAATTCCCCGGTCGCGTTCTGCTGGTGGATGCGTCGTTGCAACTTGGCGTTGCGGCCTCGATGCTCGATCTTCGCCCGGCCACTACATTGACGGAAGTCGCCAAAGAACAGAGTCGACTCGATACAACACTGATGCAGGAAATGGCCATAGCCCATTCGTCAGGCTTGCACTTATTGGCGGCCCCGCGCGATGCGGTCGAAGCGGCGAAGGTCGACGAGGAGGTCATGACCCGAGTTCTCTCACTCGCGAGACGTTCTTACGACTACGTGGTGGTTGACACATTTCCAGTCTTCGACGCTATCTCTCTGGCAATCCTCGACCTGACCTCGAAGGCATTTGTTGTTACCGAAAATGTCATTCCGACCCTATTGGGAACGGCCAAACTAATCGAGCTTCTTGACAAGTTTTCCTATCCCGCGGATCAAACGGAAATCATTTTGAACCGCCAACAACGTGTTTCCGGCAGCTTAAGGCCACACGACATCGCTGCACGACTGGGAAGGCCGATCGACTGGATCTTCCCTTACGATCGAAACGTGATTGGTGCCGCCAACACCGGCATCCCGATCGCAACGACTATGCGTGGCTATTTCGGTTTTGGTCGCGAGCTGAAGCGATTCATTAGTGATGTGACGAACACACGCGGTGATTTACGTGCCAATGGAGTTTCGCACCCCGTTAACGGTAAAGAAAATACCGCCCCAAGGAACGGCCTCAACTTTGCTAATGCAGCGGTGGAGGAGAGTCGATGAGCGAGGACTCACTACGCGACCTATTTGGTCACAACACGGCTGCCGTGCCTCTTCAGCGCATAAAACGCGAGGAGAAGAAACGAAGTCAGACTCTCCAGTCGCCCGTGCCGCTGACCAATGATTCTGGTAGCGTCAACTACCTGAATGTTAAGGCCGATCTGCATCGTACGCTTCTTGATGATCTCGATCGAAGGAACTTGATCGGAGCGAGTGAAGAGGACCTGAATCGCTTTGTTCGTGACTTCGTCGACCAGGCACTCGAAGAAACGGTCGTTCCTTTGAACGATCAGGAGAGAACTCGCCTGGTGGATGACCTGCTGGAGGAGACGCTTGGCGTTGGCCCCTTGGCAAGCCTGATGGCCGATCCTGCCGTTACGGACATCCTAGTCAACGGTCCGCACCAGGTTTATGTAGAACGTTTCGGTCAGTTGGAACTAACCAAAACTCAGTTCCGCGATGATGACCATCTCATCCGAATCATTCAGCGAATAGCTTCCAGGGTAGGACGACGTATCGACGAAGGCTCGCCCATGGTTGATGCCCGCCTGGGCGACGGCAGTCGTGTGAACGCCACACTCCCGCCTGCAACGATCGACGGGCCTACGCTTTCTATTCGACGTTTTGGGAAACGCCGCTTGCGTGCGGACGACTTGATGCAACTGGGAATGTTTTCAGAAACGATGCATCAGTTTCTACAATACATGGTGATCGGGCGACGAAACATCCTGGTCTCGGGCGGTACCGGTTCGGGGAAGTCAACGTTCCTCGGAGCAGTAGCCGAAGCGATCCCTGACCGCGAACGGATCGTTACGATCGAAGATGCGGCCGAATTGATGCTTGATCAAACCCATGTGGTCCGCATGGAAACCCGTCCGCCCAACGTGGAAGGACGAGGCGTCATCACGGCGCGCGATCTGATGGTAAATTCGCTACGCATGAGGCCCGACCGGATCATTATGGGGGAAGTTCGCAGTGGCGAGGCACTCGATATGCTGCAAGCCATGAATACAGGTCACGATGGTAGCCTCACGACGATCCATGCCAATAGCCCTCGGGACGCTTTGAGTCGCTTGGAGACGATGGTCTTGATGGCCGGGCTCGATCTTCCGTCCCGTGCTATTCGCGAACAGATAGTTTCTGCCATTCAAGTCATTGTGCATGTACGTCGTTATGAAGATGGCGTCCGCAGGGTGGAAGCGATCGCTGAGATCGCCGGTCTGGAAGGGAATACACCTCAACTCCAGGAGATTTACCGCTTTCGTCACCAAGGACGCGAAGGCAAACGCATCCAGGGGCAGCATTACTGCACCGGAATCGTCCCACGCGTGGTTGATCAACTACGTGCCCTGGGGACTGACCTGCCCATGTCGCTCTTTCAGGCGGGAGGAGCATAGTGGGTACGGTCATTCTTCTTGGGACGATCGGGGTTCTCGGCATCGTCGCCTATCGCATGCACCAGGTGCAACTACGGGCCTTGGCACTCGATCGTTTTCAGACCATCGAATTCGCCGAACCGACCACTGAGCAACCCGCCAAAACCAGGCAGCCGCGCCAAGTCATTCGACGTTACCTATGGTTGCCATGGATTTGTGGGGCAATCGCTTCGGTCATCGCGTTCTGGCTGGTTGGTTTTAGTGCCGTGATTTCTCTGACGATGGGCCTGATTGTGGCATTACTGTTCGTGATCGTAGAAGTCTGGAATGCCCAGCGACAGGCTGCCCAACTAGAAGAGCAACTAGCCGAAGCAATCGACCTTATGATCGGCACGCTCGGTGCGGGTGCAGGTCTCAGCACTTCCATGTCCGTTGTAATTGAAGAACTCCGCGACCCACTGCGTGGTCTGTTCCAAGAGTTGCTGGGCAGGATCAACTTTGGGGATGATGCCAGACTCGTCTTCGCCCAACTGGCTGCTCGTGTTCCACTCGACACCTACCTGCTTTTTGCATCCGCTTTGTCGGTTCACTGGGAAGTGGGGGGAAATCTAACACCTACCCTTTCGGCCGTTGGGCAGACGATTCGCGACCGCCTGGAAATCGCCCGACGTATTCGCTCCAATGCGACTCAGTCTGATATATCAACCATTGCTATCCTGGGATTGACTTACTTTATTGCTTTGGTGATGTGGAGGAACAGCCCAGATCAGATGGAGGCCTTCGTTACTTCACCGACGGGCGAGTTCTTCGTTGCAGGATCGATGCTTTTGCAAGCCGTTGGTATCGTCTGGATGCACTGGATGAGCCGACCGAAGTTTTGAAATGAACGCGTTATGGATCTTTATTGCCGTTACTTTCTGGATGATTTCATTCATTGGAATCGTCTTTCTGTGGCGTTTGCTGCGGGTGTGGCAGTTGACCCAATCTCGCTGGGAAGCACACGAAGAGCCCGCAGCCACGAGCGAAAC
This sequence comes from Blastopirellula marina, assembly GCF_002967715.1. Taxonomy (NCBI): domain Bacteria; kingdom Pseudomonadati; phylum Planctomycetota; class Planctomycetia; order Pirellulales; family Pirellulaceae; genus Blastopirellula; species Blastopirellula marina. The sequence continues at coordinate 29,732 of NZ_PUIA01000057.1, forward strand.
CGATCTTCGTGACATGCACTGGCTCAAACGATGGCTCTACCGAGCCGGTTATCGCAACGAGGGAGCTTTGACATGGTGGCTGGTCGCGACAATCATGTTCGTGGCGATTGGTGCCGTCGTCGCTACACTATTCGTGATCAGCGGTGTGCAAACATTGATGATTCGCACGATCACTCTCGTCCCCGGTGGAACCGGCGAAGTCTTTCTGCCGCTGGCTTATCTGGCTCCTTGGTTCGTGGCGATAACTCTTGGAATGACGCCTTGGCTAATCGTTAGACAGCGGCGACGCGATCGAGTCCTGAAGATTGAGCAGGACTTACCACTGGCGATGGAACTGCTCGCAACACTCAGCCAGGCAGGCCTCGGATTTGATGCGGCACTTTCCCGAGTGATGGAAACCCGCTTGGCAGTCCGCCCTCTGGGCAAGGAATTGCGAAGCTACCAGGCAGACGTGATGTCTGGCCGAGCACGCTCGGAATGCCTGCGGCGTCTGGCTTGGAGAGCGGACGTGCCGGGGCTTTCCATTCTCACTTCGGCCTTAGTGCAAGCGGACCAGGTTGGGATGGGGATTTCCGATGTACTCCGACGACAAGCTGACGATCTACGTTCCCGTCGCCGTGAGCGGGCCAATATGTTTGCCATGGGCCTGGCTACCAAGCGAATGTTTCCGCTGGTGATCTGCTTCTTGCCTGGGCTTTTCGTTTGGACACTGGGGCCTGTCTTCATTCAGTTAATTCAAATGGCGGATACGTTTACTCAAGTGCGGAATTTCTAATGCGCGGGGTTATCCAACTAATCGACGCGCAGACGGATGTCGTCCTGATCCCTCGCCTTCGCTTGGCTATCCACTTCTGGAGTCGTTTTCGGGGCCTACAACTCTCGCCACCACTTGCTGGGGACGAAGGACTTCTACTGGCTCCTTGCCGATCCGTGCATACGCAATTCATGCGGTTTGCCATCGATATCTACTTCTGTTCGGCAACTGGAACGGTGCTGTCACGTAAGCTCAACGCAAAACCATGGATTAGCGTTGCCGCTAATCGCAACGCTAGCTTCGCGATTGAAACCCCTGCTCGCGAAAACCCTTTGTTAGAAGTTGGGCAAACAATTTTTCTTGCGGGAGATGAGATTAAGAAACTCTCAGGGCACCGACATCTCGCTAGCGTCATTAAATCGTAAGCCTCTGCCAGAATCCCGATTGAAACGAGAAATTGGCCTGAATCGAATATGGCGATCAAGTCGATATGAAAGAGTGTTACTATTTGGTAGCACGCAAAGGGACTTGTATTTATTCAGACCATGCCGGCGTTCTTGCGCTTGGTGTGCATGGTATTTCCTCGAACCAGGTATGGCTCGATGTTGCGTGCTTTCTTATTTCCAACGACTCTAGCTTGGTTGATCGTCCTATCTGGCACGGTTACCACTGCTATTGCTCAGACTGCCCGGCAGCCTCTGGTTCATGACTTTCGGCCAGCAAGTGAGACGCCTGCGTTTCGACTAGCTCAGGCCCCTGATCGCCCGATCGAAGTCGCCCAGCCTCCGATTCTGCTGAATCAACCGTCGGTTACACCGCAAGTCGATCGCCTGGAACGCCTCGAGAATCTGCCACCTGGACTGCGGGTCCCTCAACCATCGGAAGCCGTGCAGAAGACATATAACGAGTTCGTCCAGGGAACGATCGATCCGGAGAATACCCTCACCATCATTGAGGGGCGTCCCCGGATCCTGGTCTTCAAAGAAACCCCCATCCGGATCTACCTGCCGGATGATCGAATAGCAACCTATCAGGTGATCTCCGACCGAGAGATTTCATTGGTGGGTGTTCGCCGAGGCACGACCGTCCTCAATATTTGGGTGGCTGATCCAACGCAGCCGAATGGCCAGCGGATTCTTAGCTATTTGATTCGTGTTCTGCCGGATGTTGAAACAGCTCAGCAGTTGTCCGCAACCTACGTCAATCTAAGCAATGAAATCAATCAGGCCTTCCCCAATAGCTACGTCGAACTACAGTTTGTTGGCAATCAATTGATGGTTCGAGGACAAGCCAAGGATTCGATCGAGGCCGTCCAGATCTTGCAGGTCGTGGCTGCCAACGCCCCAGGTACGTCATCACGTCCACAGCTTCAAGACGGGGAAATCGTCCTACGAAATCAAACGGTTGCTACGGTGACAGACAATGTCATTCAACAGCAGATCGAGTCGCTATCTCAAGAGCTTCGCGACGCCAATATCGTCAACCTGCTGCAGATTCCCGGCGACCAGCAGGTCATGTTGAAAGTAACCGTTGCAGAAGTGAACCGTAGCGCCGCAAGAAGTATTGGGATGGATTTCTCAGTGGCCAACAACGCCGGGACCGTTTTCCAACAAACGACAGCCGGTATTCTATCTGGCGGGCTTACATCATCGGCTAATGCCGGAAATATCATGGCTTCACTGGATGGCGGCCAGGTGGACATTGCCATTCGAGCACTTCGCCAACTGGACCTCGCCAAATCGTTGGCCGAACCCACGCTTACCACGCTCAACGGGCAGACGGCAAGCTTTAGCGCCGGCGGCCAATTCCCCGTTCCTTCGGCAATCATCACTAACGGCGGGTCGGCCCAAGGCGTGCAGTTTATCCCCTTCGGAGTGCAGCTCAACTTTACACCCAATATTGTTGATCGCGACCGAATTCGGCTTGTAGTCAATGCTACGGTCAGCAGCCGCGATGAAAACCTCGGAACGAATGTCGGCGGTAGCAGTTCCGCAGGCGGTACCAGTGTTTCAGGGCTTCAATCGAATGACTTCAGCACGACAGTCGAGTTGCGTGAAGGACAAACACTCGCAGTCGCCGGTTTGATTCAACATAACTTCGGTAGTAACGCTCAGCGAATTCCTTTCTGGGGCGATCTCCCTATCATTGGAAACACAGGCGGCCTGAACCAAACCTCAGCAGACGAGCAAGAACTCGTGGTACTGATTACTCCCCAGCTGGTGCACCCCATCGATGCCTGCACCGGGCCAGCACTTCCTGGCGATGACATGCACGAACCCAATGACATTGAGTTTTTCCTGCTGAACCGACTCGAAGGTCGACACACCAAAGGCTACCGCAGCCCTGTCCGTACCGACCATCATCGCCAACATGTTGGCAATCACTGCGACGAATGCCAGTTCCTAATCGGCCCTACAGGGCGTGCATTCAACTGCTGCGACCAACCAATCCTGTATAAATAACGCCACGCTGAAACGGAAGCCCGAGAAATTCCGCCATGACCCAACATCAAAACAAAGCCTGGTCCCTGCTGGTGCTGGCAATTTGCTTGTGGCAAACCGGTTGCTGCGCCAAATGCGGCAGCCCTTTCTGCTGGGATCGCTGTGCTGATATTCCGCCCGGAGCGATTCCTCAGCCCTTGGGAACTTATGCGTGTGGTTGGCAGCAGGTCCATACCAACGCGGCAGACCTCGACAAGCTGACGATTTACCGCGCTGAATGGGTTGGAGCTTCGGCAGAGCTTGGCCCCTTCGGAAAACGGCACTTGGGCGACCTACCTGATTTAGCTTTGCGACTGGGCTCGCCGATCGTGATTGAAGTTTCAGAAAATCAGGAACTCGATCAACTTCGCCTGACCTACATTCAAGATGTCCTTGCCAAAACCGACTTCCCAGAACCGCAGCAATGGGTCGTGCTGGGGTACGCCAAAGCAGAGCCGATGTATGGCTTTGAAGCTCCCAGCGTCTCAAGCACTTACCTGGGTGGATCCCAAATCAGAACCGGCGGTGCTCAAGGGTTCTCAGGCAACCCAGGTGCCGGCAATTCTATCCAGTTTGGCTACTAAGGAACAAAGCATGATCTGGCGCTGGCAAACTTTGTTTTTTTTAGTCACCGTGACGCTACCCATGGCCGGCTGCAAGACATGGAATCCCACTAAGCTTACCGATTCACATGAAACGCCACTGGTTGCTTCGGCTACAAAAACACCGGTTAGCCCAAAGGTGAAGGCCTGTCTCGTAACAGCCCAGACTCTACACCAAGAAGGCCATTACCGCGAAGCAGCCTTACTACTGGAACGAGCACGCGCAGAGGCACCCAACGCTCATGACTACTCCCGACAACTTGCCGTGCTCTATGATGAGCTTGGCGTATCCGACAAGGCAGAAAACGAGTTTGCCATAGCCTTAGACAAGACCCCAAACGATGCTAATCTTCATAACGACTTCGGCTTCTTTTTCTTGGAACGAGGAGACAATACCCGAGCCGAACAACAGTTCCGCAAAGCACTAGAAATCGCTCCCCAACACCAACTAGCACAATCCAATCTAGCTCGGACACTCTTCAAGCAAAACCGCCTGGAGGAAGCCTACGCAACCTATGAAAACGCGTTGGGGACAGCAAATGCCCACCACAACATGGGTGTCCTCTTTTCACAGGCAGGCCGAGATCACGAGGCCCGCATGGCCTTCCAAGAGGCGATTAAGGCGGATCCGAAACTCGACGTTTCGCGAGAGTTCCTGGCCAGCCTCGATAATCTACCCGAGATCGCGAATCGTCAACGATCGAATGGGACCACTCAGTTGAGATAGCTTTGCCCATGTTGGTTTTCAGATAACAGTCAACCGCGCCATATTCCGTCTCATGTGAAACGATGGTTTTAGCCATCGGACGCTAGATGCTGCTTGGTAATATCAATAAAGGCCTGCAAGATTGGGTCTTCAGAGATTCGATGCTCGCGATATCCATAACAGATTGTCGGCGGTAGACAGTGGGCTAAGGATCTTTCGACTAACTCGGGGTCTCCCGGGGAATAGGGGATGACGCGTCCTACCAAACCAATCCCATGGCCTTGTTTCACGCAGCTCCGAATCGAGGCGGCCAACACCAGATCAAACCCGCGTGCGGGATTCATGAAGACGCCTGCTTTGGTAAGGATCGCTTTCCCTTCTTCGTCCGGATACGACTCTCGATGATTGAGGACTGGGTACTTGGCCAGATCCTGAGGCATTATCTTTCGTTTAGAAGCGAGCGGGTGCCCCAGCGGCATAATCACCATGGGCTCAATTTGGTACATCTGCTCGACGATCAACTCTTCGGGACGACGACAACATTTACTGTCGCCAATGACGAAATCAACCTCGCGGGTTTCGAGCATCTCGTTGCCCAGAGACTCGAACACCTCGCGCATGATGAGTTGGACCTCAGGAAACTTCTGACGGAAGGCGGCAATCACACCGAGCAGATCATCGGTATAGCTGCGTGGGGGTGAGGCGATCTTCAGTATTCGCGGGGCCGCGTCGCAGGCCTTTTCAAAACGCTGCTGAAGTGACTCGAACTCTGAAATAATGGGCGTTGCCAGTTCCGCGAGAATCCTTCCCTGCGGCGTGATCTCGCTTCGCCTGCCGTCCGACTCAATTAGCTTTTGCCCTAACAAGTCTTCAAGCGCACGGACCTGCTTCCAGACCGTAGGATGAGAGACCTGAAGCGACTCGGCTGCGGAGGCCATGCTCCCAAGACGAACCGTTTCGCAGTAACTTCGCAGTTGTTGATAGGACATGTCCTTGTAGACATGCTTCAACGATGCCTTCCTCGCCATAAATAGCCAATCATTGCACTGAATGCAATGCCCTATTTCACATTATTGCACCTGGTGAACTGTCGTATTTTAGCTGAAAACCGCCTAAGATCGAGACAGGAAATCACCTGCGAATGATTTCTCAAGAGAAAACCGAATGCCTGAATGCTAGAGAGTTTGAGTACCACCAACACTTGTGAACCTGCTATATGCATGACGATGTCGTTCAGCCGTACTCTACGGCATGATCCTCTCATGCTCCACCAGCCGAGAAAGTGTTCATGCCAGTAAGCAGTCCTTACGATGTTCTTTCTGCCGATTCGGCCTATCACGACAAGCCTTACCTGAATACGGCAGCAGAAGGCTTACCGCTTGCTTCGTGCCTGGACGCGGTTCGTCAATACAGCACCGAGAAGTGCCTGGGCGAACCTGGGCGTGTGTTCTTCTGGAATCAGTATCAACGCGCTAAAGAAAGTGCTGCCCAACTGTTTTCCGTCGATCCCACACAAATTGCTTTGGTGAGCAGCACAACTGAAGCGTTGAACACAATCGCTCAATCGATCGATTGGCAACCAGGCGACGAAATCCTGCTGACTTCGATCGAATTTCCGTCGAACATTTTTCCATGGGTGATGTTGCAGCGAATGGGCGTTCGACTGCGAATTGTGAGCCCCGGTCCGACAGGGATCTCGATCGATGAACTGTTAGAAAACATCAACCCACGCACGAAGTTGGTAACCATCAGCCAGGTCAGCTATGCCACCGGCGAGCAGCTTGACCCGGAACCAATCTGGCAGCGAGTCCGTGATACGAACACGATCTTATGCGTCGATGCGACTCAAGCCGCCGGGCGAGTCCCCGTCCGCGGCGACGTGGCAGATTTCACAATCGCCAGCGCGTTTAAATGGCTCAATTCAATCCACGGAACAGCCATCATGTCGGTGAGCTCGCGCGTGCTGAATTCACAAATAATCGGGCCAGCAGGATGGCTTTCCGCAGAATCGTGCTTCACGGAAGACCGATTCGATACGTTCCACCCTCGCCGCGATGCCCAGCGATTCCAAGCCGGTATGCCAAACTTTGCGAGTGTTTACTCAGTTGCTGAGGCATTGGCGTTCCATACCCCCCAGCGAGTTCAAGAACAAGCATCGCAACAGGCCTCTCTGATTCAACACGTGCGAGAACGCTTGCTTGAGATGGGCTTTGACGTCCTGCTGCCTGAAGAGCCATCGCGGCAAGCAGGCATCGTTTCCTTCCGTTGTCCTGCGGCGACCAGATGGAAACAAGAACTCGCCCTGCACGGGTGCTATGTGCAAGGAGACGACGGCCGTATTCGGGTTGCCGTGCATTGGTACAACAACGAGCAGCAGATCGAACAGTTTCTGGAAGCATTGGCATGCGTCCGAGATCGAGATCCCATTCCCATACATGGCCCTGCCTAGGGCAACGAACCGACACGGCCGTATTCCCCCTTAGTTCCGAAGACAACTCAGCGAACGACTGCAGAGGAGCCTGCCTGTGGAGTCTGAACAAAAATACTCACGTGACACAGCCATGGTCGCCGCGGTTGATCCGCTCGAGATCTTGCGAACGTTGATCGCAATCCCCAGCGTCAACCCTATGGGCATCGACTGTAGCGGCCCTGACTACTACGAAGGGAAGATGACCCAGTGGTTGCAGCGTTTTTTCCAGGGACTTGGTGTGCCAGTCGAATGTCATGAAGTAGCGCCAGGACGCTACAACGTGATCGCCAAGTACGAATCGGACAGTAGCGCCCCGACGATTCTACTGGACTCACATCAAGATACCGTTCCTGTTAGCGGAATGACGATCGATCCCTTTCACCCGACGATCCGCGATGGTCGGATCTATGGCCGTGGTGCTTGTGATGTGAAAGGAGGCATGGCCGCGATGCTTTCTGCCTTCGCGACGCTGGTCCGGCAAAAACCTTCTGGCAGTGCCAGCGTGATAATGGCCTGCACTTGCGACGAAGAATATACCGCAACGGGAGCTCGCCACCTGGCCAGGCAATGGACGACCGAGCCCAAGCGTAGCGAACTGGTATCCACTCCTCCCGACTATTGCATCGTCGCGGAACCGACCGAGCTGAATGTCATGGTTGCCCACCGAGGAGTTGTGCGTTGGAAATTGCGAACCATAGGCCGCGCCTGCCACAGTTCACGCCCGGACGAAGGACGTAACGCGATATACGCGATGACGTCGGTGGTATCGGCACTCCAACGTTATGCCAACGACCTCGCTCAGCAGGTCACACCCCATCCGCTATGTGGGCCACCCACGTTAAGCGTGGGTAAGATTTCTGGCGGAACGAGCGTTAACATCGTTCCTGACGAATGTGAAATTGAAATCGATCGCAGGACCATTCCCGGCGAGTGCTCCGCGGACGTGTTGGCCTATATCGAATGCTTCCTCCGAGAGCAGACAACAGCAGACTTTGAAATGCTGCCCCCTTGGATCGACGCCGACTCTTTGTCTGACGATGACAATCAGGAACTAGCCAATCATTTACTGGCGGAAGTCGCGACGGTTGCCGGCCCGCGCGAGAAACAAGGAGCCTGGTATGGTACCAACGCCAGTTGTTTTTCTGTGAGAGGACACATTCCGTCAGTCGTGTTCGGACCAGGCTCAATCGCCCAGGCCCACACCGTCGATGAGTGGCTCGAAATTACCCAACTCTATCAGGCGACGGAAGTCTACTATCGTATGTTTTGCAACCCGCTCCCGCGAGTTACCTCGCACACCAGCAGCATTTGCCCGCAGGAGACAGCCTCTCGATGAAATCTGCGAGTTCCGTAACACTGCTTATTCTTTTGGTTTTCGCCATCGGCATCAACTACATTGACCGCGGGAGTCTGTCGGTCGTGAAGACCGATGTCGCTACGGAATTCGAACTTTCCAATACGCAATTGGGACTCCTGTTCTCGGCATTTTTCTGGAGCTATGCGTTATCGCAGATATTCGCTGGCTGGCTCGTCGACCGAACCGACGTGAAATGGATTTACGCCGGTGGATTCCTAGTATGGTCGCTGGCTACCGTTTCGATGGCCGTATCGAGTAGCTTTGCCGTATTTCTGCTTTTGCGGCTGCTGTTGGGCTTGGGAGAGAGTGTTGCCTTTCCAGCTTCTTCCAAGCTGATCGTTTTGAACTTCGAAGAACATCGCCGAGGTCTTGCCAATGCCCTGTTGGACGCTGCCTCGAAATTGGGGCCGACCTTGGCATTGCTGCTAGGAGGTTTGCTGGTAGCCAGCAGTGGATGGCGAATGCTGTTTCTCGTTGTCGGCTTGGGTGGCTTGTTGTGGCTGCCTGCCTGGTTATGGCTGGTTCCTTCGCAAAAGAAAGATACCAAACAGCACGCAGCCACTCGGACGACCGTTCCGGTTTCTGCGCTACTACGACGCCAGGAGTTTTGGGGAACTTGCCTGGGATTCTTCTGCTTGGGCTATACCTGGGCGTTCCTGCTTTCCTGGTTGCCTGCCTATCTGGAAGAATCTCGCAACTTCTCGAAGGAGTCGATGGCGATCTTCGGTTCGCTGCCGTTCCTGGCCATGGCCATCACTTCTATTTTAGGTGGTTGGCTCTCTGACCGTTTGATTCGCGGCGGAGCATCGACCACGCGTGTTCGAAAGTCGTTCATGCTGGGTGGCCTGGCCCTTTGCGCGTTGCCAATGTTTGGCGCAGTACTGGCCAACGATCACCGCGTTTGCATTGGTCTGCTGTGCCTGGCCTGTGCTTCGCTTGGCTTCTACACCTCGAATGTCTGGGCAATCACCCAAACCATGGCAGGTCCTTATGCTGCCGGACAATGGACCGGACTGCAAAATGCCATCGGCAATATCGGCAGTGCCATTTCCCCAGCACTGACAGGCTGGCTGGTCCAGGAGACCGGCAGTTATTACTCCGCGTTCGCGGCGGCCTCGGTCGTGCTGATAGCAGCCGTGTTCTGCTATCTCGTCATGGTAAGACAAATCGTTCCTCTCGAGTGGCAACATCAAAGCCACGAACTTCAAGGGGCTACTTAGATGGATAACTCTTCCGTATCGAAGCAACTTTCCAGGCGTCAAGTCATCCAGGCAGCGGCCGTAGCGGCCGTTGCCAGTTCGAAACCCATTTGGGCCAACGAACCTCCCAAGAATGGCTGGATCGATGCCCACGTTCATATTTGGACGCCTGATACGCAAGCGTATCCATTGGCCGAAGGGTTCCAGAAGTCGGACATGCGTCCCACCAGCTTTACGCCGGACGAACTCTTTGCCCAGTGCCGGCCTGTCGGAGTTGATCGCATCGTTCTGATTCAAATGAGCTTCTACAAGTTCGACAATCGGTACATGCTCGATGCCATTGCAAAGTACCCAGACACGTTTCGAGGTGTCGGCATTATCGACCACCAGCAAGCATCAGCCGCGGCCACGATGAAAGCTCTGCAAAAGCAAGGGGTCACCGGCTTTCGCTTATATGCCAATGCCGAGTCGGCCAAGTCGTGGATCAACTCTCCGGAAATGGCGGTGATGTGGAAGACGGCCGGCGATACAGGACAGGCCATCTGTCTGCTCGCCAACCCCGATGCCTTGCCGGCGATTGAATCGCTATGTCGCAAGTTTCCGCGAACGCGCGTCGTAATCGATCACTTCGGTCGGATCGGTGTCGATGGCAAATTCCGCTCGCAAGATCTCAACAATCTGAGCAAGCTGGCCGACCTTCCCGAAGTCTTCATCAAGACATCCGCCTTCTACGCACTGGGCGAAAAGAAGCCGCCCTACCTCGATCTGGCCCCGATGATCCGACAACTGTACGAGAAATTCGGGCCCGAGAGGCTTATGTGGGCAAGCGACTGCCCTTACCAGGTACAAGACGCGCACACCTATGCCGCATCGATCGAACTCATTCGAGATCGTCTCGATTTCCTGACCGAGGAAGACAAGTCGTGGATACTGCAGAAGACCGCTCAGAAAGTTTACTGGTCGGCATCATGATTCAGGCTGACTTCCGCCTAGGCGGATTCTATTTATCCTCCCTAGATTGCCGTGGGCACGCATCAACTCCTACGTCCCTGATGTCACGAGTTATTTTTGGTGTATTAAGTGGCCTGATAGTTAGATAAAACTGGACTGATATTGCTTGCAATGGTATCCTTACAGTTCCCCCTACCTACAACCTCACCTGACGCTGGCCCCCCTGGCGTTTAGTCCCCTCCCACCCTTTCCGGGGCGATTAATTATGGTGTTGCCTATCTATCTCTGGGCAAAAAGCCGCCAGTTCGTCGGCATGGCAATCACGATATTGCTGGTTTCCGTCGCCCAATCGGCGGACATCGTTCAGCAACCCGTCAGTTTCGTCAACGACGTTGTCCCGGTACTGACAAAAGCAAGTTGCAACACCGGCGGCTGCCACGCGAAAGCTGGTGGAGGCCAGAATGGGTTTCAGTTGTCGCTGCTAGGATTCGAGGTCGCGGAAGATTACGAAGCCATTGTTCGCGAGGGACGCGGCCGCCGCTTATTCCCTCCCCTTCCCGAAGAGAGCTTGCTCCTTCGCAAGGCTGCCGGAGAAACACCCCATGGCGGTGGCGTAAGATTATCGAAAGATTCCGAAGGGTACGAAATCATCCGCCGCTGGATCAGTGAAGGCGCGGCGTTCCAGACCGCGAATGACCTAAAGCTAGAAACCCTGGAGGTCATTCCCAACCGTAACGTCGTGAAAATGGGTGCCCAACAACAGCTTCAGGCGCTGGCCACATTCTCGGATGGCAGCAAACGCGACGTTACCGAGTTCGCCTTGTTTGAGTCGAACTCGGAAGCAATGGCCGAGGTATCTTCCGACGGGCTTGTTAAGATCCAGCAAATCCCGGGGCGCGTGGCGATCATGCTGCGTTACCAGGACAAGTCAGCCGTCTTCACGGCAGCAATTCCCTTGGGTGCACCGATCGGCGAGTTGCCCCCGCCCAACAACTTTATCGACGAACTCGTCTTCGGCAACTTGCAGGAGATAGGCATTCCCCCTTCACCAGTCAGCGACGATGCCACCTTCCTCCGACGAGTCACTCTTGATATCACCGGGCGGCTGCCGACGGCCAAGGAAACAGAGGTCTTCTTAAGCAGCACCGACGCTGACAAACGAGACCAAGTCATCGAGCGACTCCTGCGTAGCCCTGGCTATGCGGACTTCTTTGCTAATAAGTGGACTTCACTGTTGAAGAATCGCCGGGACGATGCCAGCGACATTACATCGAACTTCGCTTTTCATGCCTGGATTCGCGATAGCCTGCTGGATAACGTTCCGTACGATCAACTCGTTCGTGAACTTCTAGCCGCCACAGGCACTGTCGTCGCCAATCCACCGGTTGCCTGGTACAAGCGAGTGAAGGAGCCGAAAGAACAACTCGAAGATGTCGCTCAGTTGTTTCTAGGCGTTCGCCTCCAGTGTGCCCAGTGTCACCATCACCCCTTTGAACGCTGGAGCCAGGACGACTATTACAGCCTCGCAGCTTTCTTTAGCCAGGTAGGTCGCAAACCGACCGAGACGCGAGGCGAGGATATGATCTTCCATAAACGAGGGATCGCCACCGCCACGAACATGAAAACCGGGGAAAAGCTGCGGCCTGCGGCCCTGGGTGATTCGGTCGGCGATATTACTCCGGAACAAGATCCACGATTGCTGCTGGCCGATTGGATCTCTAAGCCGAACAATCCCTTCTTTGCCAAGGCAGTTGTGAATCGGTATTGGAAACATTTCTTCAAGCGAGGACTGATCGAGCCGGAAGACGATATTCGGGACACCAATCCTCCATCGAACCCTGAACTACTCACCGCCTTGGAAGAGCACTTCATCAACAGCGGCTATGACCTGAAAGAACTGGTCCGCGCAATCACTCGATCGAAAGCTTACCAACTCAGTTCGGCTCCTAACGAATTCAACTTGATCGACGAGCAAAACTACTCGCGTTATTACCCACGTCGCCTTCAAGCGGAAGTTCTTCTCGACGCGGTAAACGACCTTACCGCTTCCCCAACGGACTTCCCCAATCTTCCGCTGGGCACGCGGGCGGTGGCCTTGCCCGACAACAGCTACAACAAGGCATCCCCCTTCCTGCGAGTCTTCGGGCGTCCTGACAACTCTAGCGTATGCGAGTGCGAACGCGTGCAGTCTTCCAGTTTGGCTCAGAGCCTGCATCTGATCAATTCCTCGGAAATCAAATCGAAACTGGGTGCTGCCAAAGGTCGTGCCACTAACCTGGCAGGGCAAGAGACGGCGGTGGAAGAGAAGATTGGCGAGATCTACCGAGTCGCGTTTTCTAGGGAACCAACCGCGGAAGAGCTGCAAGTTGCCATCGAATACGTGCAGCAGATCCCCACGGACGCCGATGGAAAACCAATCGATGCGAATCAGGCTGCCCGACAGAACTACCAAGATTTGATCTGGGCTTTGATGAACTCCAAAGAATTCCTGTTCAACCACTAGAGGACGCGATGAGAATCAAACGCGTATACCTGATAACCTGCCTCCGAATTTTTCCGCTATTGCTGTTCGCAGTCGTCTGTCCGTCTGTTGGGGCGGCACAGTCGGTTTGTTTGCCGGCACCGCGACTGCTGACAACGTTGCCGATGGGTGGCCAGGCAGGGACGACCGTCGACGTGACGATCAGTGGCGAAAATCTCGACGACCTGGGAGAACTACGATTCTCGCATCCTGGGATCACAGCGGCTCCGAAGATGGGCGACGACGGGATTCCGCTTCCCAATCAATACTCTGTGACGATCTCCCCTGATTGTCCGGCCGGAGTACACGAAGCACGCATCATGTCTCGCTTGGGGCTTTCGAGTTCTCGTGTTTTCAGCGTCGGCAAATTGCCCGAAATTGTTGCCACCGAGTCGCATAACACGCTCGAAACAGCAACTCCGCTGCAAGTTAATTCGATCTGCAATGGCCAGATGAAAGCCAAGGCGATCGACTACTACACGTTCGAGGCAAAAAAGGGACAACGGCTGGTTGTCACTAGCGCTGCGGCAGGCATCGACTCGAAACTTAAGTCAGTGCTGATTGTCGCCGACGAAGACGGCAATGACCTACAGGTTGAACGTCGTGGCGGCGCGATTGATTTCACCCCTGAAGCAGATGGCAAATTCGTCATTAAGGTTCACGACCTGACATATGGAGGTGGCCCGTATTATTTCTATCGACTGGCCGTCGAGGAGATCGCAGCCGATGCAGTCGTCCCTCGACCTGCATCTACCCGCAATGTCAACGCATTCTCCTGGCCCCCCACCGACCTGGCACTCACGGCAGCATCGACGGAAGTCGAGCCCAACAATCAATCCACCAAGGCCCAGCAGATTACGCTTCCGTGTGATATCGAGGGCAGTTTCTTCCCCGCAGCTGATATCGATACCTTCGAGTTTACCGCCAAGAAGGGAGAAGTGTGGTGGGTTGAGGTTGCCTCAGAAAGACTAGGACTTCCAACCGATCCCTCCATTACCGTAAACCAAGTGAAGAAAAGTGGTGACCAAGAGGAAGAAATCGACGTCACCCAGCTCTCGGATATTCCCAGCCCTGTGAAAGTTTCGAGCAACGGATACAGCTACGACGGCCCACCATACAATGCTGGTTCCTCCGACATTCTAGGGAAAGTCGAGATCAAAGAAGATGGCGTTTATCGACTGCGATTAACCGACCTGTTCGGTGGCACACGCGACGATGAGCGAAACATCTATCGCCTGATTATCCGCAAAGCCCAACCCGATTTTGCGATCGTTGGATGGGCACTCCACATGAACTTGCGTAACGGGGATCGCAATGCGTTGTCCAAGCCGATTGCCCTGCGAGGTGGAGCTACGATGCCCATCGAAGTGGTCGTTGTCCGCCGAGATGGCTACGACGGCCCGATTGAACTGGGCATGGAGAATCTACCGGAAGGGGTGACTGCCAGCGGCTTGACCATTCCGCCTGGTAAGTGCTGCGGAACGCTGCTGGTAACCGCCGAGGAACATGCTCCCCGCGGTTTGACCAGTGCCAGTTTGTTCGGGCGAGCAGAAATTGACGGCAAGATGGTCACTCGACAAGGAAGCTACGCGTCGATGGCCTGGCCGGTAACCAATGCCTGGTCCGAGATCCCCAGCCCGCGACTGCTTGCTGACGTACCAGTTTCCGTGGGCGGTTCCGAGACTACCCCTTTGAGCGTCAGCCCGACCGAGGACAAGGTTTGGGAAGTGGTAGAAGGTCAGTCCTTAACCATTCCACTGACACTCTCGCGCCGCTGCGAGTTTTCGGGGCCGACGATGAGCATGAAGACATTTGGCGAACCGTTCGATAAAAACGGTGCATTTGACGTCTCTCTCAAGGAGGATTCATCCGAAGTCTCGCTCGATCTGGCCAAGCTGAAACCCGCACCAGGCACATACACCATCGCTTTCTACGGCAGTGCGGTTGCCAAGTATTCGTATAACACGGCAGCAGTAACCGAAGCGGAACTCGCTTTGGAAGCAGCCAAGAAGTCCGCCGAGCAAGCACCTGAAGAAGAGCAGGAAAAAGCCAAAGCTGCTGTCACTGCAGCGGAGAAACGCTTGCAAACGATCCAGAAAGCAGCGGCTCCGAAAGACATCGTCGACATCATCGTCTCGAAACCGATTCAGATTCGTGTTATTCCCGCCACTGAGGTTACCTCGAAATGACGCATCCATTCAACGCATCATCAGCCATCTGTCCGGGTCCTGCCTCGCGTCGTGGGTTCATGCGAATGGGACTCGCGGGATTTGCCTCGTTGAGCTTGCCCGGCATGCTTCGGCTACGGGCCGAAAGTCCCGCCGATCCGAGTCGCAAGAAGAATGCCGTCATCATGGTCTGGCAACCAGGCGGATGCTCTCATATCGACACCTACGACCCGAAGCCAAACGCACCGGTGGAATACCGAGGTCCATTCAGCACGATCCAGACGAAAGTCCCGGGCCTGCACTTTACCGAACTGCTACCGATGCAAGCTGCGATCGCCGATAAGTTCACGGTCTTGCGTTCCATGCGTCAGACGGCCGGGGGACACCCGGCCGGTTCGATGCAGCTACTCTCAGGCGACCCCGATACGCGAGACAAACCAGCGCCTCGCCTGCCAGACTGGATGTCGGTTGCCAATTATCTGCGATCTCAAGACGCCGACCGCAACAATCCTCTGCCCATCTACGCTGGGGTAAACCCACCCACAAACTACACCGGCCCAGCCTACTTGGGCGATGCCTATGCACCCTTTGCAGTAACAGGCGATCCCAACAGCCCAAGCTTTGCCGTGCCGAATATCGGAGTTGCGAATCCGGGCGAAGCCATTCATCTCGAACGACGTGCCTCGTTACGGCAACGACTCGACACCCTCGAACGAGCCTTCGACAAGGCTGGCGAGATGAACGCGCTCGACGAATTCGAGACACAGGCAATGACCCTGCTAACCAACCCCAAAACGAAGGAAGCGTTCGATCTCAGCAAAGAAGACGATAAGACTCGTGATCGCTACGGGAGAAACACCTGGGGGCAGCAACTTCTACTGGCTCGTCGATTGGTCGAGGCAGGTGTCGAGATTCTCACGACAAGTTTGCATGGGCCACTCTGCGGACGCGTGAGCAATTGGGACGATCACGCGGTGAATCATCATGTTTTCGACGCCCTGAAGTTTCGGGCCCAGGCATACGACCAGGCTGTCTCGGCACTCATCGAAGATGTTTACCAGCGTGGGCTTTCCGAACGAGTCCTTGTGGTCGTGACCGGCGAGTTCGGCCGAACCCCCAAGGTCAACTACCAGCCGAGCACCGGTGCCGGTAATGCGAGTGCCGCGGCAGGCACCAAGCAACCAGGACGCGATCACTGGCCACGAGCCTTCTCGAATATCTGGGCCGGTGGCGGCATCGAGACAGGCCGCGTTATCGGCGCTACCGACAAACTGGGAGAAGATTCCGTTGAGCGAATCTGCGGACCGGGCGATTTCCTATCGACGATCTATCATCATCTGGGAATCGATGGCCGAAAGGTCTTTATCAAAGACTTCAACGGTCGTCCAACGCCGATCATTGATCATGGTGAACCGATTCCGGAACTGATTTCCTGAAGCAAGCCCGTGGGCGTTTACTCGCCCACGTTGATCGCTTTCAGCTGCTTCCCATTCGTCCCATCCCAGATGAATAGCCGCCCGTCATCTCCCCCGGCGATGACTAACTTTTCGTCTGACGTCGCATCGACACAGTGCAGCCAGACTCCTGCCGAAAAGGTTCGGAGCGACTTGCCATTGGCGGCATCATGTAGTCGAACGATGCCGTCGCCACAGCTCGAAACCACATGAGCCGTCTCTCCGATGTACCGTAACGAGGTGATATCCCTTCCGAAGCCTGAGATAGCCCTCGACTGATCGGCCGTTTCCACGTCCCAGATCTTGATGGTTTGATCGGACGACGCCGTTGCAATCGATGTCGCGTCCTCCTTCCAAGAGACTCCCAACACATAGTCGGAATGTCCTTCAAGCTGCTTGAGTGAATTCTCACCAGTCAGGTTCCAGAGTCGCGCATATTTGTCAGCACCGCCGGAAATGAACTGGGTACCATCCGGCGAAAATCTCGCGGAGTAAACCACATCGGAATGTGCGTTGGGCAGGTGATGGATGCGGGCACCATCTTCCAGGCGGAACAACCCGAGTTCTCCATTGCGTGATGGCAGGCCGCTACCAATAAGAAGTCGGGCGTCATTCGCGTCGATATCGAGTGATGTAACGCGTCCCATGATCGGATCATCCTTTTCCGAGGAACCAATGGTCTGTCGCAATCGCCAAGTGGGATTCAGCTGCCAGACAACAGCCTCCGTCGTTCCGAACCCAGATAGCAGGCGATCATTGTCGAGAAATGTGATCGGAGAAAGCGAGCCTGGTTGTTTCGCCAGAGCATCCACCGGGCTGCCTGTATCGGCATCCCAGATCTGTACGGAAGGGAAATTACCAGCGGTCGCCAATTTCGTCCCATCGAGCGAGAAGCTAACCGAGCGCAGTGGCTGCTCGGACTCGGTTGAAAGCTTATTCGCCGAATCGGATCGGGCCTGAGCTTCTTCCACATTCGCGGCAGCCTGCTCAACTAACTGCTTTACAGACGTGACCGACTCTTCTGCCTGTTTGACGGCCCCCTCAGCGGAGGTCTGTTTCTTGGTCGCCAGTTGCTGGGCTGATGTTGACTCTTCTATCGCCTTTTGAGCCGATTCTTCCATGGTTTCGGCATCGTCCGGTTTCTTTTCTTTCTCGGCATCTTCGGCAGCAACCGACTCGGATACGGCTGACTCGCTGTTGATCTTGTCGAGCGCAGCCTTCTTCTGCGCGAGATCTTCGTCAGCCGCAGCCAGTTCTTTATCGGCAGTTGCTTTCGCCTCGACCCGATTTTTAAGCACCTCTTCTACCGTCACTAGCCGCTGCTTGACGATGTTCAATCGCTGCTGCGCCGCCCCGAGAGAATGCTTTGCCCAAATTGCATGCTGTTGCAGTCGCGGGTCTCCCTTCATCTCTGCAATTTGTTTGCCATCCTTGTCCCATAGCTTCGCCGTGTTGTTTTCACTAACGGAAGCGATTCGAAGTCCGTCCGATCGAACGGCAACCGCCAGCACAGGCGTGCCATGCGTGAACATCCCTAGCTGTTTTTGATTCTCTAGGTCCCAGTAACGCAGGCTTCCGTCGCGGCTCGCGGAATAGAAGTGCATGGGATGCCCAGGGGCTACAGCCAGTGCAGTAATCGCATCCGTGTGCCCTGGCAGTTCCTTTGCTTCCATCATTGCCCACGTCTCGGCCGTTGCTTTAGAGTCTACCAACCAGGTCCGGAGAATCTTGTCGTCACCTCCGGCAACCAAGGTTTGCTGAGGGGCAGAACCTGCAACTGCTGGCAATAATTCGATTGCTTGGATCGCTGTTGGCACTTGTAGAAGGCCCGTCTGTGTTCCATCCGAAGAGTTCCAGATCCGAATAGATTTGTCGAGCGAAGCCGAAATCAAATGCGTTCCATCTGCCGTGAATCGCAGCGAAGTAATCAAATTACTATGCCCAGTCATCTTCGGTCCAGGCTGTGCCGTCTCTAGGCTCCAAAGTTGAATAACGTGGTTGTCGCCTGCGGTAGCCATCCACTTGCGATCGAGGCTTACAGCCAGTGCCGTGGTTTTCGCTTTCGTTGAGAAGGACATCTCGCGTGCATCACGCGGCCTTTCCCAGAGCTTTGCTTCGCGAAACCCGCCTGAGGCGAGCAGCGTACCATCGCTTCCCCATGCGAGCGATTGGACTAAATCACGATGCGCCGCGGGCGGCTCAAGCGATGAATCCTCTAGACTTCCGATCAGCTTTCCAGATGCAACGTGATAAAGGAACAGTTGGTTGGCTCTGGTGGCGGCTACGAATTGCCCGTCGGGGCTAAGCGCTGCGGCATAGACGGGTTCCAGATTGTTTGGAATCGAACTCCATTTTTGCGGCATTGTCGGTGGAGCAGAGGAAGTGCCTTCTGCACCTTGGTCGATCCATAGGCGAACCAGTCCCAGCTCCTGAGAGGTCAGATTCGGTGCATTTACATCGTTATCTGGCGGAGGCATGAATGACTCTTCCTGGTGCGCCGCCAGCTTGAGAAGCAGGCTCTCGGCTCCTTTGCCTGGAACGAGAGCCTCACCTGAATCCCCCCCTTTGCGAATGGTCGCGGGAGTCTCCAACACCAATTCTCCTTGGGCCTCACTGGCACTATGACAGGCAAGGCAACTGCGTTGGAAGATCGGCAGGATCTCGTTCTCGAATGAGACCGGGTTGGATCGCTGCAAATCTGCAATAGCTATCGGCTCACCGAAGATGGCAGTACAGCAGCTCAAGAGAATTGCGCAGCTAAGCAGAAAGAGTCGCATAGTTAGACCCTGAAGCAGGTGGGTGTTGCCCAGTCAGTACGGCAGGAATAAAAGGCGGGAGGTCACTATCGGGCAGAAAGCGTTACCGCTCGCTCGATGAATGGATAATCACGGGGCGACATTGGTCTTGGTGGGAACTTGTCGTCTAACACGGGATATCCATTCCAGACTATCTACCATAATATCACACTCAATTTCAGTTGAAACAACAATCCGTAATTCTGGTGCCTTCGACCAACACCATCAGTTCGCCGGATTCATCTGCGGCAATGCAGAATCGCTTGCGAGCTGACATTTCAATTCGTTACGGCGTTGCCGCTCAAAGGCATGTGCCAATGCGTTGCCATTCCATGGCACATGCGGTCCGGCTCCATAGATAACGCGGTGAAGCTCGTTGACGGCGTCCTCCAGGTCCTTTGAGAGGTCCAAGGGCTGCATCTGTGTCGATTGCCACTGGGCCCAGGCGATCTCAGCTTGCTGGACGTCATGCGTGCGACATGCTTGTAACAGTTGTCGAGTAGCAACCTTATCCGGTGGATTCAGTTTTTGCCAAATCGAGGCTCCCCAAACTTTCAGCTTGGGGTACTGCCAGGCTCCAAGGCCGACCAACGCAAGTGAAATAGGCAGCCAGACTAGCCAGTGCGTTGAATTCTTGGCAGTATCTGTTGCGCTTCCTGGCTGCACAACTGCCGCGACTTCAAAATCCACCGCAGGCAGCGTATGTGAGTGGTACTGCTGTTTATCAGGATCCCACCAGGTGTAGGTCACTTCAGGAATGGAAAGTGTGCCAGCTTTATCGAAACGATAGGTTATCTCGTCCGTTCTTGTTCCGAGGAATTCGCCCCGCTCCATTGCGAGAGAAACCGTGGGGGTTCCGGGATAGACTTGAATTCCGTCGATGGTCTGGTTCGGAGGGGGGGCCAGTGCCATGCCGATCATCTGGTCGGCTGACTGCGTGATCGTCCGAACGGCAATGTCTCCTTGCTTCACGCTGCCAGGCTTCGGCTGCCAAGTCTCGGAAATGTCAATCTTATCGGTCGTCACCAGAAAGCCGTGCGACTCTCGATCCGGAGGTGATTTCACTTCCAACTTCGCTTGAGGCACTATCTCGTTATGAGAGGTCACTGGGCCAGTGAAACCATCATGATTGCTGTATCGAACCGAGAATGCCGGAATCTCGATACTTCCAGATGATTGCGTAAACAACGCGAATTCGTGAACTTGCACGAACCACGAGTCTCCGTCATGCTCTTCCGACGAAACGACCGGATTACCAACTTGGACAAAGACCGATTGAAGAATCTGTGGCAACGAAAAGTTCGTTGCTCCGCTGAACGTACCCTTGGCTCGAATCTCGACAAAAACGGGAATTCGCTGACCAACCCAGAACGTCTTATCCTGATCAGGCAGGCGAAGGGTCACGGGCTTCACGTCGGCCCCCATGGCCAATGAGGCCGACACGAGGACAGCCAGCCACACGATCAATCGAAGGACCATCATGGGCTAGAATCCTCAGCGTCGTTCGCGTATTGATATGCGAACTTGGCCTTGAGGAAGTCCGCCGGTTTGGTTTGCACTTGCCGCAGCCAAATGGCCTGTACAGCGGCGTCCGAGGTGGCCTTTTCACCGTCAACCTGGGTCTCCTGTCCTCCCTCTTTCTTCTTATCGAATACAATCTGATCGGCCCCTTCTTTCTGATCTCCCAGGTCGCCCCCTTCCTGTTTGATCCTATCCCTGCGAATTTTGGCCAGTTCCAGGTTCTCTCGCGCTTCCTTCCATTCGGGGCGTTTCTTAAGAGCTTGATCGTAACTCGCAATTGCCTGGTCGTATTTACCCAACATCAACCAGGAGTTTCCTTCGTTAAACTTTCCTTCGGCGGTGGGAACCCTAGCAAACGACTGGGTCGCCTTTTCGAACTCACCGGCTCGATACCAAGCCGCTCCCTGCCAAAGGGGATCTTCAAAAGTCGCAGCCGCTTCGGCAAACCTCCTTTTATCGAAGTAGCGTTGGCCGGCCTGATCAGGCGTCAACCATAAACCAGTCCACGAGATGGCCAGCAAGCAGAATATTATTCTCATGAAGCACCTCCCGAGAGTTGCGACGACTCACGCCGGAAGGTCAATGCCATCAAGATCACAAGAATTGGAACAAGCCAGTAACCAGCCTCTTGCCAACGTGTCTCCTCACCCGCAACGCTGGCAAACGAAGTTCGATCCGCTTTGTGAACGATGGTCGTGATATCCGAGCCATCGATCGCCAATTCCACAATCGAACCATGCAGCGTGCTTGCCGCGTTTTGAATCGAACGCAGCTTACTCGGATCGTTGTCTGTAATGGCCAAAATCTGAATCCCGTTACCGTGCGAGCCCTTTTCCGCGGCAGCCAGTTGCTGAGTATCCGTGTCGACGGCATCGGCGATAACGAGAAACGAACCGGAGACGTTCTCCGAAGTCATGATCCTTCGCGCCTCGTCGATGGCCAGATCGAGCCGGTCACCGGCGGCTGGCATAATACTGGAAGTGATGTCCGAGGCCATTTCGGCAATCACTGCGGTATCCTTGGTGGGAGGAAGCACGAGGTGAGCGGAGCCTGCGTAGACGATCAATCCCAGAGGCTGCCCCTTTCGAGCATTCGCTAGATCGGCAATCTTCAACTTGGCTCGTTCCAAACTCGTCGGTTGTTGATTAGCCGGCTCCATGCCTTTGTCAGCTTTCAGCAAGATCATCAGCGGTGGCGACTCTTCGGCGAACGGACTTGGTTCCCTTCGCCAGGTAGGTCCAGCGATTGCGATGACAGCTAACAGCCAGCCCGCGAGCAGCCAACGGGCTTGCTGCGAGTGTGCGGCATGGCCTCCGACCGTCAGGGCTTTTAGTAGTGCAGGAGCAATTTGCGAACGCCAGCCGCGTAAGGGCTCTGAGCTTCGCAGCCACAGCGACCATAACCCAATGGCCAGGGGCACCAGCAACAGCCAGCCGGGGCGAATGAAGTGAAACTGAGAGATCGATTCGATCATGAAACAACCTCCAACTTCCCGGTTCGTGGATTGACATTTACGCGACTTGCCGCGTTGACTTTCGCGCGAGATCGCTTTTCCTTGAAGGTCACGACAAGCTTGTCGATCATCGAAATCAATAGCGCCGCCAAAAGCCACCATATATACAAATCGTGTCGAGGGCGATGGCTTACCGTTTTGACTTCATGCACGTTGATCTTATCGAGTTCGTCGTAGATGCCAGCGAGTGCATTACGGTCTGCAGCGAAGTAATAGGAACCGCCGGTTGCCAAGGACACGTCGCGCAGGGTCTGTTCATCGAGCTTGTCTTCGCCCGTCGTCTGCGGGTCGCCAATCGCGACGGTAAAGATCTGAATGTCGCGCTGCGCCGCTACTCGAGCAGCTTCGACCGGCGGCACCAGGCTCTTGGTATCGTTTCCATCGGTCAACGCAATCATCGTCTTTGCTGGAGCATTGCTATTGTCAAATAAGTTGACGCCTAAACCAATTGCATCTCCTAAGGCAGTTCTCGGCCCTGCCATGCCAACCTGGCATTCGTCTAGCAATCTTTTCGCGAGGCTCAAATCAGTTGAAAAGGGAGCCTGAAGGTATGGAGCGTCTCCAAAGACTACCAGACCGACGCGATCTCCCTTACGTCGCAAGAGGAAGTCACCCAGAACCTCTTTCACAGCCGTGAGCCGATCGACCTTTTCATTCTTTGCGTTGACAAAGTCCTTTTGATCCATCGAACCGGAAAGATCGACCAACAGCAATAAATCACGCGTGGGAATCTCCTTGGTGATCGGTGGTTCAATCCATTGGGGTCGAGCCAACGCAGCGACCAGCAATGTCCAGACCACTAAAGAAACCACCAAGGGGCGCGTGAGCCGGCGGCCCGTAGAGGTTGTTTCTGCGTTACCTAGCACGGCCGTCAGGCGTTCGCCGAAGGGAACACGAACTGCCACGCAATTGCTGTCCATTGGGGGCAGCATCAGTCGCAACAGCCACGGAAGCGGCAGTATAAGCAGTAGCCAGGGATGGGCAAAAACAAACATACCAATCGTTAGGCCTGTGGCTTTACCTCGCTGCAAACTTCAGGTGGATGGTGCAACTTGATCCAGCGGTGGGCATATTCTTTTAACGTCTCCAGATCAGAGCTCGACGACACACGGGCATAGCCCCCGTCGGCCAGTTGCGTCCGGCATGCATCTGGCATAGGCTCGGGGAAACAGGTTGCCAACCACTCAGGCCATTCGCTTCCGGTCAAGGAGGCGATGACCGGACGAGGCGCGATCTTCAAAGCAGTACGGCGAAGAAGCTGGGAGACGTCGGCGATGCTACCGGCAGCAGAAAGTTCCTGAAGCGCGACTCGACGGTAAGCATTGGCCTGCCACTTTGCCCAACATCGATAGGCCCAATACGTTAAACTGAGCAGCGCGATCGCGAACAGGATATACCAGCCAGGAGCGAGCGGCCACCAAGGCACCTCTGGCGGAACGACGATATCGTGGAGAAGATCGAGACTTGCAGGGTCGTCTGTCATCACTTTCCAGTCCGGTCTCCGAGCAAGGAACGAATCTGAACCGCAACCGGAACCGCCGTAGTGATCGGCAAGACAGGTACGCGAAGGTTATGAAACAGTTGCGTCCACTTATCGAGTCGCTCCTGGAACGACTGAAGAAATGCTTCCGAAAAATGCGAACTGTCCGGAATGTCCCACATCTGACCACGATCAGCCGCGATCATCCCCGGCGAGCCGACCAAAGCGGCCCCCAGTGGATCGTAAACTGCGACAACGAGTACGTCATTGTGCGCCGCAATTTGCGTCGTCAACTTTTCGGTCTGTTCGTCGGCACCATCCATATCGCTGACAACCACCACGAGGTGACTGTGATTGGCAATGTTCGCGGCATTCCTTAAAGCGTCGTTCAACGTGTGCGTGCCGGCGATCGTTTCGCTGCTTGTTAATTGCTTGTTGAAACGAACGGTCTCATGAAACAGCTGTAGCATGCGAGTTTGGCTGCGATGCGGACGAACCTGGACGATTTCTTGCTCGCTGAAAACGATGCCGCCAACGCGATCTCCCGAATCCAAGGCCCGCCACGCACCGATGGCAACCAGTTCGGCGGCAGCAACCGACTTCATGGTCCTCTGGCTTCCAAAAAACATAGGAGATCGCTGGTCGACGACGAACAAGACAGGACGCTCACGTTCTTCACTGTAGATTCGCACCTGGGGAGAACGTAGACGAGCCGTGGCCTTCCAATCAATCGTGCGAACGTCGTCTCCTTGGTGATATTGTCGCAGTTCTTCGAATGCTAGACCGCGTCCGCGAAGCCGGGAGGCGTGCCGACCTGCCAGGAGGGAAGAGACCGGCTGTCGCGGCAGCAATGAAAAGCCCCGAGCGTCTGCTTTGAGCAACACCATTTCTTCCAGCGAAATTTGAATTCGATCATCCATGGCAGAATTACGTAGGAACCACGACTTTCAACAGCGTGTTAATGACGTCTGTTCGAGTAACGCCAGCGGCCTCCGCTTCATAAGTCAAATGAACGCGATGCGCCAGGCAAGCTGGGGCAACCGCACGTATGTTATCGGGGGAGACAAAGTCCTGCCCTTGCAACCACGCATGTGCCCTGGCAGCAGCATCCAGAGCAATAGTTCCGCGAGGGCTCGCACCGATTCGAATCCATTTGGGCAAATCCCCTTCGTACCGGTCTGGCTCTCGCGTTCCGAGAACAAGATCAACAATATACTTCTCTGCTCCCTCTGCCACATGAATCGCATTGACTTCCTTCCGCGCTGAAAAGATCACCTCTTGCGAGATCCTCGCCGTGGTAGCTTCGTTTTGGCCGGACTTTTCACTTCGCACAAGTCGCAGGATGGCCAGTTCGTTGTCACTCGCAGGATAATTGACGCGTACGTACAACAAGAACCGATCCATTTGCGCTTCCGGCAATGGGTACGTCCCCTCTTGCTCGATCGGATTCTGGGTTGCCATCACGAGAAACAAGTCTGGCAGTGGATGCGTTTGCGATGCCACGGTTACCTGACGTTCCTCCATGGCTTCCAATAGCGCCGCTTGAACCTTGGCTGGAGCACGGTTGATTTCGTCAGCCAGGACCAGGTTGCCGAAGATCGGGCCTTGCTGAAAATCAAATGTACCGTTTTGCTCGCGATAGATCTCGGCACCTGTGACATCGGAAGGCAACAGGTCAGGCGTAAATTGAATGCGACTAAACTGGCTGTCGATCAATTTTGAGAGAGTCTTTATGGAACGCGTCTTCGCCGTACCAGGCAAACCTTCCATTAACACGTGACCATTGGCCAATAAGGCAATCAGCAGTCGCTCAACGACTTCCGTCTGTCCCAGGACAGCTTGATTGAGCGAGTCCGATAGTTGAAGAAAGGATTCACGAGCGTCCATGTATCGCTTCATATATCGAAAGGTGGAAAGATATCGCCCGGCAAGTCAGATCTGCCGCTGGCACAAGCTCGTTTCGACTCCAATGGAAGATTCAAAGGAGGTCCGTCTCGCCTATAATCTCTCAGCATATTTGTTTACTGAATGTGCGTAAAGCTCTTGCCTGCCCGATGTTCACTGCTCACGACAATACGTGCTGAGCCAAGGTAAAAGCCCTGTGAGCATTTCCCTCAATCGGCTGGCCTCTTGTTCTGCGGATTCAAAGTCGTTTCTCGTTCCCCTCAGCTCAAGATCTTGGGCAATTGTGCTCGCTTCCATTTGATGGAAGAAGCGTAGTGCGCTCTTGAGTTTGTGGGCTGAAATCGTCAGCAGATGATCGTCTGCTTGTTGAATAGCCTCGTCGATTCGATCCATCCCCTTCGTCATTTCCGGGATATAGGCGTTTACAATCTCGACAAGTGCCTCGCGGTCGTTCTCGAGCCGTTTCAACAGTGTTTCCCAGGGAACGGGAGGCTCGGCATTTGCTTCATCTTCGTCCGATGCAACCAATGGCCCCCGAACGCAAGCAATGATCCTTTCTCCTCGACTCTTACGAATGGCATTATCGATCGCAGCAAAAAGCGAATCAGGCGATAATGGTTTAGAGATATATTCATCCATCCCCGCGGAAAGGCACCGTTCGCGATCCATTTTCAACGCGTGGGCAGTCGTGGCCACAATAGGAATATGGCCGCCGACTTGTTGCTCGTACTGACGAATATGATAGGCGGCCGTCAGGCCGTCCATCTCCGGCATTTGCACGTCCATCAGGACGACATCGTATGTGTTTTCCTGAATCGCACGAATTGCCTCGATACCATTTTCCGCAATCGATACATTATGGTTACGTCGCTTTAGTATCGCTGTCGCAACCTTTTGGTTCGCTCGGCTATCCTCGGCCAAGAGAATCTCCAGCGGCTGGGTATTTGTGTCCGCTTCGGGGTTATCTCCAGTGGAAAGGTCGTCCGGAATTTCTAGCCCGAGGCCTGCCACCATCGCCTCGAGAAGTTCGGAAGGCTTGACCGGCTTTCGAATTCGCGAAGCGATCTTCAAACCGTGTGTTGGGTCCTTGCTTCCTATCTTGCTGGCGGAAATCAGAATGACCATCGGTTTCCCATATTTTTCTGGGGCATTCTGGATTATCTCGATAACCTCATATCCGTCCAAATGGGGCATTTTCAAATCGACAAGAACCATATCAAACGGTTGTCCCGCCTGAATTGCATTTGCCAATTCCGTTAATGCTGCATGCCCAGAATCCGCCGAAGTAGTTTCGATTTGATAAGACTGCGTCACTTCCCGCAGCATGAGTAGGTCCGTCTCACTGTCATCAACAATCAGTGCCCTCCTGCCTTGCAGCCCACTAATGGTTTCCTTCCACGCCGTTGGAATTGGACTAATGCTCGGCTTGAACCGAGCGGTAAAGCGAAACACGCTCCCCTCATTTAGTTTGCTTTCAACTGAAATCTCTCCTCCAAGGCGATCAACAAGCCGCGAAGAAATCGTCAACCCCAGTCCGGTCCCCCCATAGCGTCGCGTGGTCGAAGTATCTGCTTGTTCGAACACATCAAAGATCGTACCTAACTTGCTTTCCGGGATGCCGATGCCTGTATCCCTTACGGCAAACTCCAGCAACACTTCTTCTGCTGCCCTACCCTCTTGTGAAACTCTCGCGACACGCAATTCGATCTCACCCTGCTCGGTAAACTTCATGGCGTTTCCCAGCAGATTCAGAAGAACCTGGCCAAGTCTCCGGGAGTCTCCGATCAGCACACGCGGAACATTCGGTTCGATCTGGCAAACAAGTTCTACAGGACGGTCTTGCAATTTGGCAGTCACAGCACGCAGCAAATTCGCGATAAACTCACGAGGCTGAAACTCTTCTTCATCCAATTCGATTTTGCCAGCCTCGATTTTCGAGATATCGAGAATGTCGTTGATAATCTGCAATAAAGTATTTGACGAGTCGGACACCGTGCTCAGGTAGTCACGTTGATCTTCGGTAAGTTCCGTCCTCAGCACCGAGTCGGTCAGACCGATAATCGCATTCATTGGGGTACGGATTTCATGACTCATATTGGCCAGAAACTCGCTCTTTGCCTGGCTGGCCTTCTCTGCCATGAGTTGAGCTTCCTTAGCCCTTTCCTCGCTGGCCTGGACCTCGACCATCATGTTGTGTGCCAAGGCCATGTTCCTTCCCATAGACCAAATAACACCCACCAAAAGAATCGTAAGAATTGTGCCGCCCACCCCAATCATGGCAGGAGTAACCCGGTCAATACGGCTTTCGAATTGAACGGAACTCGTAATACCGACAAGCCAGTGTCGTCCACCGGCGACGATCGTCTTCTGCTGGGCAAACACTGGTATCCGATGTCCAGCCGTACCAAGCGCTGTCTCATCGATCGTGGAATGACCGTAGGTCGCAAATCCGTCGGCGTTGTCTTCTACATCGTCGATAGCAACCTCAACGTTACCTTGCGTGCGATCTCCAATTCCGGCCAATGCTTCATCCAGAATGATTGGGGCGTAAACAAGCCCCTGTAGCTTTTCCTCTCGTTCCTGCGGCGTCTCCGGTGTTTCCGGCGTATCATAGAACGGCAGCAGATACAAAAAGCCGGTCCTATTCTCTTTGTCCTGCAGCAATTCAATTGGCCCGGTAATGGTAGGTTCACCGGTAGCTACGGCTGTCTCGGCGGCAATCCGTCGTACTGCTTCGGAACCGACGTCATACCCCCACGCATCACGATTACGAGCAAGCGGAAAGATAAACTTGATCACGTATAAATCCGCAGCATCCCCCTCGGTTTTCACCTCGAATTCGGGAGCATTGTCCGCGCGTACTTCCCGAATATACGTATCGAGGTTTTCACGTTTCACGTGATCGATAAGCCCAAGCCCAATGGCTCCGGGAAACTCATCGGCAAGATCGTGCGATTGGGCCATTGCCGCAAACTCGTCCCGGGTCACTTGCTTGCTGGCCATGTACAGTCCCCGCAAGCCTCGCAAGCCGAACACTACGCGATTGATACTTCGTTCGATATCCTCGACGACCAGGTCCGTGAAGTAGGCAAAACGTGCCTGGTTTGCTTCACGGATCGTTCCCTGGGCATCGACCACGAGATTGGAGGTGACAAATAGTCCCAGTGACAATGCCCCAATGACGACCGCCGTAAGTGCGCGAACACGGAACAATTCGGATCGCACCATATCCCGATCGGAAGAAGTCGAAATAATTGACATCGCTTGCCAAACTAGCAAATAGCCAGCAGCAATAAACGTCAACAACACGGCGGTATGGATCGCTGTTGTCGAAAAAATACTAGTCGCGCGAACATTGGTTCGCAGCAGAAAAAGACAGACACTAGAAGCGCCCAAGAGCCCGGCCAGCGAAGCGAGAGTTTTCTTCACCCAAGATGGTGTGAGACCAGAGATCAATTGGCTAGACGACAACAGGAACAAGCCAACCGCTGTCCCCGTTGACATGAGTCCTGGGGTTCTACCGTGACTTAGCGATCGCAAGTCATTATCCGTTAACGTGTCGATTCCCAAACTCAGTCCCGATGCAATTTCGAGCAGACTGACAATAGCCAGGGCAAATACACCACCAGCCAATATTAACGAAGTCCAGCCTCGGCGATCCTCCTGAGCACCGGTCTGAGACCGCAGCAAGCCGACACCAGCCAAGATGGCTAAACCGAGGGCCGTATTAAACTTCATAGTCGGTAGCCCCTCGATGAGTGATCGAAGCGAGTTCCAACCAGCCGGCCAGGCAATCATGACCACCACGGCAGTTCCCAAAGCCAGGCACAGAAGCGTTCGTGCGGCAATAAGTGACCAGGCCGCGGAGATAAGTCTCGACCGATGAGAAGGGGCTGAAGGTAACAAATTGGTCATATGGTGCGTTTCGGCCTACCCATGGCAGATCTTATCGATTCCAACATGCTCTCATGATGGGCAGGAGTCCGATAGAAGTTCTCTGGCGATGATAAGAAAACACCTCACCCTAATGCGGAACACACCTAGGATACTCAAATTAAGGTCTCAAGTCTTGCTGAATTTACTCTTGGCATCTTACTACCACTTCTTCCGAGGCTCGACAGGCTTTTCCAAATCAAACTCCTGGGGAATCGGTTCTCCAGCGGCCCAATAGATGCCATTGAGAAGGAGCCGTTGAAACATCGGTTTGTCAAAATCAGTCTTGTGGCCTAACGAGGTAAAAAACGATTTCCCCCTGTCGGCACGGTCAAATGTCCAGGCGACCGGCTCCTGGGGTTGGCCTTCCACAGCGCCTGTCAACAATAGCGATGCTGAGTTCGCGATCGGCGACGTCTTATACAGCGACCCATATTGAGTATAGCGATCGCGGGAAATACCTTGCAGGATCGGATGCGAAGAAGAGTCCGTTACGACATCGATGTGCGAAGCGATCTTACTGGGGTAGTGACCATGGTAATTGCCCCCAAACACTTCAGGGTCAAACGCTTCCCAAGTTTCAGTTCCCTCAGGCGGCTCCTTCCCATGAAGACTAAACGCATGGCATGCTGTCCGGATTCCAATCACGGGCTTACCGGCAACGATATATTTTCGCAGAGCTTCCATCTGTTTTAAGGGCAACGCTCGTCGGCGCACACTAAGTACCAACACATCGGCATCCTCCAGGGCAGTATCGAAACCAGGGATGTTGTCGCGATTGGTATCATTGGCAAAGCAGTAGCTCACGCGGAAATCTTTGCCAAGGTAAGCGTTGGCGAACTCAGGTAGCGTGCGATTGGTCTCATATTCTGCCTCTGCCATAGCGATCACGACATGTGGACGAACATCTCCCTTAAAGACAAAGGGCTTGCCACCAATCAGTTGATCGCTCGTTACGGTAGGCGCGACAAACTTCTCGATGTGGGAAATGATAAGGTCAGTACCAGTAAAATGACTAACAAACGGCCAGGCCTCAGGGTTGTACATGGTGTCGGTCATGTCTCGCATCAGCACAACGTTCTTGCCGTTTTTTGCTAGTTGCCGCAAACCGAATGGCCTTCCCAGCACACACATGTTCGTATGCACGCCCGTCAGAATGACGTTGTCGATCCCTTTCGCACTCAGGATATTCCAGACTTCGTCCCCCTTATCGCTGATGTAGTCCTTTTCAGCATCAATCGTCAGCAGGTCGGTCTGCTTCGACCAGGGAGCTTTCGGGTTAAGTCCGCGGTTCATGAGTTCTTCGGCCCAATTTACATGTTGCTCAGGCTCGTCGTCTTCACCACCGTCGGACTGATCCACCGGGTAAACGCCCTTCTCTTCCGAAGGTATCTGGTAGCACCACTTGGTAATTTCTTCTGGCAGAGTTGGAGCAGGCGCAATCAGTTGAGCCCTTCTGCGCGCCGGATGCTGAGCATAGTGTTCCATACAGCCACTGGGGGCGTGAATGATGGTCACGCCCTGTTCGCGAGCCTTGGAAAGTACGTGATCAAGACGGGGCGCAAACTCTTGGACACGCAGGACCGCATTCTGACAATGATGAAGGTCCCACACATCGCAGACGATGATTGCCGTTTCCGATGGCTTCCAGGATTCCTGCCGAGTCAGCCGATGGTATCGACCACTATCTGGGCTGGTTTCCTGTTGATATCGAAGCGTCATCTCTAAATCGCCGGCTACGCAGGGCATGGTGAAAACCAAGGCAAGCAGGCACGAGACAAGTTGCGGCTGGTACATGATCAAACTTCTCATGTAGGTAGGTGGCGGGAAGTCGACGGCTAGTAACCGCAGAATAACGGTCATTCGACCGAACCACAACAAAATCGCGTTTAGCCCCCAAAATTCAACCTAGTCGAGTCTCAATTTCGAAAGACCTTGCGATCGCGGAATCGGTTTGGAAGTCGGCATGGGGGAGACCGGTGTGGGCACGGAAAAACTACGCGGTGGCGTCGAAGATCGAGGTGGTCGCGGCATTTGAGGGGGCGGATTGTTTTGCGGAAGGGGATTATTCGCGACTTGATTCGGCGGAGCTTGCACCTGCGGCATCTCGGGAGCCGCCGCCAGGGCTTCTTTTCGAGATACATCCGTACTGAAGCAGGTAAAGGTAATCGGAATACGGACAGTGGTTTGGTTCGATGTCACTTCCGCATTCCCCTGGTAGTGAATCGAGTCAATTCGTCCTAATCGCTTGTTGAACTGAATGGTAGACTTGCCGGACATCTGAAATGCCGGGATCTGGTCTTCCTTGTGAATCGACTTGACGTTGACGGTCTTTTCAATTTCGACGAGAGATCCCTTTTCACTTACTATCTTGTAGTCGGAAGTCTCCAACACGGGCTGCGAAAACAACTCGCGGAGCGTCAGTCGAGGGCGGCCTGATTTCGAGTCGAAGTCAGACTTGGCATTCAGCCTGGTACCGAATGTGGGCAAGGCTTTAAAATCGACCATCAGCCCCACAAGCCGATCCTTGGGAACGAATAGCAATTTCTGACTTTGCCACGTGTCGCAGTCTTCTCGCGGAAATGCTTCCAGCCCCATGGTTCCCAGAGGGCCTAACAGACAAGGCAAGCCGAACTTGCCGTCATAGTAATCCACCTCACCAAACGCGTTGACCAACACCTTGCCGGACTCTTGCAAGGCAGTGCTTCCGAGCTTGGGAACGATCGTGTTTCTTGGATCTGGCTGGGGCAAGTAATTAGCATCGAAGCTAATTATACGCTGTTGGGGAATTCCAGTGCCGTCGTCGCCAGACACTACCTTCAATAGCGCAACCGCCGGAGCAACCTTTTTGGCCAGGTCCGGCCCGCGGAGGAAGTCGTCAGACTCAGGTGGAATACGATACTTTAGCTTATTCCTCTCGAGCAGTCGGCGAACGTCATTCGCGGTAACAGCCAGGCCAACATTGGAAATCCCATCTCCCGACAAAAGCGCCTTCGCAACACCGGCGACGTGTCCCTTCTCGGTAACAACAGGGCCACCACTGTTTCCGGGGTTCACAACCG
This sequence comes from Blastopirellula marina, assembly GCF_002967715.1. Classification (NCBI taxonomy): domain Bacteria; kingdom Pseudomonadati; phylum Planctomycetota; class Planctomycetia; order Pirellulales; family Pirellulaceae; genus Blastopirellula; species Blastopirellula marina. Next base: position 62,603 of record NZ_PUIA01000057.1, read on the forward strand.
CATCGAGCTGAAAGCTTTGACTTCCATCGGTTGGACCAATACCCGAGACCGTACCTCGGCTGATCTTCAGGCTCTCGCCGAGAACTGTCGAAAGAGGATAGCCTACCACTCGAACTTCTTCGGCCAACTCAATCTTACTAGAGTCCATTATCGGCAAAGGCGTCAGATTGTCGGCGTCAATCCGCAGCAATGCGAGATCGTTAGAGAAGTCGAAATCGATCACTTTGGCCGGGTACTGCTTGTTATCGAGATGCACCATGACCGACTTCGAACCTTCCACCACGTGGGCACACGTTATCAGGAAACCATCAGGGCGAACGACAAACGCGGTGCCGCTCCCTTCAACACTCTTTTCCTTCTGGTCAGGGGTAAGAGTTGACGGCTTCAGCGAGGTAATATTCTGAACGATATTACCGGCAAAGCCAAAAAACGTGCCTTGTATGTTCGATTGATAGTGGAACTCATATCCGATGGCCTTTCCAGTATCCAAATTGTATTGCAACTGGGTCTTCGGAGTCGAATACTCACGCTGCTTGGCATAGCTGGGGGCGGTTCCAAATTCGGAACTCTCAACTGTTGCGGGCGTCTGTGCAGGATCTTGTGCATCAACCTTGTTCGAGTTGTTGGCGATCAGCGTCAAAGCAATACCGAAAGGAGCCAACCAGGCGATGCAGATTCGTAGCCGTGTGCGGAAATTGATTTGGTCGATCATGTGTTGCCGTTGACCCGTTCGAGTAAACCAAGCGATAAGAAACAGGATCCGTAGAATCAGTTACGAATTACTTACGTGACGTTGAATATCGAAAGACTTGTAGATCTTGCCCAGCCGAACTTCCAATGGCCGCGACATGTTGGTTATCTGGTGAACACGCCAGCGTTTGGACGTAACCGTGCGAGCCCGTATCGAAGACATTGATGCGGTTCTGCTTTCGCAGATCCCACACGTTTACCTTTGCTCTGGCTCCGGAAAGAATCTTCTGTGCGTCGGGAGCAAACTGGATCGTCCATTGAATCTCTCGGTCTTGTAGCAGAAAGCCCTTACCCGACTTCGTATCCCACACATGGATCGCGTAGAGATTACTGACGGCAACCTTACGACCATCGGGCGAAATTGCGACGTCATGTGCAGAAGTGCTGACTAAATCCATCGCCTGAATCGCTTCCCCTTCTTCCAGGTCGAACAGCACTAGCTGCGCCCCATCGGAACCGAGAGCCTGCTTTCCGCTGCGTGTGATAAAACTGGCTCGTACCGCTCCGTCGAATACAGGAAACGAATGAATCTCTTCCCCAGTTTCCAACTCCCAGTACTTGAGCGTTTTGTCACTTCCGCCGGACACGACCTTCTTTCCATCCTGGGATACCGAGATGGTTTTGATCTCGCCGTTGTGCCCTACAAACTGGCTGACCTGTTCGAGTTGGCCTGACGGATCAACATTCCAGACAATGATTCGCCCGGAGTACCCTCCGACGATCAGCTTCGAGTTATCTGGCGTGAACAGGCAACAGGTCAGTTGTCCCAATGCATCGAGATCGTCAAGCTTGATCAACGTTTGAGATTCGCTTACCCCAAACAGCAAGAGGGTTTTATCCTGTTTGCCAGCGGCCAGGAGTCCGCCGTTGCCAGAAAAGGCCAACGACTTGACCGACCATCCCATGTCCTCAAAGCGACGGACTTCGCCCGAGCCCACGCCTTCAGGAGCTTTGATATCAACAAACTGCGGCTTGACCTGGGCTTTGGCACTGCTTGTTCCAACGGAACGTTTCGGGGCAAGTTCAGGATGCGACTCGAAATACTTCGAGACGTCTGGCTTGCTGCTTAAGAACTCTAAGTCTGGCGAGCTGAGAATCTCGATCGGGACAGAGACAATATCGCCATCCCCTTTTTCGAGATAGACCTTCCCGTTCTTAAACGAGATAAACTCCGCTTCCGTTTTATGAGTGCCAGACTTGTCCGACCACTCCCGAGCATTCAGGCGATCGATACCGATCGCCATAAATACCAAGACTAAAAACAAGATAGTTCTCAAGATGAGTGCCCCGTAAGCTGTGAATGGTTACCTCTAACAGGTGACCATAGACTACCTTTCCAGGCCGACCGATTCAAGCATTTTCGCTGATGGGTCGCCCCTCCAAAGGAGTTAGAGCGTACGGGGCCTTTTTCTGAGGGAAATCGATCAAAGCGAGGCTTGAATCTGCTTGATCGACGCCGCGATTTTCTCTTGGATCGATGCTGCTGGCTCGGAAAGCAGTGGCGAAACAGGCCCGGTCTGGGCGATACCAGCCAACTCAGTCGCACGATGTAGAATCGTAATCGGACCGAGCGAGTCACGCAGTTGTTCCAGCGGGAGGAACTTTTCGCGGATCGTCTCGGCCTGCTCGAAATCGCCGGCCTGAATCGCGTGCAGCAGATCCATCGAAAGCTTCGGGAAGACACAACCGCATCCGGTTGTAAAACCACCCAGCTTGAAATCTCGCATGTGCACTATCGCAGGCTGGTCACCCAAGCCGCTCAATATCAGTTTCGTGTCGATCTTGCCGGTCAATTCACTGAGGTATTTGTCCTGCGTGTAGTCTTCGCGAACCACCGCATACTTGATCGCGGAAATCAAACCGTCATCGACCAGCGAGGTCGCATCGTCCGCAGTCATCACGCCGTCGTATTTCAGATACAGCACGATTGGCTTGCCGATTCTCTCGGACAGATGACGCACACCAGTGGCGAAGCCCGCAGAGGTGATCACGTCGCGTTGCGGCAAGACCATCACGGTCGGGAAATCAAAATCTTTCAGCACGTCGGCCTGGTCCATCATCGTTCCGTAGGCAGGTCCTACGGCGGGAATGACCAGGGTCTTTTCGGCAGCCAACTCGCTGACCAGTTCCAAAGCCGTTCGGTACTCAGCCAGTGTCAGGTGATAGAAGATCGCATTGCCACCATACAGCAGCGTGGTGATTCCACCCTGTTCGATGTGACGGATGATCTTTTCATTCTCTGCCCGACTTAGCGAACCATCAGCACTTCGAGCAAGGGAAGGAACCGCCCAAACGGAACGAGCAATTGTTTCAGTAGTTAATAATTGAGTATCCATGGCCTATCGCAATTCCTGATAATGGCTTTTAGTAAATTTCGGGATCAGGCGTATCTTCGCCGTGATGCAGGAAGTCAAAGTCGCATCCGGCATCGGCCTGGGTAACGTGCTTGAGGAACATCGCACCGTACCCACGCTGATATTTCGGTTTTGGAGCCGACCAACTCTTGCGTCTCTCGGCCAGTTCCTGGTCATCCACCAGAAGATTGAGCCGTCGTTGTTCAATGCTTAGCTGAATCATGTCTCCGTTGCGTACCAAGGCTAAGGGACCACCGACAGCGGCTTCGGGAGCCACATGCAGGACACACGTTCCGTAGCTCGTTCCGCTCATACGAGCGTCAGAGATTCGCACCAGGTCGCGGACACCCTGCTTTAGCAGATGATCTGGAATTGGCAACATTCCCCACTCCGGAAAACCAGGCCCACCTTGGGGACCAGCATTCCGCAGGATAAGAACCGAATCGGCGTTGATACCGGAATCGGGATCATTGAGCTTCGCTTTCAGCTCGGCGTAGGTATCAAACACAACCGCCGGTCCCGTGTGCTCCAGCAGTCGTGGCGATGCGGCAGTCGGTTTGATGATGCAGCCTGATGGCGAGAGATTTCCCCGCAGTACGAACGTGCCACCAGTCGGCGAGATTGGATCCTCGGTCGATCGAATGATATCGGGATCGATCACCTCAGCACGTGCGATATTCTCGGCGATGGTCGAACCATTCACGGTCCGGCAATTTCCTTGAATGTGCTTCCCTAGTTGCTTGAGCAGCGCGCACAATCCGCCAGCATCGAAGAAGTCTTCCATTAAAAACTTCCCAGCGGGACGAATATTCGCCAAGACTGGCGTCGTGCGCGAGAGTTCGTCAAATCGCTCGAGCGTCAAATCAAACCCGGCACGTCGAGCCATCGCAATAATATGCACGATAGCGTTTGTTGACCCACCGATCGCCATGCTGGTGACAATTGCGTTGTCAAACGACTCGGCCGTCAATAAGTCGGACGGGCAAAGCTTCTCTTGGGCTAACTCCACGGCTCGTCGCCCTGTGGCAACCGCCAGACGAGAGTGTTCGGAAATTACGGCAGGCACCGAGGAAGCACCCGGCAGCGTCAGCCCCATCGACTCGGCGATGGCAGACATAGTCGACGCGGTTCCCATCGTCATGCACGTACCGGCCGAGCGAGCGATGCAGTTCTCGATCTCACCCCACGCTTCATCACATAGATTACCGGCGCGGCGTTCGTCCCAATATTTCCAGGCATCACTGCCACTGCCGAGTGTTTGATCTTTCCAACGAGCTTTCAGCATCGGGCCAGCCGGTAGAAAGATCGCCGGCAAGTTAGCTGAAATGGCCCCCATGATCATCGCTGGGACAGTCTTGTCACAGCCACCCATCAGAACAGCCGCATCCACCGGATGGCAGCGAAGTGCTTCTTCGGTTTCCATCGCCAGCAGATTGCGATAGAGCATTGTCGTGGGCTTCATCATCATTTCGCCCAGCGACATCACCGGTATTTCCACCGGAAACCCGCCCATCTGCCAGATACCGCGTTTCACCTCTTGCACGCGTTCGGGGAAATGCGAATGGCACGTGTTGAGGTCGCTCCAGGTATTCAGAATCGCGACGACCGGTTTGCCGCGATAATCCTGGTCGTCGTATCCCATCCCTTTCAGTCGCGATCGGTGCCCGAACCCGCGTAGGGAGTCCGGATCAAACCAGCGGCCACTGCGAAGTTCCGATTCGTCTGACGGGTTGGATGCCATCGATCAATCAATCTGCGGGGGAGGTTTGCGAAGCACGGTGGGCATTCGCGGTGAGTTAAGCCAGTGGAATGAGGATAGCAAAAACAAGGGTCGCCAGAAACGACACCAACCCCATGATGGTCAACAAGACGCTAAACGTTTTCAGGGTTTCCTTTTCGGTGAAACCACTCATGCGGCTAATGACCCAAAAGCCGCTATCGTTCATCCATGGAAGGGGCTTCGATCCACAACCAATCGCCAGGGCCAGATAAACGGGGTGGAAAGGCAATCCGATCTGCATGGCAACCGGCACGACAATCCCAATGGCCGTTATCATGGCCACCGTTGCCGAACCCTGAATCACGCGAATGATCGCTGTAATCATGAAGGCCGTCACCAACAGGCCTGTCCCCCCCACGGTACTTGGCAGCGAGTCGGCGATCGCGGCACCAATATTCGTTTGACGAATGACCTCACCAAACGCACCCCCGGCGCAAGTGATCAGGACGACTACGCCCCCTTCACTGAGGGCCTTCTGCACCGACTTGCTGAGACCAACCCAGGTCATCGCTGGCTTGCAAAACAAGGTAGCCAGTGCCAAAAGCGCTCCGATCGACAACGCAATGTTCTTGTCGCCAAGGAAGGAGATCGCCGTGATCCAGATCTCGCTGGTCGATGCCGGCAAAGCGGTTTGGCTGACCGTTTTCAGTCCTAGCAACAAAATCGGAATTACGATCGGTAAAACGGAAAACCAAAAACTAGGCAGATCACTTTCGTCGTTGGGCTCTTCGGCAATCGCTTCTTCCGCTTCAATCCGAAGGGGAATCTGCCACCGCCGATTCGCCCAGAGCATATAGAAGTAGCCTGCGATGACCCCCCAGATACCGACACCAATCCCTCCGAGAATCATCGCACCGATGCTCACATTCAGTTCGGTCGCTACGAACAACGGCCCAGGCGTCGGTGGAACAAGGGAGTGTGCCAGGGTTCCCCCGACCACGATCGACAACACGTATTTCAAATAGTCTTTACCGGATCTCTGAGCCATGGCCTGGGCCAGCGGCAGCATCAGAAAGAAAACCGTGTCAAAGAAGACCGGAATCGCCAAAACGAAACTACTGACGACAAAGGCCAGTGCCGTCCAGCGTTCCCCCATCGCATGTCGAATACCATAGACAATCCGCTCAGCCGCCCCGCTCGATAGCAAACATTGACCAATGATCGACGCCATGGCGATCAGAATCCCTATTTTGCCAAACGTCGAACCTAAGGCATTCGCCACCCGGTTGATCGCGCTGCTGCCTGACAATTGCTTAGCTTCTCGATACGTGTCCTGAGAAACAAACCGGGCACCGGCCAGATCGATATCATTTGGCAATTCATGGGCGACGAACGCTCTGGTAACGTTGTCCTCTTCGGCAAATCGGTCGACCCATACCACTAGGGGCTCTTGTTTGGCTCCTCCATCTGGTGAATTGAAGGTGATGTAATACGCACCAGGCTTTTTGGGCAGCCCTTCCTCGACATCGGACAGCACGATCTGGTTTCCCTGAACCTCGGAAATACCAGAGGTCAAGCGATGTAGCACACTTTGCGAGACGGAAAGGGGGCTGGTTGCTGCTGCGACTGCCAAAGCCCCCAAAAATAACGCGAGAAAGGCATGCATCCGTAAGAAGAGAACGCCACAGATGACGATCACCATTCCTAGAACAATCGCGAGCATATCTTGGCTGGCCTGATTTGTTATAAGGACCGATAGGGAGGAGGAAACCAAGGAGGGACGAACGGCACAGCTTTCGTATTCCCATATTCGGATGCTGGAAATACTCGCCGTCGATGCCAGAAGTTATCAGATAGGAAGGAGTTGCACAATTCCCGAGACCTTCCCTTTGACGCATTCTCAGCCATTGACCTCAACTGAACGGTAGCCACTTTAACAATAAATACGATGGCTAATATGGTGCGTCATCTTCCAATATTACGGGCTTAGGAAAACCTGACCAAAATCTCTCAGGAAGCCTTCAAAAGAGAACACTTGCCTGAGATGATCATCACTACAACGAAAATGAGACACCCTTTTGCTTAGCATCGGCGAGTTCGCAACCCCCTCGAAATACGGCGTAAAGAAGCCCTAATTACGCTGTTCAACTATTGGAATTGGTAATGATGTCAGACGATGGTTCGGTGAGTCATATCCCTCCCTTTCCCGATGGATATCGCGGTGCGGGAATCTTGCTCCACGTGACCTCCTTGCCTGGGCCATACGGGATTGGAGACTTCGGTCCCGAGGCCATCCGCTGGATCGACTTGCTGCACGAAAAAGGTCAATCGTGGTGGCAAGTCTTACCCTTGGGGCCAACTGGGCGCGGCGGTTCCCCCTACCTGCCCCTTTCGTCATTTGCCATCAACGAAATCCTGGTAAGCCCCGATTGGCTGATCGAAGACGGGTGGATCTCCCCGTCGGACGTAGAAACTCACATTCCTGAAGGCAAAGTCGATTTCGAGAACGTTACGACCTTCAAGTACGACCTACTGGAAAAAGCCTGGGCGAGTTTTCAACAGGCGACGGCAGAACAACAGGCAAGCTTTCAGGAATTTTGCGATCACCATGCCCACTGGCTGGAAGACTACGCACTCTTCCGTGCGCTGAAGGTGAAATTTGACGACGCCGATTTCCTGACTTGGCCACATGATCTTGTGAATCGCGATCGCAGTGCCATCGACGAAGCTCATGAGGAACTCGCTACATCGGTCCGCAAGTTTCGCTTCTACCAGTTTTTGATGGCGGGGCATGCGGGACGCGTGCGAGATCATGCCCGGGCAAAGCATGTCCGCATTGTCGGGGACGTTCCGATTTATGTTTCCGCCGAATCAAGCGAGGCATGGGCAAACCCCAGTTTGTTTATGTTAGACGAAGACAAGCGTCCCAAGTTTGTCGCTGGAGTTCCGCCAGACTACTTTAGTTCCCTCGGTCAACTTTGGGGCAATCCTGTTTACAACTGGGAAGCACATCGACGCAACGGCTTCCGTTGGTTCATCGATCGCCTGCAATCGCTACTGGAATATGCCGACGCGATTCGATTAGATCACTTCCGAGGCTTCGCCGCTGCCTGGAATGTACCGGCCGAAGCCACCACGGCCGTCGACGGGGCTTGGGTCCCTGGTCCTGGTGCCGAACTGTTCGAGGCCATCCAGGCGGAACTTGGTTCGTTGCCGTACATCGTCGAAGATCTAGGAACAATCACGAAAGACGTGTACGAACTTCGCGATCAATTTGACCTTCCGGGAACGCTGGTGTTGCAGTTCGCTTTCGATGGCGATCCCAACAACTTCTACCTGCCCGAAAACTACAAACACAACGCCGTCGTCTACACCGGCACGCACGACAATGCGACAACCCGGCAATGGTACGACGAGTTGCCCGAGTCGGCCCGCGAGGTCGTCTGGCGAATGCTCAACATTGAACCCGTCACGCCAGATGACGTGGCCTGGCAATTGATTCGTACGGCCTGGTCTTCCGATGCTGCGTTGGCAATCGCACCGCTACAGGACGTACTCAATCTCGGCAGCGAAGCGCGAATGAATGTTCCCGGCGAGGCAGACGGAAACTGGGACTGGCGCTGCCCCAGCGAACTACTGGAAAGCGATTACTTCACCCGTTTGAAAGAAGTAACAGAACAAACCGATCGCGTCGAGAAACTCTAACGTCCTCGACATGCATTCATTTACGACGTCGGGAACCACCCTTCTCGTTTCTCACAGGCGTCACACAATCTTCATCAACTGCAATCGCCGGCAGGTTGCGGTTTTGTCAAGTCTCTTCGCCCCTGCGTGATTTTCGCTCCACTGGTAGCCAATCCCACAAAGGTTATCTTGGTGATTAGAGGGAAGTCTGTTCGTCGACTTCTCTCATCGAATATGGTCAATTGGAAGTATCGCCCAGGCTTGAACGACAAGGAATACATGATGACATCGACGACGACTCCCCTCACTCAGCTCAGCGCCTGGAAAAGCTTGACCCAGCACTTCACCGCCATTGAGTCGACACACCTTCGTACCCTCTTCGAAGAAGACCAAACACGTGGAGAACGACTGACGGCGGAAGGAGGTGACCTGTTCTTCGACTACTCCAAAAACAGAGTTACCGATGAAACACTCAAACTGCTGATTCAACTCGCGGAAGAATCCGGTCTTCGCCAGCGAATCGAAGCCATGTTCAGCGGCGAGAAAATCAACATCACCGAGGACCGGGCAGTATTACATACGGCTCTTCGCGCTCCCAGAGACAAAACGATTATCGTCGATGGCGAAAACGTCGTTTCCCATGTCCATGAAGTTCTCGACCGGATGTCTGCCTTCTCCGAACGTGTTCGCAGCGGCGACTGGAAGGGGCACTCTGGCAAACGCATCGTCAACGTAGTCAACATTGGTATTGGCGGATCGGACCTGGGCCCGGTTATGGCCTACGAAGCCCTGAAGCACTTCAGCCAGCGCGACATGGTATTCCGGTTTGTCTCTAATGTCGACGGAACCGACTTCGCCGAAGCGGTGCAAGACCTCGATCCTTCCGAGACCTTGTTCATTGTCGCGTCCAAAACGTTCACCACGCTAGAAACGATGACCAACGCAAACACAGCCCGTGCTTGGTTGTTGGCCGCGTTTGCTGGCGATTCGTCGGCGGTGGCCAAGCACTTCGTTGCCGTTTCCACTAATGCGGAAAAGGTTTCGGCCTTTGGCATCGATACGGCCAACATGTTTGGCTTCTGGGATTGGGTCGGCGGACGTTACTCAATGGACTCCGCGATCGGCCTTTCGACCATGCTGGCCATTGGCCCGGATAACTTCAAGGCAATGCTCGACGGTTTCCACCAAATGGACGAGCACTACCGCACGGCACCGTTCGAGAAAAACATTCCCGTCCTGATGGCTTTGCTATCGATCTGGTACAGCAACTTCTTCGGCTCAGAATCGATCGCCGTCCTTCCCTATGAACAGTACTTGAAGCGGTTCCCAGCTTATCTCCAACAACTCACCATGGAGAGTAACGGGAAGTACATTACGCTTAGCGGCAACCGCGTAGATTACACGACCGGTACGATTTACTTCGGCGAACCTGGAACCAATGGCCAGCATTCGTTCTATCAGCTGATCCACCAGGGAACCGAATTGATCCCCTGCGATTTCATCGCATTTGGCAAGTCCCTCAATCCGCTAGGTCGCCACCACGATATGCTGATCGCCAACGTGTTGGCCCAGTCGGAAGCGTTGGCCTTTGGTAAGACCGAAGAGCAAGTGAAAGAAGAAGGAACGCCTGACTGGCTGGTTCCGCATCGTGTTTTCGAGGGAAATCGACCGTCGAACACGATTTTCGCCGACGAGTTGTCTCCATCGATTTTGGGGCAACTTGTTGCTTTGTATGAGCACTGCGTATTTACTCAGGGCAGCATCTGGCAAATCAACTCTTTCGATCAATGGGGCGTTGAGCTCGGCAAACAACTTGCCCAGCGCATCATTCCTGAACTAGAAAGCAGCGAGACGCCTGATCTTCAGCACGACAGTTCCACCAACAACCTCATCCGCCGTTATCGAGCCACAAAGGAGAAATGATGCACTTCATCAATGTCACCAGCGAGGAGTTCGAGAAGTTCAAAACCACACCTGGCTTTGTCGCCGCTCTCGATCAGAGTGGCGGCAGCACCCCCAAGGCCCTGCATCTTTACGGGATCGAAAAGGATGCCTGGTCCAACGAAGAAGAGATGTTTGACCTGGTGCATCAAATGCGCTCGCGCATCATCACCAGCCCCAGTTTTAATGGCAACCGAATTCTGGCTGCGATCCTGTTCGAAAACACGATGGATCGCGAAATCGAGGGCCAGCCTACCGCCGATTATCTGTGGAACGAGAAAGGGATCGTACCCATTCTCAAGGTCGACAAAGGACTGGAAGCCGAGGCCCAAGGCGTCCAGCTAATGAAGCCAATGCCACAGCTGAAAGAACTTCTGGAACGGGCCAAAGCCAAGAACATCTTTGGCACCAAGATGCGATCGGTCATCAAACTGGCCGATCCCGCTGGCATCAAAGCTGTCGTCGATCAGCAATTCGAGGTTGCGGAAACCATTATTGCTGCAGGGCTGGTTCCAATCATTGAACCTGAGGTCGATATCCACAGTCCCGAAAAACCCCAAGCCGAGGCCTTGCTGAAAGAATGCATCGCCAGTCATCTCGGGCACCTTCCTGATCACAAATACGTGATGCTCAAACTTACGCTGCCGGACGAAGATAACTTCTATCGTGCGTTCGTCGAGCATCCCCAGGTCCTGAAGGTGGTTGCCCTTTCCGGCGGATACACGCGCGACGAGGCCAACAAGCTGCTAAGCCGGAACAACGGTGTAGTGGCGAGTTTCTCTCGTGCGCTTACCGAAGGGCTGACGGCCCAGCAGACGGAAGAGGAGTTTGACACAATGCTGGATCGCTCGATCCAGAGCATTTACGACGCCTCCATCACATAACTAGAGACGGCAATTCACACGTAACGGCCGACCCGAATTCTCTCGATTCGGCCGTCGAAGTACGCGCCACGTCGTTCCTCCGACGGCGCTTAAGCGTTGTAGCGACAGTACTTTATGGACGCATTTCGCTACACCATCAGCTAGGAATGTTTTTCGGGCAAAGCCTCTTGCAAGCTTAGCCCAGGCTGATATCCTATAAGCGTACTGAGATTCAATATCAACAACAAGCTGCCGCCAGCCTCTTTTGCCAGCGTCCAGGCACACTACCTCATAATCGCGTAGACCATCTGCGGGAATTGTAGTCTCTTGAGGATGCTGTATTTCCTTTTGTCCCCATCGTCGCGGTGCACCAGTTGCTTGCTTTACCCAAATGGGTAGTCGTAACTGAGCGATCATCACGAAAGAACTTCGCCAGGTATCCCTCATGAAATATGCGTTGCTGTACCACTTTGCGTCCTGCATTTGGATTACTTTGCTGACTCTGCTCGCTACTGCCGAGTCAGTGGCCGAGGAATTTCGATCGGCCGCTTGGCCTTCCTTTCAAAACGGTGGACAAATGTCGGTCGCCGGCGATACGCTTCCGACACGTTGGTCGGGCGAGGAAAACATTGCCTGGAAAGCCGAGATTCCCGGCTATGGTCAGTCGACTCCGATTGTCACCAACGGGCAGATCGTTGTGACATCGACCAGCGGTCCCAACAAAGAGAATTACTATCTGGTTGCCTACTCGCTGGAGAGCGGCGAGAAGCTTTGGCAGAAAGAGTTCACCAATCCCAGCCCCATTGAAAACACCTCGTACGTCAGCCGGGCCGCACCAACGCCTATCGCCGATGATTCTGGCTACATCGCTTACTACGAAGGGGGTCTGGTCGTTGCCGTTTCCCCTAAGGGAGAAGTTCGCTGGCAGCGAGACCTTGTCGAAGCATACGGCCCGATCGCCTCGCGTCATGGTCTTTCTTCCTCGCTCGAACAAAACAAGGATCTGGTGTTCGTTTGGGTGGAACGCTCGGAAGAGCCGTACCTGGCTGCTCTTAACAAAGAAACAGGCGAAACCGTCTGGAAAGTCGAGGGGCTGGGCAAAACCTCGTGGAGCACGCCTCGCTTGATCCCTGTGGGAGATACGACCCAACTGGTATGCAGTGCCAGCGGCAAGATTGCCGGCTTCGATCCCAACAACGGAAATCGATTGTGGCAATTCGATCAGATCGCCAACAACACGACCTGTACGCCTATTCCGCTTGGGGATGGTCGATTCCTGATCGGCGCTTCGGAAGGACGGGGCGAAGCGGCGGCTCAAACGGATGGCACTTCCAATGGCGTCATTCAGATTACCAAGCAAGACGACGGAACTTTCATGGCAGATTTTGCCTGGCAAGCGGCGAAGGCCAAGTCGAGCTTTGGTAGCCCTATTGTTGCCGATGGAACGGCCTGGTTCATCAATCGCAGCGGCGTTCTGTTTGGTGTGAATCAAGAGACCGGCAAGCAAACGACCTCGGCACGTCTGGCTGCCGGAGGCGTTTGGGCAACTCCACTTCAGCAAGGAAATCGGCTGTATATCTTTGGCTCGAAGGGCACGACTTCGATCCTCGATTTGCCCACCGGCGAGATCGTTGCCGAGAACTCGCTCTGGGCTAGTCCGGAAGGGGAGGAGGGAGAAGGGAGTTCGACCGAGATCCTTTATTCCGCAGTTCCCGTTCCTCCCTATCTGATCCTTCGCACCGGGGGCACGTTGTACGCCGTTCGAGAAAAATCATCCAACTAAACCGACAACTCTGAACAACGCATTCACCTTCCCCCTAAGGTAGATTCATGAAACTTTTTAAGACGCTCGTTGCTTTGTGCCTATTTGCCGCGGCAACTCCTGCCTATGCCCACTTTCCCTGGTTAACCATCAGTGAACATGGGAACGTGCAGTACTTCTTCGGTGAGAATCCGGCCGACTGCACTTACAAATTGCCAGGGGCCATCGCGAAGTCCGACATTGAATTGGTCACTGCCAAGGGAACGAAAGAGAAGTTGGAACTCAGCCCCATCGAAACAGATGACTTCGTTGGACGCACCACCAGCCAAGCAATCGATCGGAACTCTCTGCTGCAATCGCAGGTCACCTTCGGGATCTACCACGGCTCGCGGCTCGACTACTATACGGTTCATTATGGCGGCAAGTTGCCTGCTTCACTCGAAGACTCCAACAAGCATTCCTCGGATCTCACCCTGAAAGCAAACCTTGTCGACACCGAACATGGCGTTGACGCTTACATCACCTGGAAAGGCCAACCTCTAGTCGATGCCGACGTTCAGCTTTTCTGTGAAGAAGGCCACCAAGATGCCTCGAAGAAGACAGACAGCGATGGCAAAGTCTCGTTCACCGACAAAGAAGTAGAAGACGGCCTCAACGGCATCATGGTGGGCCACACCTTGAAAGACGAACGAGGCACACTGAACGACAAGAAATATGAATCGACGTCACATTACTTGACCGTGACGTTCAAGGATCCACAAGACTTCGAAAAGTAGCCCCCTCCCTTTTTCACATAGTCCTGTGGCTTTAATCTCCCTTCCAACCCAACGAAAACTTCTACCGATGCGAAACCAATCTACCTACCTGTTTGTTGCTTTGGCCCTAGCCATTGCGATTCCAAGCTATGCGGTCGAAGCCGATACGCAAACAACCAGCAAGACATCCGATCCGACGGCGGCCAGTCTTCGTCAAGCTGCTCACGATGCTCGTGAAGTCTGGAACAACTTCCCTGGATTCACGGCGAACATTGTCGTATCCGAAGATTCAGAGCGGTACGAAGGAACAATTCGTGTCGGGAAAGACTTCGAGTATGTTCTCGACATCGACGACGAGGCGCAGAAACCTTGGCTGAAGTCGAAGCTTCGCTCGGTTATCTCCCATCGTGAACCATCGGCGTCTCCGGAACAGTACGATGTTTCGTTCCAGGACGAAGCCACAGAGCACGTTGCCGGCCGTTTGATCGCCGAGAACGATGGCTCAGGCGTCTTCCGGATTCAAGACGGTCAGATCAAGGAAGTCATCCGGCGAAACGAGTCGTCCTGGTTCGAGATCACCACGCTTGAAAACTTCACGACGCCAGCCGGCAAAGTCCTTCCGCAAACCACATCGGTTACCTTCCGAGATCCCGAGACCGGCAATATTGAATCGAACCTGAGCAACTACTTCGCCTGGAAGCAGGTTGGCGAATTCTACCTTCCCGATCATTGCTACACCGTCAAGACTGGCGAAAAGGGGGAGCGTTCCGTTCGCAAGCTCGAATTCACTGCTCACCAACTGCACCTGGGTGAGCCCAGCACCGTCAAGTTGCATCGCCCCTTGCCAGAATCCCTGACCAGTTTTGGTGCCGCTGTTCTGGGCGACTATTTGTATGTCTTCAGTGGACACGATGGTGACGCCCATGGCTTTGGCAAAGATGTCCTGGCCGACCACTTCCGTCGTATCAAGTTCGACGACCCCAGTGCCCCGTGGGAAGAACTCGCCAAGCAGGAACCTGCCCAGAGCACTGCCCTGGTCACGGATGGCACCTATATTTATCGCATCGGAGGTCTCACGTTCCTGAACAAGGGAGACGAAGAGACCAATTTCAAGTCGACAACGCATTTCACGCGATACGACACCGAGAAGAACGAATGGACCGACTTAGCCCCACTGCCTGAACCGCGTTCTTCGCTCGATGCGGCCGTGCTGGGTCGTCACATCTACGTTGCCGGCGGCTGGGATCTGCAGGGCGAATCGTCCAACGACGCTCCCTGGCACGATGACATCCTGCGGTTCGATCTCGATCATCCAGAAAACGGCTGGGAATCACTCCCGGGACCGGGATACCTGACCCGAGCCGTTTCCCTCGCTGCACATGAGGGGAAGATTTATCTCTTTGGTGGCATCCAGCAGAGTGGCATTACCCGCAAGGTTTCTGTGTTCGATCCGAAATCGAACAGTTGGTCGACATGCCCAGAACTGAAAGCCGACAGCAGTGCTTCCGGATTTGCGACTAGTTCGTTCGCGACTGGGGGACACCTGTACGTCACCGGCAGTTCTGGCATCCTCTACCGTCTGAGCGAAGATGGCACTGCCTGGGAAGTCGAAACGCGTTTGATGTACCCACGTATGTTCTTGCGACTCCTGCCGGTAAGCGAAAATCGACTGCTTGCCGTTGGAGGAACTTCCATGCTGGGTGGCCGTCTGGCCACGATTGAATCGGTTCCGGTTCAATCAGAATCGGCAGGGCCGAATGTTGTCCGCTGGTCGTTGCCATTCGATGGCAAGGCCAAGCAAAGCCAAACCTTGGTGCTGGATGGTACGAACCTGTACGCATTGGGGGGTAATTCCAGCCGCAAGCCGCACGACTTCACCAAGGACACGATCCTCAACGAGGCATTCGTCTACGACATTGCCAACCAAACGGGGGAACGTCTTCCGGATATGCCATATGCCCTGCAAAGTGGAGCGGCGGTTCGCCATGCCCAAACCAGCGAACACAAGCAACTGCTCGTTCTCGGCGGTCTTGGTATGCCAGACCAAGAGTTTGGCTCGCTCGCTAAAGTGCTCTCCTTCAACCCTGAAAGTAAGGTCTGGACAACGGTTAACTCGACACTGCCCACACCACGTGGCATGTTCAACGCCGTCAGCTTCGATGATGCCGTCTGGTGCTTTGGTGGTAGTGAAGCGGGCAAGGGGCGTGGTCTGAACGCCAACGTTCTGCATTGGTGGGGTGACGAAACATCGATCGCCCCCCTTCCGGAAGTTGCCCTACCCCATCCGCGTCGGTCATTCGGGAGTGCCCAAATTGGGGATGAATACTTCCTGGTCGGCGGTCTGGGGCAAAGCGAAATCGTCGATACGGTCGATGTCTTCCACTTGAAAGATCGCACGTGGCGAACCATTGCCGCTCCGCACAAGCATCGCGTCTTTCCGAGCCTGGCCAGCGATGGCAAGCGTTTGTACCTGTTCGGCGGTTTCTCGAATGCCCAGGGACACTTCTCGCAGGAACCCTCCTTGGAAGTGTACGATCCCCAGGCCGACCGCTGGACAGTCCTGGCAGATGAACTGCCTGGAATCGATAGCTCTATGGCCATGTTCAATTTCGGCGGACGTCTGCTATTTTACGGTATCGACCGAGAAGTGGACGGGCAGGCCAATTTCGTCCTGTTTGATCCCAATCCTCGCGAAACTCCTGCCGCGGCCGAAGGTTTAAACTTCTCAGGCCGTCGTCGTGGCAGCGAAGCCGAAGCCAACGCCAAGACGATGCTTCGAAAGGACACGAACAAGGATGGTAAGCTTTCAGCCGAAGAGTTAGGGGATCGACTCGGTTCGCTCATCAAGTCTGGCGATAAGAACAACGACGGACTGCTGACGCGGGAAGAACTGATTGCCGCCCTGAAGAAACAAGAAAAGGAAGCGAAATCCCAACAGGGTAAGGACGAAGCATAGGGCTCAATGGCCACTATCCTGCAAAAAATGGTAACTCGCGGTTTCCACGGAACCTTTTTCATAAGAAAACGCATGAAACTCCGAATCTGGAACCTTATTGCTCTGTCCCTCATGGCAGCTTTCGCAGCGTCCGTTCGTGCAGAGGACTTTCACTTTCGACACGAACACGTGCTCGGCACTTCGCTGCACTTGGCAATTTCGTGTGACAACCAGGCGCAAGCTTCGACCATCGAGCAGCGTGTTCTTCAGGAAATCGATCGCCTGAACTCCGTACTAAGCCGCTGGGACGAACATAGCGAATTTACGGCATGGCAAGCAGGCCCAAAGAGTTCAATCTCCCGTGATCTCGCGACCGTCCTCAAGCGTGCCGACGATTGGCGAAGTGCAACGTCCTTGGCATTCGACGTTCGCGCAGAAGCCGTTTCACAATTATGGAAAAACGCAGCCAGGCAGGGGCATGCTCCGAGTGATCCCCAGCGTCAGCAACTGGCAATCCAACTACGAACCGCTCCTTACGCGTTCAAGCAAGACGGAACGGTTCAGCGTAGCGACAAACTGCCCATCAGCTTGGACGGCCTGGCCAAGGGATACATCTTGGATCAAGTGTGCGAACTGGTTCAGCGAGAGTATCCAGATACAAACGACTTCCTGATTAACATCGGCGGCGACCTGCGAAAGTTAGGAGACCAGCCGCTGGAAGTGGCCATCGAGAACCCCAGCAACACATCCGAAGGTGCCAAGCCGTTGCAAACGTTTATCGTTTCGCAGCCCATCGCCATGGCTACCAGTGGCAATTACCGACGGTTCCTAAATGTTGGCGATCGCCGGGTATCTCATATCGTGGACCCTCGGACCTGCTTGCCGGCTGAACTCACATGCTCGGTTACCGTGGTTAGCGCTTCCGCTATCGATGCCGATGCGTTGGCGACTTCGGTCAGCGTTCTCGGTCCGGAAGAAGGTCTCGCTTTGATTGAACGCCTGGATAACACCGAGTGCTGCGTCGTTAACGCTTCGGGAGAAATCGTGACCTCCAGCGGTTGGCCGCTTGGCGCGATCCAGGCCAATACGCGGCAGCTTGTCGCCAAAGAGGATGAACCGCAGCCTGAGTATGGCCTTTTCGTCGACTTCACGATCCAGCGTGCCGGTGGGGGACGATATCGACGTCCTTACGTGGCAATGTGGCTGGAAGACGCCGAAGGGTTTCCCGTTCGGACGGAGATTCTCTGGTTGCAAAAGGAGCAGCCAGGGCCACGTTGGCATCGTGATCTTACGCGTTGGTATCGCAACGATCGGCTTCGCAGGTCCGTCGAGGACCTCGATCTGATTGAAACCATTTCCGGGGCAACACGCGGCCCAGGCGAGTACAAAGCTCATTTCGATGGAACCGACAATCTCGACCTTCCGCTTGCTAAAGGGAAGTATACGTTGTGCCTGGAAGTAGCTCGTGAGCACGGCACCTATCAACTCATTCGTGAAACAATCCAGTGGGGAGACAAACCAATCGCCGAGAAGAAGCTGAAAGGGAATGTGGAAGTTGGTGCCATGTCGTATCGCTTTGTTCCTCAGCCTAGTACGGACAAAGTGGCTCAATGAGGTCGGACGAACAGACGCCTCGCCGTCGTAAATCTTGGTATGCGGCCAGCGCCAAGCTGACCCGTTGGTTGCATACCTATTTATCGATGATCAGCTTCGCGACGCTGCTCTTCTTTGCCGCGACAGGGCTCACGTTGAATCATCCAACCTGGTTTGGAGCGGACGAGGTAGTTATCCGAGACGACGATGGTTCTTTCCCGACCTCGCAACTTGCGGGCGAAATAGACAAGCTATCGATAGTCGAACACCTTCGGGAAACGCATCACCTGAAAGGGAAAGTTGCCGAATTCGAGGTTTCGGAATTCGACTGCATGGTAACGTTCAAGAGTCCCGGCTACGCGGCGGATGTTTTTATCGATCGAGAAACGGGCAAATATACCGTCAGCGAGACTTCAAGCGGCATGATCGCGATCATGAACGATCTTCACAAAGGTCGAGACTCCGGAGCCGGGTGGTCATGGGTAATCGATATTTCGGCAATTTTGATGGTGCTGGTCTCGGTAACGGGGCTCGTCCTGCTGTTGTTTTTGAAACGCCAGCGCGGAGCCGGACTGGTCGTGACCCTGGTGGGAACCATCCTTCTGATCGCTGCGTGGATGCTTTGGGTACCGTAGCGGCCATCGGGCAAATTCCCAGTCAAGAACGGGAAATAACCGATCGCAGCCCCCTGACTGGCGGTTTGGGGGTCATTTCTTACCCACGGATTTTCACCTTGAAATAGGTTTGCATCGATAGATTGCTGCAAACTAAAATCAGTACAGCCTATATAGTTAAGGTCTTACTGGAGCGGAAGTTTCGCAAATCACAGCAGCAAGTTCTCCCAATTGGCAAAGCGTCTTAGCAGATCGCAGCATAACCATGTGTCGACTTTTATTGACACCTTATTGGGGGATTATTGGCAACAGCCACGCAACCGTTTCGATAACTTCGACAGAATATCGAAAAAGCAGTATGCGAGTAAAAGCAATTCAGGAATGTACCTGAGTTAAGCGATTGCAACGCGTCCCATGCCAACGAGCCGCTGCCTGGGCCTGATTGGGTTCGGAGCCACCAGGTGTGAACTTCCCAGCGGAGGCGATGATTTGATTCGGATTGAAGTGAAGAAGGGCCCGATGCAAGGTCGGGTCTATGAGTTTGAGGGACACGATATCTTTCTCTTCGGGCGTGACGAACAACATTGTCACGCTTCGATCCAGGAAGATCCGTTTGTCTCGCGTCATCATTTCTTGCTCGAAGTCAATCCGCCCCTCTCTCGGCTTCGCGACCTGGGCAGCCGCAATGGTACGTTTGTCAACGGTAAGAAACATGGCGGTCGTGTAACGTTCGCCAGTCTCGAAAACGAAGGCAAAGTTGGCGGGGCTTCTGTTGATCTAACCAACGGAGATGTCATCACAGCAGGTAAGACGGTCTTTCAGGTCTTCGTGGAAGAAAAGAAGCCCATCACGGCTACCTGCGTCTTCGATAAATTCGTGGACGACGACTCCGAAGATGCTTCTCCCGGGGGTGATATTCGCCGCACCATCACCGAGATTCCGCCCCCTAGTTCTCCGTCGGCGATCGGTCGGCAGACCATGCACGAGTTGCCCCCCTCGATGCCAGGCAATGCAGGCCGACAAACAATCCGCGAGTTGCCTCAGCCATCTCCTGGTTCCGACGTCGGTCGACAAACGATCAACGAGATGCCGCCACCGGCGGATTACTCGCAGATTGCCGGACGAGCCACGATGGTCGAAGGCGCGAATGCCCCCAACGGCGCGTTTGGAAGTCGAATTGGCCATAACGATCACACCTATGAACCGCCCGAGCGAAAGCCCGGAGAATTTCCCATTCTAGACGGTTTCGAGTTCAAAGAGTTCCTGGGGGCCGGCGGGTTGGGCGAGGTTTATCTTGCCAAACGCACCATCGATGACAGCCCAGTGGCCATCAAGTTTTTGCGATCACGTGTAAACGTAACCCATGATGCACGCGATGCATTCCTCAAAGCCATGCAAGTCAGCGGTCGGCTTCGCCATCGCAATATCGTGCAATCGTTTGGGGCTGGCAGCATCGGCAACGAGTTTTACGTCATCAACGAGTATTGCGACGGTGGGCCTCTGTCGAAGCTTTTTCGCCAGAAGAAATCGAATGTGCAGCCAAAGCACATTGCCGTTTCGCTTTACTTGCTGCTGGATAGCCTGGCCTTCGCTCATGAAAAGGGTCTGGTTCACCGCGACTTGAAGCCTTCCAACTTGTTGGCGGCTAAACGCAATAAACGTTGGATCCCCAAGATTGCCGACTTCGGTCTGACCAAAGACTTTGAAAAAGCAGGTTTCTCTGGGATGACGGCAACCGGCACCTATACCGGCAGTTTTCCCTACATGCCGCGCGAACAACTGACCGACTACAAGTTCGTGAACCCTGCCAGCGATGTCTTCAGCATGGGCGCGAGTTTTTATCGAATCATCACGGGTCGATATCCGCGTGGCGACGAGAAAGGGAGCGATCCCTTGGCACTCGTCCTTAGCGGCGAAGTTCAACCGCTGCGTAAACGCTACCCCGGATTCCACCACGGCCTGGCGGATGTGCTGGATACGTCGCTGCAAACTGAATGCTGTGAACGTTTCCCCAATGCTCGTGAAATGCAAAACGCGCTTCGAGTGATTATGAAGAAGGAAGGATGGTTGTAGAGCGGATGGGATCGAAGAAGGTCTGGATTGTTGGTGCTCGCGATACCTGCGATATCGTCATCGATGAGCCGACGGTTTCCGGCGAGCATTGCCGCCTGGAATTCGAGGATGGTCGTGTTTTCATCGAGGACCTCCAGTCCACCAATGGCACGTTTATCAACGGCGAGCGGATCTACAAGAAGAAGCAGATCCACCCCGATGCCCTTGTGACGCTTGGCCGCAACGTCACCATGCCGATGCCGTCCCAGTTGTCCAGCCCCAAGACTCCGCCACCGTCGCCTCCTGAACATTCGGCTGCGACCGGAAATGCAGAAGAGGCCCCCTTCCCCGCCCACTTGATGATCGCCGGAGGCATTGGTGCCACCGTACTTCTGCTGATCATCTTGTTCGCCATCATGGCCTTGAGCGGAAGTTCCAAAGAGAATCCACCGGTTGCTAACAATCCGGGAGACGTTGGCCTTGTCGAGCCAAGCCCTGATGAAAAGGACCTTGAAACTAAAAAGCCGGTTGTAGAGCCCCCTGAAAACACTACTCCACCACCCAAACCGAAGATGCAAGAGACGGCAGTTCAACACTCGCCTGAAGAAGCCATCTACGTGCTGGCAGTCGCCGATGAGAACCGCGAGCAACCGTATCGGATCGGAACAGGCATTGCGATCGGCCCCCATTCGATCCTCACCACCGGGACGGCCCAAACGATTTCTGAACTTGCCAAGCAGCGTTTCCCTGCGTTAATGCTGCTCGGGCCGAAGAAGCTGACGATCACCCAATTTGTCCCCCACCCTACCTACGTGGCGGCGATGAAGGAAGGAGATGGCGCGGAGGCCAAGTTTCATGGCATCTATTCGCAAGTCGACATGAATGACATTAGTGCCGACCTGAAGAAGACTCTCGAAGACGCTTATCGCCATTTCATGGTGATTGCAGAAAAGCCGCATCATTACGACGTGGCGATCATTCACGTCCAAGAAGCACTCCCTTACTGGCTGCCTCTGGCTGAAACCGCATCGCTGCCGCCACTTTCCAAACTAACCCTCGTAGGGCATGGCTTCGACCGCGTCGCGCCATTCATGCCGCCTAATAGCGAATTGCCCATCGAGGAGAAAACCGTACGTATTCAGAGTTCCGTGGGTGAAGCAGGCGCAGAGGACAATGCCCGTCTGCTGATTGCGAAATTTGATTCGCTTGCGCCGGCAGTTCACCTCGAAACGAACTGGAATGGATCCGCTCTGCTGAATTCGCAAGGAGAACTCGTTGCCATCTATTCGCGTCTTACTCCGGAAATGACCTTGGGTTCGCCCCCCACAGGCCAGACGTTCGATGCGACCGTGATTGCCGATGTAATGCCGTTTATCCGCCGATTCTCGAAAAACTAATCTTGTCTAGCGCAGAGGAAGTAGATCGATGTCCCGACCAACCAACCCTATTTGCCTTACACTGGCAGTGCTGTTCGCTCCGGCAATTGTCGCGCAGGCACAGCAAGTTGTTGTCGAAGATGGTGCGCGTCCGTGGTATTACTCGCGTTCGCCGCACATGGAAGTAGGCCTGATCTTTGGCCAGGCCGAACTGATCCGAGCTCAAGGGGAAGCGGCCGTCGACTATCAAACGGCTCGCACGATTGCCGCCGATGCTTACGATAAGGAATTGGACAACGCCTTGAAAGCGGTTGAAATCTATTTCGAGCGCCGTGCCGTACGTGATGCCAACGTCCTGAAAAACCATCTCGACGAAGCTGACACTCGCAAAGAAAAGGCCCTTCGGCGTTTGGTCGATCATCCGGATCTCACCGGGGAAGGGCTCACCAATGGAGCAGCCCTGAATACGATGAAGGAAGCTCTGCGGTCAAGCGTTCTTTCCTTCGACTATCTAAACGATGACATTGATGTGGCCGAACTGATGGCCCGCTTCCAACTGACTCCGGACGATCTTTCCAAGATCAACTTGAAACTAACGAACGTCCGTGGCGAGACGGGTGTTTTCCAGGCCGATACCGGCAAGCTCGGTAGCTTCCAATGGTGGCCTTATCTACTGCAAAACGACAAGTTCAAGGAAGATCGAGAAAAGATCGAGAACAACCTGGAAGAAGTACGTCAGGCCGCTTCCCAGCAAACCGAAATCGATCCTGTTCTGATCGACAAACTCGAGAACTCGATCCTTCAGTTAGCCAATAAATTCCTGCAGGAAGTTGACGGTCAGGCCATGGCCCGTAAAGGTGTGGCCGACTACTACTTGTACCGTGAGTCGGAGCAACACCTGCAAAGCCTTTCCCAAGCCGTTCGTCGCTTGAAGCGTGTCGGCAAAGCGGACGGGGCATTGGTCATCAACGGTTACAACCCATCGGTGGACGGCAAGAACTTGACCGCGCTATTGTCCTACATGGTACGTAATGGGGTCGAATTTGCTCCGCCGGAACCGGGAAATGAAAACACCTATCAAAAACTTTTTGAGATGGCAAAGAGCCTCTACGTGGCAACTTCCGCCGCGGATCCCAAACCGTAATCTCGGTAAGCATTAATCTTCTGCGCGTACGTCACCCAAGCCGGCTTCCGATATTTCGGTTGTCGGCTTGGGCTTTTTTGTGAAGCAAAGCAGAATCGCAGGCAAAATTAGCAGGTCACAAAGCAACGCCGTCAGCAACAGCCCGCACATTAACCATGCAAACCGCGACACCGGCGTAAATGGACTCAGAGCGAAGACCAATAAACCAAACGAGCAAATCAACGAGGTTTGAATCATTGCCAGGCCACAGTGCTCGTAGGCTAGCAGCGTGGCCTCCGTCTTCGACTTGCCAGCACGTAGAGCTTTGTTAAACCAGCTAATAAAGTGCAGCGAATCGTCTACCGCGATCCCAAGCGCCGCACTTGCCGTCAGCAACGATCCAATTTCGACCTGAACTCCGAGGTACCCCATCGTACCGAATGCCAGTAGCGTCGGCAGTACATTGGGGATCATGCTGAACAACCCTGTCACAACATTTCGCAGCAGAATCATCATGATGACCGCAATCATCACGAATGCTAAACCAAAGCTTTTGATCAGGTCACTAAGCATCTCGCTCTGAGCCTTGAAGATGAGCGGCACGGAGCCTGAGTATATCGGCTCGACACCTGGATACTCTGTCAACGACTGATCGACAGACTCGCGTAGACACTGCATCAGCTCGCCGTAGTTCAAGCGATCGGCAGCATGCACACGCGCACTGATCCGCCAAAGTTCATCTCCGTCTTCGATTCTGAGATAATTCATTTCGACATAGTTCGACAGGCGACCCTCCAAGATCTTCCGAATGGAGGCGCGACGAATCACGGCACGAAATCCTTCCTCATCCTTAGGCGGAATAATGGGGGCAAATGTCGCAGCGGACATCGTTGCCGAAACTCCCTCCACGGATTGGATGCTTTTCTGCACGTGCTCGATTATTCGAAAACGCTCGTCCGTTTGAATCGTCTCAGGCTGATCGATTTTCAGGACAACTTCAATTGGAATAAGCGGTCCGACGTTTTCTTCCAGCCAGTCGTAATCTTGCAAGATGGGTGCATCATCCCAAAACAAATCGTGAAGCTGGGCAGACGTCGAGATCTTCTGCACACCGAGAATGCTAATAAAAATCGCAACGAGCGAGCACGCAAAGATGGGCCATTTGGCCGAGTTCATATTTAGCGAGAGCATTTCCCAGATCGGCTGAAGCCGCGAGGCAGACTTGCTTTTGTGATGCCAGGTTTCTGGATCGATCGGAAACTTGTACATGGCCGCCGGCACCCAAACCAGCAGCACTACGGCTGCGGCCAGTATCGATGCCGCTGCGTAGGCACCAAAGTTAGTCACAGGACGGATCTGGCTTACGGTTAATGACAACATGCCGACAGCGGTCGTTCCGGCCGACAGCAAACAAGGAATCAGCGCGGATCGCAATGCCCAACCAACCGATTCTTTCACCGAACGTTCGGCCAATGACTCGCGATAGTAGTTCATCAGGTGAACGCCAGAGGAAATACTGAGAACGTACGTCAAATTCGATGCAAGCGTGAGCACCGAGTCCATCTGCTGACCACTAAAATACATGATCGCCATGCTCAGTTGTTCGCAGAAGATGGCCAGCACAAATACAATGATCGTTGCCCTGGCACTGCGAAAACTGACCGCCATGATCAGAATACAAACGGCGAAGGACCCCAAATTTAACGCCGCCAGCGACCCTTTACTGGCCTCATCGATGGCCACTCCGTCCAGCGTGGTCCCGGCAATGATCAGGTCTTCTCGAGCTAGACCATCGACCTGATCAGCCGCCGCGAGCGCGAATTCAATGGCCCCAGCCCTGTTAGCCTCTCCTGCCGGCGAGACAACGGCAACGACACACGTCTGATCCCCCTGTTCGCCGATCAACAAGTGCTTGAGTCGGTCAACGGCCACGCTCTTGGGCAGTTCCAGTGGTTCGGAGGTCAACGCTTTGAGTGCATCTGGCCCAGTAATGACGTTGCCAAACCAGGCATCTTCCTCACCATCAATTCCATCGTTCGCCCCGATCGCCTGGGCGTACTGTGCGATCCGAGGGTCGTCCAGAGTGCATCCTTTCCAACTCACCATCAGCATTTCGTCGGTTCCGAACCGCTCGTAGAACCACATCAAACGCTGTGTTTCTTCGAACGATTCTGGCAACCAATCTTCAACGCGATTCTTGATTCCGTCCCATGCGCCTTTGGTCCCAATCATGACAACGGGAGTTACGGCCAAAAAGAAGGCCAGGACAAACCAACCGAAACGGTCCTGCCACGAGGATTGGGACATGAAATAAAACCAGGTTGCAAATCAAAGGGCGACAACAAGATGTCGTATTTCGTTGATTGAGAATAACACATGCATCGTGCATGAAATAGGATGAAATAGATAGGTCCAACTCGACTAACTCTGTATTTCTCGGAAACGGCTCATGATTCAAGTTGGAAATTGGCGAATCGACATCGTCTCTGGTGGACGATTCATGCATGACGCTGGCGTGCTATTTGGCATTGTTCCCAAGTCGATCTGGCAAACGGTCCTACCGGCCGATTCGCAGAATCTGGTCCCTTTGGCAATGAACTGCGTTCTGGCTCGTAGCGAGTCACAATGCGTACTGATCGATACCGGCCATGGTTCCAAGCTTTCCCCACTCGAACGAAAATCTCACGGACTTTTCCCAGGCTGGCCCCTGCTCGATGACTTAGCCACGCTGGGTGTTACGCCTGAGCAAGTCGACCACGTAATCCTCAGTCATTTGCACTGGGACCATAGCGGGGGGGCAACATCCAAGACCAATGGCTCCTTGCACCCAACGTTCCCATCAGCCCAGTATGTCGTCAACAGACAAGAATGGACGGATGCCACCTCAGGACAATTCGAGCGTTCCGGAGGCTATGTGCCAGCGGATTTCGTACCTCTTAAAGAAGCCGGAGCGTTGCGTCTTGTCGATCACTTGGAAGAAGTCGTGCCTGGCATTCAGGTCTTACAGACCGGCGGACACACACTCGGTCATCAGGCAGTGCTCGTTGAGTCGGAAGGAAGCGGCCTGCTTTACCTGGGGGATATTGGCCCTACGTCTCATCACATTAGAAAGCTGTGGTGCACATCGTACGATCTCGACCTGATTCGTACACGCGAGGTCAAAAAACAGCTATTTGACTTCGCCGCTCAAAACGCATATCGCGTGGTTTGGAATCACGACATTGACGTTCCAGTCAGCCAGATCGCCCTTCACCCGAAACGCGAGCACCTCGTGCTAACTTAGATTCTGCTACGTAATGCAGAAATCATTTTGATCTGCTAGTGCCAGGGCAGACTTTAAATTTCCCCACCAAAAATCGCACGAATGGAATATTACCCCCCTCTTTAGCGATTTTGAGGGACCTTAGGCCACTTAACCGACGCCAATTTCACTTAAAGCCCAATCCTGCCAGCTACTTGCCGTTGCCATCCCCCCCATTTTCTTTACAAGAAAAAATCCAGCTTTTATTGCCTTCCTTACCCAACTTATGTAATCATGGGATTTCGTTGATCCTGCCTAAACGATACGGCCAGTAGGAACCACCCAATCGTTAATGCCCGTTCCATTCCAGTGAATGGAATTCCAATCGAATGGGTGTGCACATCCGTCCACATATCAGGCAGGGCCGACATGGATGGAGTAAACCGATGTCCCATTGCGGTATGACCGAACGAAAGGAGGTGTCCCGGTCGGCCTTCAGGATATTTCGATGTCAATTACGACCGATCGAACCGATATTCCGGTAGCGATTGTCGGTATGGCTTGCCGGCTTCCAGGTGCGGCAAACCTCGAACAGTACTGGCAACTGATTTCTCAGGGCAAATCCGCAGTTGGCGAAGTACCGCCAGAGCGTCTGAATCGAGAGATCTATTTCCATCCAGAAAAAGGTACTCGGGGCAAAACGTACTCCACTAAAGCTGCTTTGCTTAGTGATCGCACGTTCAACCGGCAACGTTGCCCACTTCCTCAATCACTAATCGATTCGGTCGATAACACGCATCTTCTCATGGCGGAGGTAGCCGCCGAGGCCTTTCGTCATGCTGGATACGATCCATTTCAACTGGCCAACCGCAACGTTTCTGTCTTCATTGGTCATGCCCAAGGAAGCTCGCGTCTGGGAGAACTGACGTTCCAGACTTACCTTGAGGATGCGATCGCTCTTTTAGATCAAACGCCAGGTTTCCAGGAGCTTCCCCTGGAATTGCGTCTGGCAGCTGAACGGGAATTGCTTGCCGAACTCAATCAGCAACTGCCGCCGGGGCCTGATTCCACGCGCTTCTTGAATTGCAACATGGTTGCCGGGACCGTTGCCAAAGCATTCGGACTGAATGGAAGCTGGCTGGCATTGAACTCGGCCTGTGCGTCGTCACTTCATGCGATGTTAATGGGTGCCCGGGCCTTGCAGCGTGGTCGTGCCGATGCCGTTGTGGTGGGTGGAGCTTCTGATTGCAAATCGGACTCGCTAGTGCTCTTCTCCAATGCTCAAACCTTAACCAAAGACGATAGCCGCCCCTTCGATGCCAATGCCGACGGGCTCATCATGTCGGAAGGCTACGTCGCATTGGTCATGAAAACTCTCGACCGGGCGATCGCTGACGGCGACCCGATTCAGGCTGTCGTTCGTGGTCTGGGTGTGGCCACCGACGGACGCGGCAAGAGCCTATGGGCTCCGCGAAAAGAAGGCCAAATGCGTGCGATGCGTCGAGCCTACCGTAGTGGGGCCGATGCTTCGCGACTGCAATATCAAGAATGTCACGCGACCGCGACCCAAGTTGGCGACGCCACCGAACTGGAAACCCTGCGTGAAGTTCTTCAGCCTCAATTCGCACCGGGTAAAAAGATTCCGATTACGAGCGCCAAGGCCAATATCGGACACTCCCTGGAAGCCGCTGGTATCGCGGGGATGATCAAGACCGTGCTGTGCATGCAGCACAAACAGTTCCCAGCTGCCATCAATATTCAAGAGCTAAACCCGAAAGTTCCCTGGGAAGAGTCTCCCTTCTTCGTCCCCATGAAGCCAGCCGTCTGGGAAGCCCCTGAAGATGGAGGCCCACGCTGTGCAGGCGTGAACGCGTTTGGGATTGGCGGGCTGAACATGCACGTCGTAATCGACGAGTATGTCGGTCAGACGACAGAACAGATCTGCGGACCACGAACAACAGCCAAAGAATCCGCCGACGATCGAGCGATTGCCGTCATCGGCATGGGGTGTATCGTCCCGGGGGCCGACGAACTCGATCAGTTCTGGAATCTTGTTGAATCAGGTACCGATCCCAAAGGCCAACCGCCTGGAGATCGCTGGTCGCCTCAATCACGCGAGCGAGCCAGCCGAGAAGGCTACGTTCCCGTGGGCGGCTTCATTGAAAAATACGAATACGACTGGCGGAAACATCGCGTTCCTCCCAAGCAAGTACAAGAAGCCGACCCGCTGCAGTTCATGTTCCTCGATGCCAGCGAAAAGGCCCTGGCCGATGCAGGCTACGATCGCGACTCGATCCCGAAAGAACTGGCCGGCGTGGTCGTTTGCACCGAATTCGGCGGAGACTTCTCTGATCAACTCGAAATGGGACTTCGCATCCCCGAAATGCAGGCAATCCTCTCGCGTCGACTGGGGGAAAAGGGATTATCGCCCGAGCAAATCAACGCCATCAACGAGAACTTCAGCAATCTTCTCGTAAAGAAGTGGCCTGCACTCGTTGATGAAACGGGCAGCTTTACCAGCAGCACGTTGGCATCGCGAATCAGTAAAACACTTGATCTCAAAGGTGGAGCGGTCGCGATCGACAGTGGTGCCACCAGTGGTATGTCAGGCATTGCCCTATGCATCGATTCGCTGCTATCGGGCGACAACGACCTAATGATATGTGCCGCTGGCCAACGCCGCATGGGTCCGACGATTTACGATGGACACAAGGCTGCCGGAATCCTTAGTAACGATGGCCATGCTAAGAACGTGTGGGACGCGGACTTCAATGGCATTGTCCCCAGCGAAGGTGTCGCGGTCGTTGTTCTGAAACGTCTGGCCGATGCTCGCCGTGACGGAGACAAGATTCGTGCCGTCATTCGCGGCCTTGGCACCGGTACACATGACAACCCTGCAGAAGCCATACGTCTGGCCATTCAGCGGTCCTCGGCTATGGCCGGTATCGATCCAGCGGAAGTCGAGTTTGTTGATATCGAAACGGACGAGCGAGCCGAAGTAAGCTCGTCATCACTTGCGATGCTCGCTCATTCCCACGTGGAAGGTGCGCGGCAGCATCCTCTCAACCTCGCATCGACGACTGCCCAGTTCGGTCAAATGGGCGGCGGCGGTCCCGTCCTGGCATTGGTCAAAGCCGCGCTCGAATCACAAAAGCAGGAAGTCGCCCAAGGGATTGGTGTGAGAAAGGGAGCTGGCCCCAACCTGGAAACCGTGCTCCGTGGAAATACTAAGCTAAGCCATCGAGGCCTTGGTGGTGTTGCCAACTGGGCCAAAGGGCAAGCTTTCTACCTACTGCTGGACAACGGTTCGCACGTTACGCCAAAGCCCCAAGTAGCTGCCCCCACCGTTGATAAAGCCCCCGTGTCGACCGACGCAAAGATTATTCGGCTCGGTGCTTCAAGCCACCAACAATTGCTTGAGCGTCTCTCGGAAACGGTGAATAACGCCGAATCGATCTGGAGTAATGCGGCATCGATCAAGTTCTCGCAGGGTGATGCGTTTCGTCTTGCGATTGTTGCGGACAGTCTGGCCAGCTTGGCCAAGAAGCTCGCCATGGCGACCAGCCAACTGGGGAATGCCTCGGCACGGCAGGTTCTGGAACAGCAAGGCATCTTCTATCGTCAGCGGCCGCAAACACCTCCGCGTGTTGTCTTTGTATTTCCCGGGCAAGGCTCGCAGTATGAAGGCATGCTAAAGGAGTTGGCGGTCATCTCACCGGCAGCAGCCAATGCCATTGCAGAAGCAGACGCCGCCATGCAGCGGCAAGGCTTCCCAACGTTTTCGCAGTTGGCCTGGGAGTCTCCTACACAGCTTGGCAAAGATGTGTTCGAAACTCAGATCGCTATGCTCCTTGCCGACCTTGCCTGCCTGGCAACACTCGAGCAGCAAGGCATCACGCCCGACCTGGTGTTGGGGCATAGCTACGGTGAGTTCCCAGCACTGTACGCCGCAGGTGTATGGAACTTGGATGATGTCATCCGTATGACCAAGGCACGGTGCGATGGAATTTTGGCAACTTCAAAAAACGATGCCGGCCTGTTAGCAACAACTGCCGCTCCGGATGAGATCAAGACTCTCATCGCGCAGTGCGGCTGCCAGGCGTACTTGGCCAACTTCAATGCTCCTGACCAAACGGTTGTCGGTGGAAAACTCGTCGCTCTGCAGCAGTTGGCTACGGCATTGCAGGCGAATTCCTTTCCTGCTCGCATTCTGGCAGTGCCAGCGGCATTTCACACGCCGCTCATGGCAGGCTCGAGCCGTTTACTACAACAAGCACTGGAAACAGCGACGCTTGAAACTCCGTCGACCATGTTTGTCAGCACAGTCGACAACCAACAAGTAACCGATGTACAGCGGATCAAGCGAAACCTGGGTATTCAATTGACCACGCCGGTCAAATACGTCCCTTTAATCGAGCAGCTTGATCAGGATGCCCCGACCGTCTTTGTCGAAGTCGGGCCTCAACAGACGTTGACGAAATTGAACCGCAAGATCTTGTCAGGCGATGCCAACGTCATCGCCGTCGATAATCCCAAGCGTAGTGCATTGGAGTCAATATTGGGTGTTCAAGCCCTGCTGAATTGCCTCGGCGTCGGTGAAGCTGCGGCTCAGCCTACGCAAACTAAACCAAACGTTGTACCTGAAACTTCTTCAGCACTTCCGAGTGCTGCGAAATCCGCGTTAACACCTTCCCACGAGATGAACCTGATGGACGATATTCCGCACTTTGATGCGACCGAACGTCGACGAGCAAAGATGCGAGGCGTTTCCGACCGCCCTGTGGCTGCCGCACCGCCGGCACAACCTGCTCCTCCGGTCGCACCTGCTCAGCCAGTCAGCCCGCCAAAGGTATCGACGCCAACACCTCCGCCCCCCAAACCGCTCCCACCTATTTCACCCCCATCGGCACCTGTCGCCCCGCCACCGGTTGTTCCACTAGCGGCACCGGTAATGAACGGTACTGGGAACCACCACACCAATGGGGCAGTGAACGGATCGGCCAATGGAGCCGCGACGAAGACGGCCCCGAAATCCAATGCAGTAGATCTCGAGAAATTCCTGGTGAACTTTGTCGTCGAGCAAACCGGCTACCCACCGGAAGTGGTCGACCTGGATGCCGACCTGGAAGCCGACCTTGGCATCGACAGTATCAAGAAAGCCCAACTGTTTGGTGAACTTCAAGAATACTTCGAGATCAGCACCTCGGCCACCGAACTTTCGCTCGATGACTTCCCAACCCTGCGTCACGTCGTTGATTTCCTGGCGGCAAACGGGGAAGCGGCCAGCACACCAGCAGCAGCCACTCCCGAACCGATTGCAGCTCCTCCCGCTGTGGTACCTCAACCGATTGTTCCTCCGGTAGCCGCACCTGCCACTGTAGCAGTCACGCCAGAACCGGCGGCACCGACCGGCTCGACAAGCCCTGCCGAACTCGAAGCATTCCTGGTGAACTTCGTCGTTGAACAAACCGGGTATCCACCGGAAGTGGTCGACCTGGATGCCGATCTCGAAGCCGACCTCGGCATCGATAGTATTAAGAAAGCCCAACTGTTTGGTGAACTTCAGGAATACTTCGAGATCAGCACCTCGGCCACCGAACTTTCGCTCGATGACTTCCCGACCCTGCGTCACGTCGTTGATTTCCTGGCGGCCAACGGTCAAGCGGCGGGACAAGCACCAACCTCTTCTGCTCCATCTGCAGTGATGGCACCTGCTCCGCCACCACCACCGGAACCTTCCCCGCCCATACCAGCGCCGCTGACCAACGGCACGACGCATGAGGCCGCCAATGGAACGGCAGCAGCATCGATGCAGCCAGCGACAAACCCTGCCGAGTTGGAATCGTTTCTGGTGAACTTCGTCGTTGAACAAACCGGGTATCCGCCGGAAGTGGTCGACCTGGATGCCGATCTGGAAGCCGACCTCGGCATCGACAGCATCAAGAAAGCTCAGCTGTTCGGCGAGCTACAGGAATACTTCGAGATCAGCACCTCGGCCACAGAGTTGTCGCTCGATGACTTCCCAACGCTACGACACGTGCTCGACTTCCTGTCGGCCAATGGCCAGCAAGTGTCGGCAAATTCCAACGCCAACGAGGCATCGTCTTTTTCCCCGGCCGCTCCGGCGCCGGCCAGGGAAACTAAAACCAACGCGCCGGTCGTAGCATTGGCTTCCGCGGAAGTCGCGACTACGAACATTTCAAAGAATGAGTTGAATGAGGACGCTTCAGCCCTGCAACTACTTGCGGGCACACCCTATGAAATGGGTTTTACCCATGGAAGCGTGTTCCGCAATGAAATCTGCCGAACTTTACAGACATACGCTGAGTATGTTGGTGAATCGGTCGATGAGTTGCCGGGATCGCATCGCTGCCAGCAGGCCTACACGCTGCTCACTCCAGATCAGCTGGATGAACTGCAAGGTATCGCCGATGCCGTCGAGGCTCCTCTAGCAAATCTACTCGTCCATCACTTCGTCACAGCGGAACTCCTCTCCCAATCCGAGCAGGTCGCTGTAGAGGGAAGTGATTACGCTGGCATGACGCACTCGGCGAGAATTGTCTCGCAGGCAATGGGCCCCCTGCGAGACACCATTCACCTGGCAACGTTCTTGCGACAACCAGTGGACGGGCTCTCCCACATCGGCGTTACTCCGATTGGTACGGTCTATTGCCTGGGGGGGATCAATCGCGATGGCCTGGCAGCAACTTCGTGTGGTGATCCTGATCTGTTTCAAATTTTAGGTACGTCGTCATCGCTCGAAGATGCCATCGATGCAACGTCCTTGCATAACAGATCATTCTACGGGAGCATCACTTTCAGCGAGCCGAGCACGCAGCGTCTGGCAACGATTGAACTTACCCGCCAAGGTGTAAACATCGCGAGTGACGCGCCCGTTGCCCGGCAGCGTCGGCCTGAATTGGCCGCTGTTTCAGGCGTTTCGTCTCTCTCGATGTCCGACCCTGATTGGGACGATGAAAAGGCGAGCCAGCTTATCGAACAAGATAACCAAGAAGCTCTGGTCATCACCTTCGACTATGCCCACAACAAGCTTCGCGTAAAGCAATGTCTTGGTAAATCCACAGAAGTCACTTTCGACCTCGCCTCGCTGGAAACAATGCCAGAGCCACCGGTGCGCATCCAGAGAAAGGTCAATCGCCTCCCTCTTACGCCACCGAAGGTTACGGCCCGCTTCGAGATGGAAATGCGGGATGCCCCTTTGCCTGCTTCAGCAGTAGCAAGCATGGCGTGGCAGGGGGCAGCCATCGTACTGGGCGCAGGCCCCATGGCTGACGCGTTACTGGCGAACCTAACGGAAGCTGGTGTCGTAGCCTTTCAAATCGCCGATTCGTTAGACCTGGACGCTGCCGCTTCGCAAGTGGAAGCGATCTGCGAGGCGGGACCAGCGCCACACCTGTTTATCACAACGGGTCGCGATGGCGATCCAACTGTCGCCTTATTCGATGAAGCGAAGTGGAAATCGCAACAGCGGTTCACCATGGAAACACCGCTATTCGTCTGCCAGAAGTGGCTAGCGATCGCGGACAAGCAAGGTTGGTTACCCCAGGCCACCGTCGTTGCCGTAACTTCTCTCGGTGGTGACTTTGGCTTTAGCTCTGGATCGATCGGTGCTCATAGCGGCGCGTTGACTGGGCTAATGAAGGCCATCTTCATCGAGTACACCGTGATGCGTGGAGGCCAAGGCCCTCGCGTGAAAGCGTTCGACACCTCCGCAAGCGATTACCCCCGTCAGATTGCCGAAGACATTATTCGTGAACTGGCCTCCGGGAACCTAGACTACGAAGTCTCGTGGTCCGGTGGTTCACGCCGCGTCCCCTATGCTGTCGACATTGCCGCCGAAAGCGTCGCTGCCGATTCAGACCTTCCTCACGGAGCATGGATCGTAACCGGTGGTGCTCGTGGCATCACTGCCGCTTGTGCTTTGGAATTGGGTAAACGATATGGCGTGCGACTGCATCTACTGGGTAGCAGTCCCCTGCCCGAAATCGATCCAAGCTGGCGCACACTGGACGAAGATGGACTGAAGAAGCTCAAAGCGGAAACGATGATCGCCGCCCGCAAGGCAGGTCAAACGGCTCCCCAAGCATGGGAACGTGTGCAGAAGAGCCTGGAAATTGACCATTCGCTGCGAGCCTTCGAAGCCGCAGGCGTTTCAGCAAGCTACCATGTGTGCGACGTATCTAATCGCGATTCGCTGGCTAGCGTGCTTGAACACATTCGACGTACGGATGGACCAATTGCCGGGATCTTGCAAGGAGCCGGTATTGATAAGTCATGTCGCTTCGAGAAGAAACGGCTCGACGTCGTCAATGCCACGCTTGGGATCAAGGCAGGCGGCTTGGTTCACTTGGCTGCTCTTACCCAAAGGGATCCAATTCGGCATGTGATCGGTTTCGGCTCGATCGCCGGTCGCCTCGGTAGCTTCGGCCAGGCCGACTACTGCCAGGCCAGTGATTTGCTGTGCAAACTGATTGGTGCCTACCGTCGTCAGCGCCCGTGGGTTCGTGCGGTCGGCTTCCACTGGCATGGTTGGGACGAAGTCGGCATGGCCGCTCGTCCGGAAACTCAAAGCGTTCTGCAAGAGAAGAGCGATTTGAACCTGATGCCACTTGCCGAGGGGCTAGGGCACTTCATTCGCGAAATCGAGGCCGACACGCCGCGAAGCGAGATTCTGATAACCGAGCGCCGCCATTGGCAGCGATTTGCCGACGGACTTGGTCAGTTAGCTGAAAGTAAGCGAGAAGCACCATCTCAAGAGACGACACCGTCCCCCGTTTCTACGGAGCCCCTTGCTCCAGCCGATGTATCGGTTCAACTTCGTACCCAGCGCTGCGAGCTCAGGCTGATTGAAGCTCCACTGCCTGCCAATAGCCCAGCAACTCCGACGTTCACCAGGCCGGCCTGGATCGTTGGTGGCAATGCGGACGCTATCGCTCTGGAAGCAAAATTGCAGGACCTCGGCGCTGAAGTCTACCGATTTGGCACTGAGCAAGACCTTGATGCCCTGCTGGCGAAAGTCGAAGGGCTCCATCCCGATCGTCCAGCAGGTCATTTGTTCTTGTTATCGGGTCGTGATGCCGTCCAAGGGGATATACTTTCAAGCGAAGCGATCGAAAAACGGCGTCATGATGGTATCATCGCCCCATTTTTCATTGCCCAAAGTTGGTACAAACGACTGATCAAGTCGCCCGAACACGGCCCAGGCTTGCTTGTTGGCGCAACGAGTCTTGGGGGGGATTTTGGCTTTGAGTCAACCGTGACGCTGCCAGATGGTGGCGGTATGGCCGGTTTCGTCAAATCGCTGCACATTGAAGACTCGAGGCGAGAACAGCGAGCCGCCCGCTGCAAGGTGCTTGATGCTCCCTCGAGCGATTCTTCACAGACGGTCGTCGATGCTCTGCTTCGTGAAGCGGCTGCGGATCGTCCTGAGGTGGAAGTTAGCTGGGTAGCTGGCAAACGAAGTGTCGTTCGCCCGATTTCAGTTGATCTTCCACTAGGACCGGCTGCCAACATTCCCAGAGGTGGTGTCTGGGTAGTTACCGGTGGTGCTCGAGGCATTACGGCAATCGCGGCGCGAGAACTTGCCCGGCGATATGGCTGGAAGCTCCATCTCTTCGGAAAGAGCCCGCCTCCAATTGACAATGCGCCTTGGCGCAACTTCGATGAGGAGCAACTCAAGACGTACAAGACCCAGATTACCCGCCAGGCAGTTGCCGAAGGGCAATCTCCTGGAGCAGCCTGGGATCGTGTGCTGAAGGATTGCGAGATCTTCAATAACCTGCAGAAGTTTGCGGAAGCAGGTATCCAGGCAACTTACCATCAATGCGATGTGACCAGCCGAGAAGAGCTTGCGGCTGCACTGGAAAAGGTTCGGGCAACTGACGGTCCCGTTACAGGTCTCATGCATGGTGCCGGGCTCATCGAGCCAGGTCGATTCGAACACAAGCGACGTGGTTTCGTTGAGAAACTGGTTCGTACGAAGTTCGATGGACTCTTGCATCTTCTGGCGCTCACCAAGAATGATCCGCTAACCCACTGCATCGGCTTTGGTTCGATCAGCGGTCGATTCGGCGGCAATGGGCTTAGCGACTATGCGGCTGGCAATGATTCGATGTCGAAGGCTCTCGACTGGCATCGCAAGGCCCGTCCTGAATGCACGACGATCTGCATCCATTGGGAATCTTGGGAAGGGGCTGGCATTGCTACCCTGTCCCGGTTTGCCTGGGGTCCGCGCAGCGTGATGAAGATGAAATACATGCTGCCGGAAGAAGGTGTTCGCCGGTTGGAAGAGGAAATGGCTGGCGGTGGAATGAAAGCCGAAACGCTCTATACGTTCGGCGACTTCTATCCCATGTTCTACCCGGAAGAGCAGTACCCTCTTGGTGAATTCCAACCGCGTTCGGGAGAAGAGGCCAGCGACGTTCCGCTGATCCAGACCACCCGTCGCGAAGGCAATGAATTGATCGGAGACGTTCCGCTCGACCCTACGGCCGACCCCTTCCTGATCCAACATCGCCTGCGTGGCAAACCGATCATGCCTGTCGTGGCGACCTTGGAAGCTCTTCGCGAAGCGGCGGTACTTGCTACCGGCAAAACAGTGGTCGCATTCCGCGATGTCGATATGATGGATGGCTTGGTGTTCCACACCGACAAGCCGCAAACGGCTCAGGCCCGGGGCATCGTGCTTGACGATCAGCTTGTCCATTGCCGCTGGACCTGTGATTTCCGTAATCGGACCGGGGGCTTGATTCAAAAGGACCGACTCTATCTTGAAGCCACCGCCGTTGTCGCGGACACGCCTTCGACGCTGACCACTTCACTGCCCACATTCCCAACCGAGTGGCACGCCGTTGAATACCCGGAAGACAGCGCGATTTACCATGGACAACCCTACCGCTGCTTGAAAGCGATTAGCTGCGATTCCACGAGTGGCTGGGGCCATATTCTCGCTCAGCCTCTGGTGGATTTGACTGGCGAGTCCAAACGAGACGGGTGGGTTATTCCCTCATGTGTTCTCGACTCGGCTCTTTACGCGTGCGGTTGTCATTTGTATTTGCACGGCGAAGGGGCCGTGTCACTACCACGCAAGATCGAGCTACTTGAACTAGGCCGCGTGCCTCAAGATGGCGAGAACTGCTACGTTCATTTCACCTGTCGCAACATTGCGGAGAAGTCTGCTTTGTACGATATGGTTGTCGTTGGTCAGGACGGAACCGTCATCCTCAAGGCCACCGGCTACGAAAAAGTGATTCTCATGCGAGGGGAGGTCCAATGATTTCAACCTTCCCGCGTATTGTTCGTTATGTCGCGAATTTCGAGAAGCTGAGCATCCCAGCCACGCTATCCTGGTTGACCGATCTGGAAATGTCCGAGCTTTCCTTCTGGAAAGACCTGTCGCGACGTAACCAGTGGCTGGCCGGACGCTGGGTCGCCAAGCGTATACTGACTCGCTCGACGCAAACGAACCAAATGCGTGAGGTAGAAATCCTCTCTCGAGGCGAAGACGGCCTCGGGAGATCGCCTACCATTTCCATCAGCGGATTGGCAACCTCGTACCGACTTTCGATTTCGCATAGCAACCGTGCAATTCTCGTCGGACTGTCACATGGTAGCGATCGAATTGGAGTTGACGTCGTCACCGATATCCCTGAAGCATCCACCTTTCGATCTCGCTGGTTCACTGACCAGGAAGCAAAGTGGATTCAAACCGATGCCCCTAGCCGCCTGCCGATTGCCTGGGCATTGAAGGAAGCGATCTTCAAGGCTTGTGGTCAAGGCAGCAAATGGAACCCTCGCTTGGTTGAGCTTGTCTCGATGGATCGAAATCGAGTCTTCAGTCGGATCAACGGCATAGCAGCAGAGCCATTGACCATGTGGACTCGCACGACCATCAATGGGGCAATCGCCGCGGTATGGAGCGAAAACATTGCCCAGGAGGTGATGCTATGTTCCTAAGCACACAGCACCACCCGCAAATCCTTTCCCGTGACTGCTATACCAGTGAAGAGGTTCTGCAGAAGGAACTCGACGCCGTTCTACTTCCTGCGTGGCATGCCGTTGCCCTCAAGAGCGAACTTCCCCAAAACGGCAGTTATGTAACCTTCGAGATCTACGGGCGCCCGATCATTCTGTGGCGTTACGATGACCAGGTTCACTGTTTCCTGAATGTATGCTCGCACCGCTATTCGAAGTTACGTAGCGATTCGTGTGGCACCTGCGAGCGGCTTCGCTGTCAGTATCACGGCTGGCAATTCGACGAGACGGGCAACGTTCGCAAAAT
Organism: Blastopirellula marina; assembly: GCF_002967715.1. Classification (NCBI taxonomy): domain Bacteria; kingdom Pseudomonadati; phylum Planctomycetota; class Planctomycetia; order Pirellulales; family Pirellulaceae; genus Blastopirellula; species Blastopirellula marina. The sequence goes on from NZ_PUIA01000057.1 coordinate 101,667, forward strand.
CCCTGATGCCAAATCATTCCGCCCCTTGAAGCAAGGGATGCTCGGTCTGAAGAAGTATCGAGCAGAAGCTTGCGGCGAGCTCATCTTTATCAATCTATCGGACGAAGGTCCATCGCTGCAGGAATTCCTGGGCGATACGTTCACAACTTACCAGGAGTGGTTTTCGCCAGAAATGCATACGGCCGCCGTCCTCAATCGCCCGATTCAGGCGAACTGGAAGTGCCTGGTCGAGAATGCACTGGAAACCTACCACACGACGGAGGTACACCCAAAGACGTTTGGCGACTCACCATCCGAAGAAGACTGCGAGCACAAGCTGGACGAATGGGGCAGCTCTCTTAAAGTCGACTTTAGCGAAGAGAAGTCGTTTCGAGCGTCACTGGATAAATTTGGGCATTGGCTAGTAGGTCGAGAGCGAACCCCAGAGTATCACCATATCGCTCATTATCCCAATGTAATGATCGCCCATTTGTCGCTCTATCGCTGGGTGGAGTGTGTTATCCCCGTCACACCACACCAATCGATATCGGTCGTTCGTCTTATGTGCCACGTCGGTCAAAAAGGCAAATTGCGACGACTCTGGAATCGCTACTTGATCAGCCGCTGGGCGAATGACTTCTTGTTCCAGGTAGGCGAAGAAGATGCTCAGGTAATGACACAGGTTCAACAAGGGCTGCATTCAGTCGATCAGCCTTTGGGTGGTTTGATATCGACACGGGAAGAACGTGTTTACCACTTTCAAAACTATATTGACCGGGCTGTGAATAACGGCCACGGCCAGCCCCCACGAGACACCATTCCGATTAGCTATAAGGGCAGGACTTCATGATTGATTTGACGGGAAAAATGGCACTGGTTACCGGCAGTTCGCGGGGCATGGGCCGTGCTTGCGCACTTCGGCTGGCAGAAGCAGGTTCGGATGTCATCGTAAATTACGTGACCTCCCGATCCGCAGCCATGGAGACGGCCAAAGAGATTCGCGCGATGGGGCGTCGTTCTTTCGTCGTGAAGGCGGACGTCAGCCAGAAGGATGATGTCGAATCGATGATGGAGTACATCGGCGAGCATATTCAACAACTGGATATCATCGTCAGCAATGCGGCCACCGGCGGCTTCCGTCCTCTGCTGGCAGCGAATGAAAAGCATTTTGAAAACACCTACCACACCAACGTGCTAGCCATGTTGTACCTGGTTCAGGCAGGACTGCCGCTTTTGGAGAAGAGCCAAGGTCGCGCGAAGGTCATTGGCATCAGCAGTCATGGCAGCGACATGGCTTTGCCATGGTACGGATTGATTGGCAGTTCCAAGGCCGCCCTGGAAAGCCTCGCACGTCACCTGACGCTTGAAGTTGGCGACAAGGGGGTCAATGTCAACATCATTAAATCGGGTCTAGTCGAAACCGATTCGACTAAGCGACTGCCGGGCGCGGATCAGATGTTCGCCCACCGCAAAGACAAGACCATGATGGGAGACCGCATGCTTTCTATCGAAGACATCGCCAACGCGGTGATCTTCCTCGCATCTCCACTGTCCGACTTAGTCCAAGGAGAAACGCTGGTCGTCGACGGCGGCGCGGCGGTTCATGTTTAGGCAGGCAAAGTTAGAGCAACTATGAAGTATCACCTGTTAACTGGCGGCACAGGCTTACTTGGCCGCTATTTACTTCGCGATCTGACATTGGCGGATGTTCCGCTGGCGGTCATCGTGCGCCGGTCACGAATAGAATCGGCGGCCGGTCGTATCGAGACGGCGATGACCCACTGGGAAAAGGAGCTAGGGCATGCATTAGTCCGGCCTATCGTCCTTGAAGGAGACATCACGCAGCCAATGTGTGGACTGTCGCCGGATGACCAACTGTGGGTTCAGGAATATTGCGATACGGCAATTCACTCGGCCGCCTCACTGACCTTTTATGCGGAAGAAGAAGAGGGCGAACCATGGCGTAGCAATATCCATGGCACGCGCAACATGCTCAACCTTTGCCGAGAGACCGGCATTCGCAAGTTCCATCATGTCTCGACGGCCTACGTTTGCGGCCAACGTCGAGAAGTGATTCGCGAAGACGAACTGGATGTCGGCCAGCTTCCCAGCAATGACTATGAAGCGAGTAAGATCACGGCCGAAAAAGAAGTTCGTGCCGCTGGTTTCGACACATTAACAGTCCACCGTCCGTCCATCATCGTGGGTGACTCCCAGACCGGATTCACTACCTCGTACCACGGCTTTTACACGCCGCTGCGACTGGTGCATACGCTGGTGACGACCTTGCCTTGGGACGTGATCGCCCAAGGAGACTGGCTCGGTACGTTAGCACTCTCAGGCGACGAGCGTAAGAATCTGGTTCCAGTCGACTGGGTCTCGGCGGCGATGACCGAAGTGATCGCTCGCGAAGAACTGCATGGCGAGACCTATCACTTTACCAATCCCAATGCGGCAACCGTCGCCGACATGCTGGCATCCATCGGTGACGCGGTTCTCGACTTGGCCAAACACGATGCGGCTGATCAATCGAAGCTTACTGAAGACGCGAAAAAGATGATGAGTTCTTTCCGCGATCAGATGAAAGTCTATCAGTCGTACTGGAGCGACGACCCAACCTTCGACAGCACACGCACGGAAACAAGTTTGCCTCACCTACCGTGCCCACAGGTCGATCAGCCACTCATGGACCTGCTGGTGAAATATGCCATTGATAAAAACTTCGGCTGGCCGAGAGAAACACCGGTTCGCCGTAAGTTTCCGATCGCCGAAGAACTGTCTCCCTGGATGCACCATTCCGGTTCGCCAGACAGCTCCGATGATCGTCGCTATGTCAGCCTCCGCATCAGTGGCAACGGCGGTGGTCAGTGGCACATGATCCTGGACCACGGCCGCCTGGTGGGCGTCGGATCTGGGCTCAAAAACGGAGACAGTTCAACCTGCTATTTGAACTCCGACACATTCCATCGTATTACTCGCGGCCAACTTAGCTGGGAAGCCGCATTGCAATCAGGACGATTGTTCACAGCTGGAAATGCTACCAGTTCCGAAGAAATCGCCCGATGTTTCCAAGAGTTCTCGGCCACCACCAAGACCGAGATTTCGTCCCGTTCCATCCAATAGAAACACAACACGATCGACAACATCGTCAGCGAATCCAAGGGGAATTAGCCATGTCCGGTACTGTTTCCAAGTTTGAAGCTACCAATTGCTCAGTAAGCTCGCAGGTTCTCGACCGCGCCAAGAAAAGCCTGGCCGGCGGAGACAGCAGCACCATGCGAGTTCTGCCGTACCATATTCCGCTTGTCGCCGATCGGGCGGAAGGATGTCGACTATGGGATGTCGACGGCAACGAGTACATCGACCTCAACATGTCGTACGGCCCACTGCTTCTAGGGCACCGTCCCAAGGCCGTGATCGAGGCCGTCTATCGCCAAATCTCGGAACAAGGAAGCCAACTCGGATTTCCCACAGAAGTCACAATGCGCGTGGCAGAGAAAATCAAGAAGCTATTCCCCAGCATCGAGCTTCTTCGCTTTGCCAACTCAGGGACCGAAGCGTGTGCATCCGCTGTCCGGCTCGCTAAAACGTTCACCGGCCGTAACAAGCTGATCATGTTCGAGGGTCACTACCACGGCTGGAGCGAAGCGGTATTTACCAAGTACCACGCCCCGCTGGAAGATCTTCCCGAAACGGGCTACGGCCAGGCTATTCCGGGTACGTCAGGCATGGGAGACAGCATTAAGGACGTCATTACCGTCCAGTGGAATGACCTGGATGCCTTGGAACGAGCACTTGCCGAGCACGGAGATGAAGTCTGTGCCGTAATGATGGAACCTATCTCTGGAAATGCCGGCTTGCTGATGCCCAAAGATGGCTACCTGGCAACGGCCCGTGAAATGGCGCACGACTGCGGTGCCCTGCTGATCTTCGACGAAGTGATTACCGGGATGCGAGTATCGCCGGGTGGTGCCCAAGAGCATTACCTGGTTAGCCCTGACATTACTGTCATGTCTAAGGCGATGGGGGGCGGTTATCCGGTCAGTGCCTTTGGCGCGTCGGCTGAAATGATGCAGTGCATCGTTAAAGGACCACTGTTCCATGGTGGCGTGTTCTCTGGCAATGCCATCGTCATGTCCGCTGCAGAGGCGGTCCTCGACACCGTTCTGGCCGACAAAGAGGGAATCTACGGGCACTTGAACGCGGTATCTGATCAACTAGCCAAAGGAATTAAGGATATCTATTCGCGGCTGAATATCCCGGCACAGATCAATCACCTGGGGCCTCTGATGGCAGCGATGATCACCAAGGAAGAAACCGAAGGACTTTACAATTATCGCGATGTCCGACGCCACGCCGATTTCGAACGCTACATTCAGTTCCAACACTGGATGCAGCAGCGAGGCGTTTATTTCCACCCCAATGAATTCGAACCGATGTTCCTATCCACCGCTCACTCGTCGCGCGACATCGATGAAGTCTTAGAGCGTTGGGAAGAAGGTGCACGCCAATGCCTGGTACGTTAATGCCCAATTCAGTATGGAGCCCTACTCCCATACTGGAGGCAGCGGAAAGTTATCGCGGCCAGATTTTCGATTTAGATAAGGGCCGCAATGTATCTTCCGACCAATTCCAACGCCTGCGCGAACAGCTAACGCAGACGTTAAAGCAGAAAGGCATCGCCGCCGGCGATCGCGTTCTTGTCACGATCGCAAATGGACCGATGTTTCCGGTGGCGCTCACAGCTCTTCTCGCCTGTGAAGCGTCGCCCCTGCTGGTTCACGTGATGACGCCTCCGGCTGAGTTGGCTCGCTATGCCCAACGGTTCGGCGTGAAATGGTTGATTTCCTCGGGAGGAGACGAGCAAGCCGAATCGGTGCTCGAACAGCATGGCATGATTCTGGCAGGCGATGACTGGAGTCTCTTGCTGGGACGTTTTCCAGAGCCGACACATATTCCTGGTCCTGAACTGCGTGGTGTGCCACTTCATCCAACCTCCGGTTCCACAGGCCTTCCCAAGATAGCCCTCCGGCCAGGCTTTCCGGCGATGGAAGAAGCTCGGCACTACACGGCAACAATGGCCATTTGCCAGGATGATTGCCTGATGGCGATTCCCCCCATGAGCCATGCCTATGGCTACGGCGTCACAACGATGGTCCCCCTCTTAACCGGAGCGAGCATCGTTACGACGGCGAAGTTCAGCATCAAGCAATTGACCCGTGTCTTACGCGAGTTTCCGGTCACGGTTCTGCCGATGGTACCTGCCCACATCGATATCTTGCTCTTCGGCGGGGCGATCGATTTTGGTCGCCTTCGGTGGTTGCTCACCGCAGGCTCGATGATGCCTAAACGATCAGCCGTTCAATTCCGCAAAAAGACCGGTGTGACCGTTTGTCCCCTGTATGGCACCACAGAAACAGGCGGCATTGCGGTAGCAACGATCGCGGACGGCCAAGATGTCGATGGACGTGTCGGACCTCCGATGGATGGGGTCGAGGTTCGGGTGCGCCCACCTGCCAATGCTGATGAGTTGGGCCTCGAACCCGGTGTAGGCAAGCTTCACGTGAAGAGTTCCTCCATGATGACCGGCTATTTATCGGATACCGGCGAGGTTCTACAGCCATGGGATGCTGAAGGCTTCTTCGAAACAGGCGATCTTTCAAAAGTCGTCGACGATGGCGTGATCCACCTCCGGGGCCGGACCGGGGAAATGATCAACATCCTAGGCCTGAAGGTTGTACCGTGCGAGGTTGAAGAAGTCATTGCGGCAATGCCCGGCGTTCGTGAAGTCAAAGTCTATGCTGGGCAACTCAAGTCCAAGGGAGAAATCGTCAAAGCAGCCGTCGCAGTGAACGACGGAATCGACGAGGCCGCCCTGAAAGCCTACTGCGACGAACACCTGGTTTACTACAAGCGTCCTCGCGACATTGCCATTGTTGACAAGCTCCCACGAAACCCAGCAGGCAAGATCCAAGTGAAAGAGCTTCCTTGATTGTTGAATAGCCCAGGATAATTACATGTCACAGCTTGCGATGCAGCCAAACTCCGAAACCAGGTCTCAGTTGGCCAAGCTGTTCCCGTTACCTCTTTCACCTGTCGAAGCGTTCATGCTCGCCGATGGACGTTCGCAGTACCCGATGATGTGCGACATCGAAGTCCACGTTCAGGGCACGATCGAACGCAGTCCATTCGAAGAAGCTCTTGCTTTTGCTGTCCAGCGAGCCCCATTCTTTCAAAGCCTTGTTCGCAAAGACAAGAAGCTCGGTCTGGTATGGCAGTTGACCGATCGTATGCCAGAGGTCGATTGGAACGAATATGGTGTTCCTTGTTTGACTGGTTATGATGCGTTTGTCGATCTCTTCCAATACCTTGGCATCAAGGTCTTTGTAAGATCAGGCAGCGAGCGATCCTCCATCCTGCTTCACTTCCACCACGCCACCTCGGATGGCGTTGGTTCGATTGCATTCGTCGAAGATTTACTAACGGCCTATCACAATGCCACGCCAGGCACAAAATTTGTGCCGCCAAGGAAGTGGGAGCCTGAACGCCTACTCAACCGGTGCAATTCAGCGTTAGAAAGCCCTGGTTGGAGGCGAGGCCTCTACGACGTCTATTGCGGAATTTATGGGGCCAGCAACTTCTTTATGCAACGTCCCCTGCCATTGACCGCCAAGCGTGGACCACTGGGCGTAAACACCACACGGCAACAGAACGGCCATATCACCAAGGCAGTCGGCTCGGAGGCTACGTTGGCAATGCGCAAATGGACTTCCGCGGAGAAGGTCACGGTCAACGACGTGCTACTGCGTGACCTGTTTGTGACACTTCACGATTGGATGTCCGACCAGGGGATCGATATTGGCTCGAAGTACTTGAGGATTCTTATGCCGCAAAGCCTACGTGGGCGAGGGGACGCAGCAATGCCGACCACCAATGACATTGGATTTGCGTTTATGGCACGTCGAGGCAATCTCATTCGAAAGTCAGATGACCTTCTAAGATCTCTTGCGCCAGAAACCGCTGCGATTCGTAAAGACAACCTGTCTCGCCATTTCATCGGTGGGCTCGCCGCAGTGCAATCGCTGGGGCTTTTGCCATGGATGCTGAATGGGGCTTCGTGCTTCTCAACAGCGGTCCTGACGAACTTCGGGAACTCTTGGCGACGGTTCCAAGCCAAACTTCCGCTGGCCGATGGCGGTTTGGTTGCAGGTAACCTTGTTTACGATGGGCTCACCGGTACTCCTCCCTGCCGGCCTAATACGGCTGCCGCGTTTTGCGTCTGTACTTCGGCGGATCAGATTTTTGTCAGCCTCAAACACGACCCATTTCACTATTCGCTGGACGAGTCACACGAACTGCTATCTCGATATATCGATCAGATTTCCCGAAGTGCCGACGGTCCTTCCTCCTAGAGGCTGTTTCAAAACCTACGTAAACAAATGAGCCCGCACGCTACGTGCATGAAGGCCTGGTAAATCCACGAGTGATGTTCGTACCGCACGACAAGTCGACGGAAGTTGCCGATCCACGAGATCGTTCGTTCGACGATCCAGCGGCGGCGGTATCTTCGCAGTTTGCGGCCGTCCTGCCGAGGCTTTCGTTTGCGGTTCTTGCGGTGCGGACATACCAGTTCCCAGTTCTGCTCAGCCAATTCTTCTCGCAACTTGTCACTGTCGTACGCTTTGTCGGCGACCACAGGCGTTGGCTTCTCGGGAAATTTCGCTTTTTGCAGCGTCTCTTCGGCCAGCCTCACTTCCGCTTTCGACGCCGAGTGGACGGAACATGCCAGAGGTACTCCTTGGCCATCTGCCACCACCATCCACTTTGTACCTTTTCCACGTTTGGTTTTACCCACGTCGTGGCCCCTTTTTTTGCCGGAGCAAAGCTGCCGTCCATAAACACTTCGTCCCAGTTGATGCGGCCTTGTTCGTCAAGCTCATCGATGAACGCATGCCACATGTCGACGAAGACGCCCGCTTCTTCCCACTCTGCTAGTCGCCGCCAGCAAGTGCTTGGCGATGGATACCAGTCCGGCAGATCCTTCCAGCGTGCTCCGCTGCGAAGCACCCATAAAATGCCTTCAAAACAGGCCCGATCGTCCGCCCGAGGCCTGCCGCCACGCCGTGTTCTCGGGACCTCAGGAATGAACGGTTTCACCATATCCCACTGCTCGTCGGTGAGCAGCACTTCACGTTTACCAGCCATCGAAGGACTCCTTTTGATGGTAGGTGTAACGTAAATCGTTACCTGGCGCAAGCTTATAACGTCAGGGTTTTGAAACAGCCTCTAAGCATTATTTTGGCCTATCATAAGAGCTTCATTGAATACTCTTTGATTCTCATAGCCAATTGCGACGGATAAATGCGACCTGAGTTCTGGATAGATGTTGGGGGAACGTTCACCGACTGCCTGTTACACCTCCCAGGTCGACCGCCCCGCCAAAAAAAAGTTCTAAGTTCTGGCAAGATCCAGGGGACTATTGGAGAAGGAAGCTCGCACGATGTGATCATCGATCCGATTCGGTGCGATGACCCTCCCGGCGTCTGGCGTGGCTATCTACTTGAACTGTTCAATCACCATGGCGAGTGTATTGACGCGAAGGTCGTTTCCGAATTTGATGCGACAAACGGTCAATTGAAACTGGCAAGCCCGCTTGTCGCGTTGCCACAAGTCGGAAGTGTCTATCAACTGAGTGGCAAAGAGGAGGCACCGCTACTATCGATTCGATACTTGCTTGGACTGTCCCTTAGCGATCCCATTCCCGCAGTGAACGTTCGCCTGGGAACAACGCGGGGTACGAATGCCTTGCTGACGAGAACCGGTGCCAATGTCGGACTGGTCATTACCGAAGGTTTTGCCGACATTCTGGAGATCGGTTCGCAAAGTCGCCCTCATCTTTTCAATCTGGATATCAAGAAGCCTTCCTCACTTGTGTCGAGAATTGTTGAGGCGCGAGAGCGAATCGATGCTCACGGCAATACGCTTACACCGCTTGATGAGGCCGACCTGAAAGAAAAGATTCGCGAGCTCTACACGTCAGGCATTCGCAGCATCGCGATTTGCTTCCTGCACGCTTATCGCGAACCCAAGCACGAAATGATCGCCCAGAGAATTGCAACCGAGCTCGGGTTTACGGACATCAGTGTTTCCCACGCGGTCGCTCCGCTGATCAAAATCGTTTCCCGCGGGGATACTACCGTTGTGGACGCGTACCTCAATCCAATCCTCAGAAAATACGTCGAACAAATCCAATCCAAGTTAGGTCCCGGCAGCCAACTTCGCCTTTTAACTTCCGCCGGGAGTTTAGTGACTGCCGAGTCGTTCTCTGGCAAGGACAGCATTCTATCGGGGCCTGCGGGTGGCGTCGTCGGGTTCGCTGCGGCTGCGAAATCGGCTGGCTTTGACAAAGCGATCGGCTTCGACATGGGAGGCACCAGCACCGATGTGTCCCGTTTCGAAGGAACCTACGAGCGCCAGTTTGAAACCGAAAAGGCAGGCGTGCGAATCGTCGCTCCGATGATGGCTATCGAGACGGTCGCGGCTGGCGGGGGCTCGATCTGCTGGTTCGACGGTGTGAAATTAGTGGTGGGCCCCGCGAGCGCCGGTGCCGATCCCGGACCGGCTTGCTATGGCCGGGGAGGCCCTTTAACCGTTACTGATATCAATTTCGCCCTCGGTAAGCTGCAAGCTGCCCGGCTCCCTTTTCCACTCGATACCGAAGCTGTTGATCGGCGGTTAGCGGAAGTCTGCGCCCAGGTAGAAGCAGCAACAGGGCAGAAACGTACATCGTTAGAGCTCGCCGCTGGTTTCCTACAGATTGCCAATGCCAATATCGCTGAAGCGATTCGCACCATTTCGGTCGCCAAAGGCTACGACCCGCGATCCTACCTGCTTGTCCCCTTCGGCGGAGCTGCTGGACAGCATGCCTGTGCGGTGGCCGAAATCCTCGGTGCCTGGCAACTGTTGTTTCACCCCAGTGCAGGTATCCTCAGCGCGGTAGGAATTGGAGCCGCAGATACATCGCGGTTTGCGACTCAGCCTTTTTATTTGGCGTTAGACGAAATAATGCCCGAATTGGAGGCGTCCTTCGAAGCATTAAAGCAATCTGCTACGGCTCAGCTCTGCGAAGAAGAAGTTGACCCTCAAACGATTTCCTATCGGAAGCAAGTTGAACTACGTTATCGAGGGCTCGAAGCCTCACTAACGATCGACGCGGATCCCATTGCCACCTTAGAAACACGGTACCACGAAGAACATCGCCGTCGCTACGGCTATGCGCGGGTAGAACATCCCATCGAAGTCGTTGCGGCACGTGTCGAAGCGATTAGCCACGGCACAGCCGACTCCCTTCCCAGCAAGTCTCAGGTACCGTACGAACCAGACTCAGCCCAGATTGTCCCACTTCTCTTTCAGGGAAAGCAATTCAAAACCAAGGTCTACGACCGCGACAAGCTCAGCCCAGGGGCAAGGATTGTAGGGCCGGCCCTGATCTCAGAGTCATTGGCAACAACGGTTATCGACCCAGGCTGGGAAGCAGAACTTCTGTCCGAGGGGGAACTGCTTGCCCGGCGAATTGATGATCAAGACAAATCAGGCCGTAAGGAGTCATTGGATTCGCTCGACACCCCAGACCCTGTCCTGCTGGAGATCCTGAACAATCAATTCGCGTCAATTGCCGAGCAAATGGGCGTCGCTCTGCAAAACACGTCTGTCAGCGTGAACGTCAAGGAGCGTCTCGACTTTAGTTGTGCTTTATTCACTTCGTCGGGCGACCTGATCGCGAACGCTCCGCATATTCCCGTTCACCTGGGTGCCATGTTCGAGACGGTCAAGGCGACCATCGCTAGCCACTTGGTCATGAAAGATGGGGATGTTTTCGTTACGAATGATCCGTATCATGGCGGCTCCCATCTGCCTGATATTACGGTCATTACGCCCATGTTCGTGGATGACTCCGACGACCGACCAACATTCTTTGCCGCCAGCAGGGCTCACCATGCCGAGATCGGAGGCATTGCCGCCGGTTCAATGCCATCTGGCTCGAAAAACCTGGCCGAGGAAGGTGTCTTGATCGAGAACTTTCGTCTCATTGATGCAGGCACTCCGCATTGGGATACACTGGAACAACTTCTCACCGAGGCACCGTTTCCCTCTCGCAAGGTTTCTGACAATCTCGCCGATATTGCCGCCCAGATCGCAGCCAATCATCACGGCATCGAAGACCTCAAACGTATGGTCCAGCAATATACGCTAGAGAGGGTAGTGGCTTATGCGAAACACATTCAGACGGCGGCCTCGACAAAAACACGAGCCGCACTCGCAAAGATTCCGCCAGGTCGCTACGAGTTTGTCGACCACCTGGACGATGGCTCTCCGTTGCGTGTGGCAATCGATCTGAAGGGAGAAACCGCGTCGATCGACTTCTCTGGCACTGGGCCAGTACTGCCTGGCAACCTCAATGCGAACCGAGCGATCGTAACGGCAGCCGTGATGTACTGTTTGCGGTGCCTGCTCGATGAAGACATCCCCTTGAATCAGGGGGTGCTCGAACCGGTAGAGATTATCCTGCCTGAGTGCTTCCTCAATCCTCCGAAGTTTGAAAGTCCCGAAAAGTGCGCGGCCGTGGCCGGGGGCAACGTCGAAACATCGCAGCGTATCGTCGACGTCCTTTTGGGTGCGCTCGGGATCGCAGCCGCCAGCCAAGGAACCATGAACAACCTGACCTTCGGCGACGCAACGTTTGGTTATTATGAAACAATCTGCGGTGGAGCCGGGGCAACACGAAACGCCCCCGGCGCATCGGCGGTTCATACCCACATGACCAACACTCGGCTCACCGATGTCGAGGTCTTTGAGCTCCGTTTTCCGGCCAGGATCCGCCGTTTTGCCATCCGCCGTGGTTCAGGAGGAGCAGGTCACCATCGTGGTGGTGATGGGATTATCCGCGAGATCGAATTCTTGCGGCCGCTCGACGTTTCCCTACTTACCCAACGCCGCGGTCCCTTCGCACCATACGGACTCGACGGAGGTCAAGCAGGTGCGTGCGGAGAGAACCTCCTTCAGCGACAGAAAACGCCAGTCGCTCATTTACCTAATACCGTCAGCATGTCGTTAAGCGCCGGAGACGTGCTTATTCTAAAGACGCCCGGCGGAGGTGGTTTTGGCAAGCCTGACCCGGAATAACCAGCAACCAACTATCTATTGACGTTTCCATGCAGTCGTGTGGTCACCATCCGCTCAAGATGGTCGACCGTTTGCCATTACAAAGTTTGGGAATCAGCATGGCGTTTGCATTGCTCTGAAATCACACGCCTGCCGTCTTTGAACGGCAAATACCGGGCCATCGGCAATTTCCTTATCTCCTGACACGAGTGAGCATTACTCCTCAGCAAGCCAACCGCCATTTTGGCATTGGTATGCAATGTGCACCCTAGATAGATAGCGTGCACTCGAATAAGGAGTTAGTCATGTCTATATCATCTACAAACTTTGCGATTGCTGATTTACCGCGTCTCGGAGAAACGACACCGGTGATTGAACTCCCGTCAGACGCACTCGCCCAGGTGAAAGCACAGGCGCGATACCTTCCGCTGAAAGAATCTGAGCACCTCAACACTCACGCTTCGACAGGTGAGGTCTTGATTTTCTGCGTCGTGGGGAAGCTCGACGCCAAGGTTCATGATCATCACCACGTACTGGAGCCCAACCAACTCTTGCACGTCCCGGCAGGTTGCCCCTTCCGGGTCGAAGCCCAGATGGACAGCGTAGTTCTGGTGACGTCATTGACCGCCAAAACAAGTTCCCATAGCGGTCGAAAAATCAACATCTCGGCAACAGCCCACCGAGACGATGAGGTCCAGGAAGCGTTGGAAGAAACGTTTCCGGCAAGCGATCCTCCGAGTTACAACTCGACGATATCGTAAAGCCCCCAGACTTCTCGCGGGTTAAATCGTAACAAGCAAGGAGAATTCCTGTGGCCACAGCAGAAGCAGATTCCGAAGTGCACACTCACCTGATGCAAGCCGTTGTCCTTGAGCAATATGGCAGCGAAGAAAACTTGAAGCTCAATAGCATCTCACGGCCCAAGATCACAGCAGACCAAGTCCTCATTCGCGTTCATGCTGCCAGCGTCAATCCGATTGATTGGAAAATCCGCCAGGGCATGTTGAAGTGGATTCTCCCGGAACAACTGCCGGCTGTTCTTGGCTTTGACGTTGCCGGAGAAATAACCGAAGTCGGCTACACCGCCAAGCAGCAGGGCTGGAATATCGGTGACCCAGTAATGGCATTCTCAGACAAGACCTTCGGGGGAGGTTACGCCGAATACATTGCCGTTGACTCGAAAGTCATTGTTACGAAGCCTGAGAATTGTTCCTACGATGAAGCCGCCGGGATTCCGCTTGCTGCGACCACGGCGTGGAAAGCGCTCGTCAAACTCGGAAAACTTCATGCCGGCGATGATGTCTTGATTAATGGGGCGTCAGGCGGGGTCGGCACGTTCGCCGTCCAAATTGCGAAAGCACTTGGGGCGAAAGTAACTGCCGTTTGTAGTTCGGATAACCATGCACTCGTGCGTGATTTGGGTGCAGACGAAACAATTGATTACCACGCCACGCCGTTTACTCGGATTGGTCGATCATTTGACATCGTATTCGATGCCGTCAGCAAATCGACGTTCCATGAGTGTCGGCGCATTCTGAAGCCCGAAGGGCATTACATCGCGACCCTTCCATCCGTGGAAAGCGTGGGCATGACAATGATTTCCAAGTTTCAAAAGCAATCGTGTCATGTCGTTCTGGCTCGGCCTGACGGTGACATCCTGAAGTCTCTTGCTGCACTGGCAAACGAAGGGAAACTAAGAACGGTGATTGATACCGTATTTCCACTCAATGAAGTTACCGCTGCGCACCGAAAAAGCGAAGGAGGGCACGTCGTTGGAAAGATTGTGCTGCATGTCTCAAACGATATACCAGATACGAAATCGCACTCAGAACTTTAGAAGCCCCGAATCTCTCCCCCTCGCAGTGAAGGGCTCCCCCCGGGCCTTCACTGTTTTTTTGTGCAAGGCACGGAAAATCTATAACCTGCATTCTTTGCGTCTTTTCCAAAAAATGCTGGGGACGGTACCGGAAATGGCCCTCTTGGCGAACCATATCCCCGTGCGAGAAGTCGCGTTTCGGGGTAATATTTGACCTTAGGAGCATCGCGACGTTTCGCTGATGCTTAGCCGAAACCGACGATGGAGAGTGCCAGGAATGTCCCAAGCAGACCAGCCGCTGGTTGGCGTGATTATGGGCAGCAAGTCCGACTGGGAAACCATGCGGAATGCCTGCGAGATTTTGGAATCGTTCAAGGTCCCGTACGAAAAGCGGGTCGTTTCCGCGCATCGTACCCCGGCGTGGATGAACGAATATGCCACCACCGCGCAAAGCCGCGGAATCAAGATCATTATCGCCGGTGCAGGCGGGGCCGCTCATTTGCCGGGCATGGTTGCTTCCCAAACGACACTTCCGGTTTTGGGCGTCCCAGTAAAGAGCCGTGCCCTGAATGGTCTCGACTCGTTGCTCTCGATCGTGCAGATGCCTGGCGGTATTCCCGTTGGCACATTGGCAATCGGCGATGCCGGTGCAAAGAACGCAGGCCTCTTGGCCGTAAGAATTCTGGCAACCACCGACACCGATCTCCAAGAGCGGCTGGCCAAGTTTCAGGAAGAACAAACGCAGAAAGTTCTCGAGGATTCGCAATTGTGACAAAGACCATTCTTCCCGGCGGAACCCTCGGAGTGCTGGGCAGCGGGCAATTGGGCCGCATGTTTGCCATCGCCGCGCGCCGCATGGGCTACCGCGTTCATGTTCTTTCTCCTGAAACGGATACTCCGACAGGGCAAGTTGCCGATGTCGAAGTGACGGCCAGCTACAACGACCTGGACGCAGTCGCCCGCTTTGCTGAACAAGTCGATGTCGTAACGTTTGAGTTTGAAAACGTCCCGCTGACAACGGTCGATGTCGTCAACGAGAAGGTACCTGTCCGGCCAGCCGGCCGCGTTCTGCATACGACGCAACATCGTATCCGAGAAAAATCGTTTCTCCGTGATCATGGCTTTCCTGTCGCCAACTTTCATCCGATTCGTGAAGCCGCCGACCTCGACACAGTCCCAGACGAGCTACTACCAGGCGTGCTAAAGACGGCGGCCTGGGGCTACGACGGCAAAGGGCAAGTCAAAGTTGCCAATCGCGAAGAGCTGATTACCGCTTGGCAGGACGAACTGAAGCAGGAAGCCATCCTCGAGCAGTTGGTCCACTTCGAAAAAGAGTTTTCGGTGGTCGCTGCCCGCGGCCTGGATGGCAATGTCGAGTGCTACACGCCGATTGAAAACATCCATGTGAATCACATTCTGGATGTCTCGGTTTCGCCTGGTCGCCTCTCCGAGAAGGCCACGGCTGAAGCCATGGAAATCGCCAAGGCCGTTTTGACCGAGTTGGATGTTGTAGGCGTTTTGTGCGTTGAGTTCTTTCTCGCTCCTGGTGATGCGCTGCTCATCAATGAACTAGCCCCACGTCCCCACAACTCAGGCCACCTGACCATCGATTCGCACGTAACCTGTCAATTCGAGCAGCAAGTTCGCTCAATCTGTGGCCTCCCGTTGGGTTCAACGAGGCAACTTCGTCCTTCCGCGATGATCAATCTGCTGGGAGATGTCTGGGAACCAAGTATACCTGATTGGGCAGCGGCATGCTCGAACCCAGACGTGAAACTGCATCTGTATGGCAAGCGCGAACCTCGAGTAGGCCGAAAGATGGGGCACATGACGGTAACTGCGGACACGGTCGATGCAGCAATAGAATCCGCGTATACCGCAAAAACTCGCTTGCAGGGCAAGTGATAGCTTCCCTAATCTGCGCCGAGCCTGCATCCTAGCAGTCATCCGCTGCAGAGGGGATTCAAACTCAATTCGCACCATCGGGGTGGCCGAAGATTGTAAGGAAATGCAAACTTCGGCCCTTCGAGACTTCGCTATGCGCATCGAGACTCAAACCTCCCCGACGCCTACCCGCCAGCAAAAGCAAGATGCCGCAGGCGAGCAGCTACAAAACCTCTTCAACGAGATCCTGACTGCTGCCGGCCGCCCTGGCTATGCTTCTGCCGAAGCGTACGAGTCAGAGAATTCGATCCAGGACGACATTCGCGAAGACTGGAATGACTGGTTCTCGTTGACCAACGCCGGTAACTATCCCGACGAAGTCGATGCCCAGGCCCTTCCTCGCGACTACGGCGACCTGCTCGTCCGCACCTACAACGAAGGTGGCTTCGCCGATCCGCATGGCTTTCTTAAAAACCTCACTGCCGATGAGTTAGCCACGGTGCAGCATGTGAATCGACTGGTCGATCCGATCGACATCGACTCCCTGACCCCTGAAGCCGCATTAAACCTGCTCATCCCAAGGCCAGCACAAATCGACCTGAACTACGATGGGCTAACCCAAGTCGGTGAAGCATACATGATTCGCTTCCCTGACAGCCGTACGCCTGAAGCGGTCGTGAATGCGTGGAATGAAGCGACCGCGGATATGGATCCGAGAGAGAAGATCTTCTACGAGTTGCAGATGAAGCTTCCCACGTTGCTGGCCAATATCCATGTCGACGACCAAGGTCGCTACGTCAGCCATACCGAGCCCGGCGATCCGAATTGGGTCAATCCACAGGCCGATTCCAACTACTCGTTCACCGATCTGTCCCAGCAGATGATCGATTACTTGGACTATTTCCAGCACCAGATCCCGAAAGACCGATACGAACAGCAGCGGGCCTTCTACACACAGTTCAAACAAAGCCTGCAAGAGCACGGGGCTCGCTAATGAGCCCCCTTGCCGCTACTTGGCTCTAGACGTCGCACAGCGCGACACCGTGCCGGAGTGACGCCAGTTTGTCATCCCAGGTAGGGATGTATTCCTGGACGACGTATCCATCGTATTCCGAATCCGCCACGGCCTTGATGATGGCCGAGTAGTTCATCTCTTGCGTATCGTCCAGTTCACATCGACCTGGATTTCCAGCCGTGTGCAGGTGCCCAATGTACGGCAGGCTCTGGCGGAAACGTCGAATAACGTCACCGTTCATAATCTGCACGTGGTAGAAATCGAACAGTAACTTCATGTTTGGTGAGTCGACCTGTTTGATCATGTCCAGGCAATGATCGACATCGTCTCCAAAGTAACCGGGATGCCCCTTCATAGGGTGCGAATCATCTCGGCTGTTGAGGTGTTCGAGCACAAGTTGAACGTTATTTTCTTCTGCGTAGGGAATCACTGATTTCCAGAATTCGACGCAATTCTTGGTGCCTTGCTCGAAGCCGATTCCCTTTTTGCTCATCCCGGTGAACGTGATCACGCTAGGGCAATTCCACTTCACTGCGGTATCGATGGCCCCTTTCAGCTTCTCGGTACACATTGCGTGATTGTCCGGATTTACCGGACCATCCTTGAAGCCATGTCCCGAGCATAGCGATACCTTCAAGCCGTGCTCTTTCATCAGGGGGTACCATTTGACATCGATCCCTTCCATCGCCTGAAGTCCCATCTTCGCACATGCGGGAATCAGGGTTTCCATCGGCATTGGATTAAAGCACCATGCCATGACCGACTGCTTGATATTCTTACCGGTTGCCTTGAAGTCTTCCGAGGGAACTTGGGTTGCAGCGGAAGACCCTGCAGCACGAGCAGTGCCGGCCATGGCCAAACCAGCCACCGAGGTACCCACAACGGTCTTAATCAGGTCACGGCGAGATAGGCGGGATTTGTTTTGCGGCATGGCAGTGTTCTCGTAATTTATACAGGGTGGGGCTTAAGGGTTATCAAAGGGAAATGCCATTTGCGATTCATCCGGAGGCTGGGCCCCGGGGTTCAACTCCTTGAACAACAGGCTGGGCTGAATTCCGTGATTGTTCTGGTACTTGTCGCTCACATACTCCGTAATGTCACCCGTGATCTCGTGATAGAAGATCTGGCAAATGGGGACATTCGGATAGATGCGAATCGGCTGGACGGCAAACATCTCTAAGGTCCAAAATCCTTTGAACCCGACATCACCAAACCCAGCGGTCACGTGCACGAAAAGACCAAGCCGCCCGATTGAACTGCGCCCCTCAATCATGGGAACGTAGCCGTGCGTTTCGGTCATCTCATTGGTTCGTGCCAAATACAACTGATTTGGATTCAGCACGTAACCCTCTTCCGGTATTGTAATTCGCCGGATCCGGTGAGGCTGACGCATATCGAGGATCAACTCCTCGTACGTCATCAATTCTTCGTTGAGCGTCAGATTGTAACTATTGGGATTTAAACGACTTTCGTCATAAGGCTCGATAAAGATCTTGCTGTTGAGATGTTTCCGAATCTCATTACCGGAAAGAATCATGGATGGGCCTTGGGTTGTCCACAACGGTCGTCATGAGCCGTCGCAGGCGAAAAGTCCTGGATGATACCGAAGTGCTGATTATAGAGGGTATTTGCGAAATTAAAACGGACTAGTTTTCCACGCAAGGTATTGTTCTTGGCGGCCAAATTCGCGTGCTCCCATCACGTCAAACCCCACTCTCGCTGCCAGTTTGACGACCATTCGCTTCTTGGTGTGTCGTCATCGTGGGGAACGAAAAGACTTCCTCTACATATGGATTCCGAAACACCCCGCTACGATCGAATTCATAGGCCGTCTCCCTGAATGCCTCGAGTCGGGGATAAAGTTCTTCGACTTCGCCCCCGGACAGAGGAAACCACTTTCCCCAGTGGGGGCGTGCCCCAAACAACTTAGCCATGCTTCGAGCCAGAAATCGGCCGACCTGGAAGAAGGGCTCCCTGGGCTCGACGTAGGTAATCAAACTGATGGAATAGACCCATGGCTCGGTTCCTTCCGACATCGAGATCAGCGTATCGTCAGCAAGAATCCGGCGGAAACAAATTGGGTAATGATGGCAGTAGATACCGCGCAGGGCCTGGAGTTCCTCACTCATTCCCATCTCACCGAGCCTATCTTGCCAGAGAGCGGCCAGGCAGTCACGTTGACCATCGGCTAATTGCAGAACCTGGGCAACAAACGCAGCAGCTTCTCGCACTTTCGATTGGGCGACAAACAATTCGATCTCAAGATGCCGGAACAGTTCGTGCTCCATGACAAGAATTCGGTCGCTACGGTCTGTAACCACCCATCTTGAAAAGACGGACGCCGGCAAGCCCCAGCGAAACAATGCGTGCACCAACGACCGGCTCCTTAGCCATCTCGCGGAAGCAATTACCCCCAGGTGTAAACCGATGTCGAGACTGAGAAACCAATACCACCGATACAGCCAAGCCGACCAAGATGGCTGGGGAAGATCCGATACGCGTCGTTCCTGCGAGACATACCGCCAACTGTGGGGAAGCAGAAAAAACTGCTGCAGGGGAGACTGATCCTCCAATACCAAGGCGTCGTCGATCATCGTGCACCATGTCGCTTTTTCGGTCACCCAATACTGGGGCACACAGCGAAATGTCACGCCCAAAATGATGCCGAGGCACCCTAGACTGCAACGGGCTGCCTGTAATGATTCACCTGACTTGACCTCCCGAATCTCCGCCTTACCGTCGTTGTCGAAACATGCGATCCGTAATGATTCCATATAGTGCGAGAGGCTGTTTTTCCCGGAACCATGCGTACCGGTCGAGATTGCCCCGGCGATGGTTTGTTCGGTAATCAATCCAATCGACGGAGTCGTCAGGCCTCGCTTGGCGAGTTCAGCGAGTACCTTCTTCATCTGAGTGCCGCCCCCCACGATTGCGAGTGGCGGTTCGGACGAATCATCAACCTTTACTTCATTGAAGTTCCGCATATTGACGATCACGTCCGCGGAAACAATGGCACCGCTCCAGGCATGTTTCGATGCAACGACACGTATCTTCCCTGTGTTGTGCCGATTCAGAATTTCGAGCAGTTCTTCCTCGGAACTTGGCTCATAATAATGAGCGGAATGAAAATCGACGTTTCTCCCGAAGTTGACAATTCGCTTATTCGTTTCCATGGCATTGGTTCCACGAGACAATTGCCCAAGAATCGTTCAGGCCAAAACAAATCCCTCGTTTACCAACGCGAAAAGCGCCAAACAGATGGTCACTTTTTTCTTCAGATTTACACGACGCCGATCTGCGGGCAGAACTTAAGGAAATGGCATCCCTCACATTTGGGTTTCCTGGCCGCACAAACCGCTCGACCGTGGTGAATCAGTCGATGCGAGAAATCGATCCACTCTTTCTTAGGAACCACCTCCATCAATTCGCGTTCGATCTGGACTGCGTCCCCTTTATCTGTCAGTCCCAGCCGTTTGGTCAGCCGCCCGACATGGGTGTCGACGACGATACCGGAAGGGATTCCGTAGGCGGTCCCTAGCACGACATTGGCCGTTTTTCGACCGACTCCGGGCAAGGCCACCAGGGTTGCTAAGTCCTTGGGCACCTCGCCATCGAACTCGTCGGCCAGTGCCCGCGAGGCGGCATGGATGTTCTTCGCTTTGTTCCGGAAGAATCCCGTCGTCTTGACCAGGTTCTCCAATGTCTTGACCGGGGCCCGCGACATGGAATCGGCATCGGGATACTTGGCAAACAACTCCTTCGTCACGATGTTGACCCGTACATCGGTACATTGCGCCGACAGAATCGTCGCAATCAACAGTTGAAAGGGGGTCTCGTAATTCAAGGCGCACTCAGCGCCCGCGTAATCCTTTTTCAGTTGCCGAACAACGCGGCGGGCCTGGGCTTTCCGCTCTTGGAGGTCTTCGATCATGCAGGAATAGTTTTTCAGCTTGGAGTGATACGTTTTCAATGAGAGCGAAAACAAGCGAGGAGTATTCGTTCCTAACTCTTTAATCGCTCCCACAGTTTTCGCAGAATTTCGAGCGTTTCCCTAGGGGCCTTTCCACTTCCGTAGGCAACCTGGCCGTAAAGATCGGCCGTGGGACGTACCGTACTCGCCAATTCGTGGTGCTCGTTTTCGAGCATAGTGGCAAATTCGCCTGGCGTCTGTTCTTCCCGGCGTTGGCTCCCCTGCTCTGCCGCCCAAGCTTCCAGCGCCGCGAACGAATATCGCACCCACTCTTCCAGTGGCTTTCCCTTCCAACTCGGGTCCTGGAATGGATTGCGAAACGCTGAGAATGCAATGCGCGGCTTCTTCAGCGGTTCGGGGGCCACCCCCTGCTCAACCTCTTCCTTTTTCTTTTCACCTAAGAGGCTCGCCCAGAACTCATTCCATGCCTTGACGATATCGTCCCAGAACTTCCACACCAAAAACGCGATCATGCCAAGAACGACCACGTAGACCAGAACTTTGAGCAAGTCCCCCAACGAAGCCAGTGGGTTGGGAAAGGAGAATGCCGGTGTTTGTGAAGGCGATTGATTTGATTGATCTTGGGGTGGCTCATTGGAAGCGTCTTCCTGAGAGTCCTTTTCTTCCGACGGCTTTGGCTTTGTGTCATCCTGCTGCTTTTGCTCTGGTTTGTCGGATTTCTCAGAGGATTGATCACCTTGCCGCTGCTCCGCTTCTCCCTGTTGAGACTTCGATGGATCGGACGACTTCTCCTGCGAGTCTGATTCCTTCTGCCCTTCGCTCTGGTTTTTGTCGTTCGTCTTCGAGTTCTCGCTTTGCTGCTGATCGGATTCTTTCGATTCCCCAGGCTTCTTTTTCTGAGCATTGGGGTCGGATTGGTTGCTGGCCTCTTTTCCGTCTTTTCGTGTCTCGTCTGACTTTTGCGAATTCTCGTCGGCTCGTTCCTGGTTTTCAGTGGTCTTCGAACGGTCCTGGCGATTGTCGTTCGTACCGTCTTTGTTGACGGCTACCTGCGATGCTTTGCGTTGCTGTTCGTCTTGGTAGAAAGGAAGTTGAGCCAGTTCGTACTCGGCATTGGGCCGCGGCAAAATCGACACCACGATCAGCACCAGTGCCACCACACCAAAGCCCACCCCCAGCCAGGTACCGGTCATACTGAGCGGCATGACCAGGCCGCGCGTTTGAAGGTAACGGCGAAGCCCAAGAAAACTGGTCGTCACCAATAGACTCAGTGCGGCGAAGACATACGCGACAAGCAACGTGAACAGATACCACTTCTTATCGGCAACTTTGCTTCCGGCTAGTGCCTGGCCGAAGCCAAATATGGGAAGGGCTGCCAACGAGAAATAGACCACCCAAGCCCCTGGGGCAAACTTCGTATTCGTAGGATTGATCCAAGCGTCGAGCTTTTCTAGAAATGTCTTCGACTGCTGCGTATCTTCTTCTGCTTGACCGGTAACCCCCTGAAGCTGATCGTCAGGCTGGGTGATCTCTTGCTCATGAGATTCTTCTTCTGGTACTTCACCCCGGATCCACTGCATTAGCCCTTTTTGAGACGCATCGACGGAGCCGGCCATGACAGTGCAATCGTAAACCAGGCGGGTACTCAGCCACCACACAACCGCGAGCAGCACTGCTGTTAAGATGATCGCCTCGGGAACGAATCTCATCACCGCAGCGAGGACGCATACTCCCAGAATTCCTCCGAGAATTGCGGCTCGCGTTCCCCCCTCTTCGATCCCCACGCGAGCATTCGCCACGATCCCCAGTACAAACATGCACATGATGAAATTGAGCCGCCAGACATGGGGACCGTCGTAGAAGATCCCCACCGAAAACAGCACCAAACTTCCCACCAATACCATGATTAACGCCGGCGCAACGGCGATGATGGCATAGTCGAGTTCGGTGAGTCGGGGACGCATGAAACTTTTGCTCTCAATCCATGACGAAAACAGTCGTCAGCTCTAAGTCAATCTCGCTGAAAACCAAACACTTCACACCCAATCTAAAACAACGGATAGGCCTGTTCCTGACAGATCTGACTGATGGTTTCCATCGATTTCAACTGCTTGGCCAACATGCGTTCGGCAAGTAGCAATCCGGCGGCTTGGGCGAATTCGTACTCGTCCCAGCAATTGACGATGGGCGTCACGGCGTAACCTCCGCGGACCAGGTTACCCAGCGTCATCGCTATCTCAGGGGTAACCTTACTAAGGATCGGAACGACCGTCGCATCGCGTGGCAGGTCACTCTCAATCTCCAAGAGCAGCGACGGCAGCGCGAGCCCTTCATTCTTTTCACTGCGGGCCATCATATGTCGGATCTGCTGAAACTGATGGGCACCTCTTTTGGTTCGCACCTTCTGGGGATTCAAGCGGGGATCACGATCGATACGCCCTGCACTCTTTCTGGCTGCGTCGCGCGTCCGGGCATCGAAGTCCCAGCCTTCGTATTTCATCCGCTCAGCCGCATCGACCGAATTGGTAAAGATCCCTACCTGTTGATCCATCAAATGAACCGAATTGGCAATGGCTACCGCGCATTTGATCGCCAACTCGCTCCGAATCGGTTCATCCTTTTCCGGAAAGCTATCGGGATGAAGGTCGAGAATAATGCTTACGCCTGCAATGCAGGTTGCTTCGTACTGTTTGCTATGCAGTTGGCCGGTTCTGGCTGTCGAGGCCCAGTGAATCCGGTTCAGGGGATCTCCCAATTGATAGCGACGAATGCCGGCAATACGCGACGGGTCTTCAAAAAGTCGCGATTGCATTTTGATTTCGCCCAAGGGACGCTTGGAAACGAGATCGAATCCGTCCAGCGGAATAATCGCCGGATCGACCGTAATGAACTCTGGCTCAGCAATCACCTTGAATTGTTTGTATAGGCCGAACACATCCCCCGTCTCGAGCACGGCCGGTCCGATCTGATAGTATCCGCGGCGATTGCATTGAATTCGGTACGTAAATAGTTTGGTGGCCCGCGGCCATAACATCGCCAGGAAGATCCTCTTTCCATCCACTTCCAATGCCGCTGGACGAGTTATCACGGCATGTCTGGGCAGCAGATCCTCGATCAGCATCCACGGCATGGGAATGACACCCGAATAATGGACGGTCAGCGCAACCGTGATCACATCCCCTTCTTCAGCATCTACCTGACTGACATGTCGAGTCGCCGATAAGCTTCGTAGCCAGTAGCGAACGAGCACCCGAGAGCCCAGCATGACCGCGACCAATGCGTACATGGCATAGGTCATCAATCCCAAGCCAAACGCCAAGGATAGAGCAAGCAGGATCGCGGCTCCCAAGACCCAACGCATTAAACCGTTGCCTCGTCCAGCATAGGGACAGGGACTTCCTGCAGAATATCGTCCAGCACGTCTTGGGGGGTTACTTTGCGAAGTCGACTTTCGGGACGCAAGATCAGTCGATGAGCCATCACTGGCGTCAGCACTCGCTTGACGTCGTCTGGCAGCACGTAGTTGCGTCCCAAAATCGCTGCCAGTGATTGGCTGGTACGAAACAGCGCCAGCGAGGCACGAGGGCTTGCCCCAAGCATCAGTTGATCATGCCGGCGTGTCGCATGGACAAGTTCAACGATGTAACGCTGGACCTTCTCGTGTAACTTGACACTACGACTCGCCTTTTGACAGGCACGCAATTCTTCCTTGGTAACCACAGCCTCGATGGTTTCCAAGGGATGCTGCTTCCGCGAAGCGGTAAGCATCTTGAGCTCGTCTTCCAGGCTGGGGTAGCCTAAACTGAACTTCATCAGAAAACGATCGAGTTGGGCCTCAGGCAGCGGAAAGGTACCCTCATGATCGATTGGGTTTTGTGTCGCTAATACAAGGAACGGCGGATCGAGTTGATGCGTCTCACCATCAATGGTGACGCGCGACTCAGCCATGGCTTCCAGCAAAGCGGCCTGGGTGCGAGGAGTTGTCCGGTTAATCTCGTCGGCGAGAAGAATGTTAGTGAAGACCGGCCCAGGACGGAACTCGAATTCCGACGTCTTCTGATTGAAGATCGACGTCCCAGTGACGTCGCTGGGCAATAGGTCTGGCGTGCACTGGACGCGTTTGAGGGTGCATCCGACACTTTTCGCCAGAGCCCTTGCTAGCATTGTCTTCGCAACCCCCGGCACGTCTTCCATCAGAACATGCCCCTCGGAAAGCCAAGCTACGAGCGAAAAGACAACTTGCTGTCGTTTACCGAGAATGACTTTTTCAACATTCCCTAGAATTTTCTTGACCGTTGTGGCGACATCCATAAAAGTTCGTTTCTGGAGCAAATTACGGCGGACGATTCGCGAATATCGTTATTATCTAAAGATTTGCGTGAAATGCCCGCGCTAAGAATGGAATTTTCCGATTGACGAGCGGTCACCACAAAGAATATCATCGAATACCTCTATGGAGGTGTAACAAAAACTGTTTCCCAGGCAATTTCGTCATAACTATCGGAACGATGGTATAACGAATGATATCAGGGGGAAATGTGCGCGGCATTTATCCCCTTGGCCAGCATAAAAGAGATTCCCATGTTCAGGCGACCAACCTACTTCTGGCGATTTAGCTGGGCTCTTATCGCAGTATGCGCGGTGCTTACCTATCTTTCCACGGCACAGGCGCGCACTTGGACAACGGTAGAGGGGAAAGAAGTCGAAGCTGAGCTTGTCGAAGTTGTTCAAGATGGTAAAGCGGTCATCTTGGACGTGAAGGGAAATCGATTCACGGTCCCCCTCGAGCGGCTATCCTCGAAAGATCGCGCGTACGTCCAGGGACTTGAGGACACGATGCCAACGCTCTCGGATGCTGAACTGCAGAAAGAGATTGACCAGGCCGTCTCAGACGATGAACGCGGAGTCAATGAAAATAATACCGATCCAATTCGTCTGACAGCGAAACGAATCTGGCGTTCGCGAGAAGGGGTGGCTGTCGAGGCACAGTTTGTCCGCATGGTTCAAGGAACCATCGTTTTACGCGAAGGGGCACGGTACCATCGTATTCAATTCTACGATCTCTCGGTCGACGACCGCCAGTTTCTTTCCGATGCCCACAAAGCGATTGGCAAGTCCGCGTTAATTCCACCGGTTCGTCCCGACCTCTTGGATGCCGAACCCCAAACGAACGAACCCCCTGCCTATCGTGACCATCCGCCGGTCCCTTCATCACCAATGCCGGGCCCAGTGAAATCACCACCCAATCAAACACAAGTGAATCTACCAGATAATGGCTTTGGTAGTGCCAACGATAACGTCAAGCTTCCACCTGGCGGTTTTGGTGCCGCTCAGGAAACGACGAAACTCCCGCCAGGCGGATTTGGAAGTGCTTCGGGAAGCAGTTCGGAGCCAAACGTCAAATTGCCACCCTCTGGGTTTGGCACAATTCCATCCTCGAATCAGGAAGACTCTTCGTCAAATTCGAACGTGAAACTTCCTTCCGGTGGCTTTGGAAGTGTGAGTCAGCCAGCCGAGGCGACGGAAGATCAAGGATCGACCGGTTCCGTTCCCGATCCATCGACGATGACTTCTGCGAAAGTGGGAGTTCCCTCCTCGACCATTACCGATAACGCGAATACTCCGCCAGCCGAATCGGAGCGTCCATTGTTCGATGTCGCTTCCGTGCCCAGTCGCTCGACTGGCTTTGGCTCTGCACAAGGGGAAAGTGGTCAACCATCTGCCTCACCTCAGCCAACTGGCAACACGGGCATGACAACCCCAACATCAACAGGCGGAACCCCACCACGCTCTTCCGATAACGGCAGAAAGCCCTCGCAAAACAGCGGAAATAACAAACCAGCCGTTTCGGATCAGGACTTTAAAGCACATACCTATACCCCAAGTTCGGATTTCCAACCGCTCCAAGTCGTTGAAGATCGCGAGTTCACAACGGCTGACTGGAATCTGCAAATGTTTGGCGTCATGTTACTGGCGCTGGGCAGTTTGATGATCGCAGGAGGCTACCTGTGGCTGATCGCCTTGGCCTTTCTCGAAAGCCTTGAGGTTGGCCTTCGCAGCCTGATCCCAGGGATGGCCATCGTCCACGGATTTTCTGACACGGAAAAGTCGAGTGTTCCCCTGCTGGGAATGCTACTTGGGATCTGCCTCACCCTGGGGGGCTTTGGCCTCTTGATGGGTGTAAGTTAGACTCAGCCGAAACATTGATGATTGGTTAACTTTTTTGAAGACTTGTCTTCACGAGCCGAGTTAAACCTATACAGAGGGCTTAGCCCGATTCCAACCTACTCAGTTATCCAACCAACCTGACAATCCATCCCTGAAGTTGGGAGTCCTACCGATGTTGGCCAGCCGACATTTTTTATACGTCCCCTTTCTGATCTGCCTTTTTGCCTTAACCGCAAGTGCGCAAGAAGTACGTGAGTGGACCGATGCCAATGGCCGCACTTTGAGCGGCAAATTCCTGGAGTTAACCTCCGAAAACAACGTTCGGATTGATTCCAACGGCGAGATCTTTGTGATTCCGCTGACGGCCTTTATCGAGGCAGACCAACAGTACGCCAAGCAGCAGCAGGCCAACGCCAGCAAGCCGAAACCGATGACCAAACCTCGAGTCGACAAGAGCGACGAATCGCTGTTCGAGAACCGAGACTGGAGCGACTACAAAGACGAATCCATCAAGGCCAAGTTCGTCCGCATGCACGAAGGCTACGCAATCCTGTTGCAGGGTGCCAATGCGCAAAAGGTCTCCTTCTATATCCTTAGCAAGAAGGACCAGGATTGGCTCAGGGCTCACCTGCAAAAACGCGGCGAAGAAGATCAGATTATCCCGCGCGAAGAGATGGAGTTGGACGACCCCACCGTCCACAAAGAAATGGATCAATACGTCGTGCGACGCTCTAGTATTACCGGCAGTGGCCAACCCGGTGGCACCCAGCCCACCGATTCGCGACCACCGGCGTACGTGCCTCCGACGTCGGCACCTTACCAGCCGCCTACCGCGACAATGAATTCCGGTGGCAATCCTGCCGGCACAACATCCTCGAACCCTACCCCACCCTTCGATCCCAACCAAAGCGGGAACAACAATTCCACCAACACCCCAGGCAGTGGTGAAGGTGCTTCTGGAACTGGAATGGTCGCTGCCAACACACCAAACAATGGTGGTACCGACGCTAATTCGCAGGCCGGCGGCGATTCGTCCCCTGGGTTTAGCAGTCGGTTCCGAAACAACAATTCGAACGGTGTTCCACCGGGATACTGTCCTAATTGCCGCTTGCAACTTCCCCAAGGTGTCGGCCCTGGCGACCACTGCCCGCGGTGCAATGTCTTCCTGGAAGAATGGGTTACCCCAGGCACCGGACCTCCCGTCGAGCCGTGGTACGAACGCTACCCGATTATCTACATCGTTGGGGGTGCCATCGTCGCAATTGGTGGGTTGAGCTTGATTTCCAAGAAGTTCTACGGGTAAGCAAAACTCCCTGATCCACTGGAAATTTGATCACCAAGCGGGAATAATTGCCCAACAAGCTTGGTGATCAGGCTAAACCTTATCGGCTGACGTAACTTGCTTTGCCGTAAGGGGATCCCTGTGCAGAGTCGCCTCTTGGGATTACCATTGAAGCGTCGTGGGGCGGTATATCGTTTTCTGCTTTATCCGTTCCACATTTGGCTTCCAACCAGTCTGAACCAGTGTCGTAGGCACTTTTTGGGGTGCCGCTCTATGACGGGTCGCGTCCGACTCGCAACCGAATGGATTTAGAACGAGAACGAATACGAGCCGATCTCCGTGGTGTCCTCGATGGTGAGATCCGCTGTGATGATACGTTCCTGGAACTCTATTCCACTGACGCCAGCCTGTTTCAAGTCAAACCACTCGCCGTTGTCCGCCCGCGCAGGACGTCCGATGTCTCGGCAACTGTCCAGTATGCAGCCGAGAATCAAATTCCGATTCATGCGCGAGGTGCCGGCACAGGCATGGCCGGTGAATCGCTAGGCACAGGGATCGTTCTCGACTTCGCCCACTCGATGCGGCGAATCCTGGAAACTGGCGACGATTGGGTACGCATTCAGCCAGGAGTCGTTCTGGCGAACTTGAATCGGCATCTTGCTCAGCGTGATCGCATTTTCGGCCCCGACCCAGCGACGCGCAGCGTAACGACAATGGGAAGCGTCATTGCGTTAGATGCCTCAGGTAGTCACTGGCCACAACATGGATCGGCCCGCGATCACATTTTGGAATTGCAGGTCGTTCTGGCGAACGGCGAAGTCGTTACGATCAAGCCGACTCACCTCGACCGCGTGTCTCACTTGGAATCGCCGGAACTGGTACGAATCACCTCTGGTATTGCCGAGTTGATGGAATCGCATGCCGACAAGATCCACGGCCATTTGCCCAATACGTTCAACCAGGGAAGCGGATACCGACTCTCAGGCGTCGTCGAAAACGAAGTTATTGACCTGGGCAAGCTACTTGCGGGCTCTGAGGGAAGCTTGGCATTGGTCACGCAGGCCAAACTCCGGACTTCTCCCCGATCTAAGGCTCGCGGCCTGGTGCTGCTCTTCTTCGAACGTCTGGATAATGCCGCCAAGGCAGCCGTTCAGTTGGGTACCGCGGGGATAAGTGCGTGCGATTTGCTGGATCGACGTATTCTGGCCATTGCCCGTGAAACCGATCCACGCTATTCGAACCTGATTCCCGAAAACACCGAAGCCATGCTTCTGGTTGAATTCTCCGGCGAAACGCAGTCCGAAGTCCACACCGAACTAGAGAAGATCGCCGATCGAATTCGCCGGCGTCGCAAGCTGGCTTTTCATTCGTTGATTACCACCAGTCCGAATGAGGTTGGAACGTACTGGGAACTAGCGCGTCGAATGACGCCGATCCTCTATCGATTGAAGGGAAATACGCGTCCACTTCCGTTTATTGAAGACATGACCGTCCCGCCGCCACAGCTACCGAACTTTCTGACGAAAGTCCAAGATGTAATGAAGCGGCACGAAACGATCGCGTCGATCTTTGCTCACGCAGCACACGGGCACCTGCATGTTCGTCCCCTTTTGAATATGGCCGACCGAGGCGACCTCGCGAAGCTCGAACGCATAGCCGACGAGACTTACGAAGAACTATTCAAAGTCGGTGGCTCTTTGAGTGGCGAATCTGGCGACGGCATCAGCCGTACACCCTATCTCCCTCGACAATACGGTCCCCTGTACGAACTTTTCGGACGAATCAAACGCTTGTTCGATCCGGCCGGAATTTTAAATCCCGGCAAGAAGGTCCTTTCCTCGACATTCTCTCCCATGGAACTCGTGCGGCGCGTCGAGCTTGTTCCCCAAGCAGATATCAGCCCAGAGCCCCAAAACTCAAGCAACAAGAAGGACCAAAATCCCAGCGATTTCGAACTTCCCATTTTGACGTGGACGCCGCAGGAAATGGCCACCACGGCCCGAAGCTGCCACGGCTGTGGTCGATGCCGAACGTACGGGGCGGATACGCGGATGTGTCCTATCTTTCGCTTCGATTCGCGTGAAGATGCCTCGCCGAGAGCCAAAGCCAATTTGCTTCGCGGCGTGCTTTCCGGCCAGCTTCCTCCGGAAAGTTTAGATTCGGCAGAAACCAAGGAGATCCTCGATACCTGCTTCCATTGCCATCAATGTCGTATCGATTGTCCCTCGAACGTTGACATCCCGAACATCGTTCTCGAGATGCGAGCCCGAAATGTCGATGCCAATGGACTTACGCAGGACGGGTCGCTTCAGGCCAAGATCCACCGCTGGGCCCTCTGGGGAAATCGTTTTCCCCGTGTTGCCAACTGGGCCTTGGGAAACCGCGTCATGCGCTGGTTGATGGAACGTTTCATCGGTCTGGCCAAACAGCGCAAACTACCACGACTGGCCAATCGCAGTTTCGTAAAGCAAGCGGCACGTCGAGGCCTGACCACAGCGACTCGCCGAAGCGGCCGCAAGGTGCTCTACTTCGTGGACCTCTATGCGAATCTCTTCGACACGCAACTTGCCCAAGCATTTGTGAACGTGTTGGATCACAATCGCATCTCGGTGTACGTACATCCGAACCAGCAAGTCAGCGGGATGCCCTCGATTTCGCAAGGGGCCGTAACCATGGCTGCGCGGCTCGCCCACAAAAACGTGAAAGCACTCGCCGAAGCCGTTCGCCAAGGTTACACGATCGTGGCGACCGAACCCTCTGCGGTGATGGCGCTAACGCACGAATACCTCAATCTTTTGGATTCCGACGACGCCAAGATCGTGGCAGAGAATACCCGCGAAGCGTGTGAATTCCTGTGGGATCTTCACCATCACGGAGAGCTGGAACTCGACTTAAAACCGATGAATCTTACCGTCGGGTTTCATGTCCCTTGTCATCTACGCGCCCTGCACGAAGTTTCGTACGGACAACGCATTCTGCAATTGATACCGGGCTTATCGGTGCGTCCTATCGAAAAGGGTTGCTCCGGCATGGCCGGCACCTTTGGTCTGACACGCAGCAACTTTCGTAGCAGTTTGCGTATCGGCTGGGACCTGATCGTAGCGATGCGTGCCAAGCAGATCCAAATTGGTTCCACGGAATGCAGTTCCTGTAAGATGCAGATCGAACAAGCCGGCAACAAGGCGGTTGTTCATCCGATCAAGCTCTTGGCTAAGTCCTATGGTGTCCTCGAGCCAGATGTCGACCTTTTCACTCCCTCACCTCATGATCTGTTTGTGACATGAAGATACGCGTCAAACTGTTTGCCTTGACTCAAGATCTGGCAGGACGCGAGGCAGTGTCGCTCGACCTGGACGAACCTGTCACCGTTGGAGCAATTCGCCAGAGCCTGGGAGCAACGATCCCTGCCTTGCAGCCTGTTCTCGGCAGTTGTGCTTTTGCAGTCAACAACGAATATGCGCTGAACTCGGTCGAAGTCCACGAAACGGACGAAGTTGCCTGCTTGCCTCCGGTAAGTGGAGGATAGTTCTACGCGATGGTTGAACTCACCGAACTGCCAATTGATGCCTCCGTGGTTACACGTATGGTGACCTCCCCCAAGTCGGGAGCAGTCGTTCTATTTCTAGGCACGACCCGCCAATTCACTGACGCCAAAGAGACCGTCACCCTGACTTATACAGCGTATGCCCCCATGGCAACTAGCGAGATGGAAAAGCTCGAGGCCCAGGCAAAAGCACGCTGGCCGATCGATCAATGCGTGCTCATCCATCGACTCGGCGAAGTCTCCATTGGTGAAGCAAGTGTCGCGGTGGCTGTTTCCACGCCTCACCGGCGTGACGCGTTCGAGGCTGCAAGCTGGTTAATGGATCGCCTCAAAGAGTTAGTTCCCGTATGGAAAAAAGAACACTGGGCCAGTGGATCAACCGATTGGGTTCATCCCGGATTGGTTCAGCGACCGGACGAAAATACGTTACACTAGTAGTATGTCAATCGAACCGAATACACCACTGATCGACCGCTTCGGACGTGTGCATACGAGCCTGCGCATTAGTGTGACAGATCGCTGCAATATTCGGTGCTTCTATTGCATGCCGCTAGAGAATGTTCGCTTCAAGCCTCGTGACGAGTTGCTGACATTCGAGGAAATGACGCGAGTTGTGCGTGTGGCCGCCGGACACGGGATCAACAAGCTACGACTGACCGGTGGAGAACCGCTGGTCAGATCAAACCTCTCGCAACTCATTCGGATGCTTAAACAAGTGCCTGGGATCCAGGAAATTGCCCTGACGACCAACGGCATCCTTCTAACCGATCAGGCCGCGGATCTGAAGTCCGCCGGCCTCGACCGATTGAACGTCAGTCTTGACGCGCTCGGCGAAGAGATGTTCGAGCGAATCACCCGCCGGCAAGGCGTGCAGAAGGTAATCGATGGAATCGTGGCGGCGCAGGCTGCTGGTTTCCGCGATATACGCTTAAACGCCGTGGCAATTCAAAATCTCACGGAAGGCGAAATTGTCCCTCTGGCCAATTTTGCGCGTGAAAACGACCTCCATTTACGCTTTATTGAATTCATGCCTTTGGATGCGGATCGAGCTTGGGACAGGAATCAGGTTCTGTCCGGTCGCCAACTCCGCGAGATAATTTCTCGTGAAGTCACTCCGTTGCATGATGACGATCGCCCAGACAAGAGCCAACCTGCAATCGATTACCAATATGTGGATGGTCGCCAACGCGTTGGTTTCATTAACAGTGTGACCGAGCCATTTTGCGGCACTTGCAATCGACTTCGGATTACGGCGGAAGGACAACTGCGAAACTGTTTGTTTGGCGTGGAAGAATGGGACACAAGGCCGATCCTGAGAAATGGCGGTACGGATGTCGACCTGTCAGAACGACTGCACGACTGTGTCCAGGCCAAGAAGCCATCACACGGAATGGACTCTCCTGAGTTCGTTCCGCCGGAACGAGCCATGTACCAAATCGGGGGCTAGAAATGAGCTTCTAGCCTTCAACAAGTCGCGACGTATTCGCCTAGTGGTGCGACTTGTTCGGAAAAACGAACCTTGAAAACTTCACACTGCCATCCCCACGCTACGACGCGAATTGGGAATGCCTGGCCAAGAAGGAAACGAACTCACGGTGGCAAGAGAACGAATCTACCTTGATAACGCAGCGACTAGCTGGCCCAAGCCTGCCAGTGTCGTGGAAGCCGTGCAGCATCATTTGACGGAACTGGGTGCGTGTGCCGGAAGAAGTGGTTACCGTGAGGCGAATGAGGTCGAGCGTCTCATTGGCGACACCCGCAAGCAAATCGCCTATCTGTTCGGTACTCATTCGCAAGAGCATGTCATCTTTGGCTACAACGGGACGGACATGCTCAACCTGGGCTTGCACGGATACCTAAAACGCGGCGACCACGTGATCACTACCACGGTCGAACACAACTCGATTCTGCGCCCTCTTTCCACCATGCAAAAGACGCTGGAAATCGAGTTGACCCATGTCGCGGCCGGTGAAGATGGTCGCGTATCGGTCGAGTCCATCGAAAACGCAATCCAAGGCAATACACGCCTGATTGCCATCACGCACGTTTCCAACGTTACCGGTGCCATTCAGCCCATTGAGGCAATCTATCAAGTCGCCAAGAATCGTGGCGTCCGTATGCTGGTCGATGCGGCCCAATCGGCCGGTCACCTGGACCTGAATTTAGGGGAGACCCCCATCGACATGGTAGCCTTTTCAGGCCACAAGGGCCTGCTCGGTCCGCTAGGGACAGGCGCGATGATCTTGCAGCCGGAAATAGCTGAATTGCTGCAATGCCAACGACAGGGTGGAACCGGCACCAAGAGCGAATCGGACGAGCAACCCAATGAATTGCCCGCCAAGTTTGAAAGCGGCAATGCGAACGTAACCGGCATTCTGGGGCTTCGTGCAGGGGTTGAATATATTCGCGAGCAAACCGTTACTGCGCTGCATCGACACACCATGCAGAATACCAGTCGACTTATCGAAGGTCTGCAATCAATGCCCAAGGTACGCATTCTGGGCCCCCAGAGCCTGGAACATCGTACTGGTGTTGTCAGCATTCAGGTCGAAGCGTTTGACCCACACGAGCTAGCTACGGCCCTCGATTCTGCTTTTGGTGTCCAGTGCCGAGCAGGGCTGCACTGTGCCCCCCTAATGCACCAGCACCTGGGCACGCTTGGCTCCGGCGGTACACTGAGATTCAGCCTAAGCATCTTTACCACGGCCGACCAAATTGATCGCACCCTGGAAGCAATGCAGGCAATCGTGCGATAGCAATTCGGCTAGACAGCAGAAACAGGCCACTCGCCTACCAGTCATTCCACCGGAAGCATTTCAAGACAGCATCAATCGCAATGAGCCAGAAACCCGATCAGAGCAAACCTTGGTATCAGGATGGCCTTCAATTCGAATGCACCCAATGTGGCGGATGCTGTACCGGCGGCCCAGGCTACGTTTGGGTGAATGCGGCCGAAATCCAAGCCATGGCAGACTTTGCAGGTATGACCGTCGAGCAATTCGAATCGGTTTACGTCCGAGAAGTCGGTTTGCGAAAGAGTTTGAAGGAATACTCAACCGGCGACTGTGTTTTTCTCGATACGGAAAGTAAGGGCTGTACCGTTTATTCTGCACGGCCCCGCCAGTGCCGAACCTGGCCATTCTGGGACTCAAACATCAAAACGCCGGAAGATTGGCAGGCTACCTGCGATTTCTGCCCTGGCAGCGGTAAGGGGCGTCTCTATAGCCTCGAAGAGATCCAGGACCGAGCGAGCGAGATCCGAATTTGAGGAATTTTCGGGTCCAACTGACCGGTTTCGATTGAAGATTTACCGATTATTCCGTCGATAACGATTGCACGGAGACCGGTACGTTCGAACGGCGAGACTGAAAAGTCTTGATATTCGCTTGAAATTACGGCCTCTGGTACCTTGGATCTTTGAAAATTGGATAGTTCGGAGAAGCCTGAAAAAGGGTAAAAGTCAAGTTGCCTGCATCGCGTTAAATATGCGCAAGCTGAGAATGAGCTTGACTCTAGTGCTTGTGGCACTTACACTTGGAGCAATTGCTGACGGAAGTCTGGAAAACTTACGACAACTCTATTCATCCTCGTGTGGGAGTCGCCTCGTGACCAAAAAAGAGATTGTGAAGACGATTTCTGAAGAGATCGGGCTCACACAACTCAAGACAAAAGAGATCGTCCAGAAGACGTTCGACGCCATTGTGACTACCCTCGTTGAGGATGGCCGCATTGAGCTGAGGAACTTCGGGGTTTTCGAGGTCAAGAAGCGTGCTGCTCGCAAAGCCCGCAATCCGCGAACAGGTGCAAAGGTTGATGTCGACGAAAAGTACGTCGTCACCTTCAAGCCTGGCAAGGAGATGGAAGAAAGGGTTCGACAGCTGGAAGAGAAGGACCGACAGGGCCGACTCGAAGCCGAGCAACAATCGGCACCACCCCAGCAGCAGCCTTATTCCCCTCCCCAGTCGAATGACTCGCCTGGTTACCCATCGGCTTACCCTAATCCACCGAGCTCTGGGCCCGGTGACTACGGTAGCTAGGCTCAGTGGCAGTTAAGCTGCCGCAGCCATTCAGGCAAAGTCAGGTCTCTCCGAACTCTCCAAGATTCAATACCCTTGGACGATCGATAAATGAACGCAAACGGTCAGGACGACCGCTTCATAAGTTTCACGGAGGAAATGAGATGCGTAACTTCATCATCGCTTTGCTGCTTGGATTCGCCCTGATGAGCAACACCGGTTGCTTCTTACCCATTTACTCGGCTGACCCAAGTGTTCGTACGACCGAATTGATCTACACCTCGGAAAACTTGCGACACGTTTTGGAAGAATGGCAACGCATCTGGTTCCTCGACCAGCCTAGCCACTTGGCTCCATATCGTACCCACGGCGGCATTATCTAACGCCGTACCGCACGAAAATCTCCGAAACCGTGAAACGAGACACCACCGGTCTGCCTTTGCGCAGACGGGTGGTGTCTTTTCGTTTACGTTCTGTTACTCGGCCCTCGTTGCGAGATTTACCCTGCCCCGATACGATTGGCTTAGCTTTCTGCGGTAAAAACCGCTTTCAATCGATTCTTTCGCCAACGTAATCGCATGTCTGTTGATCTTGCCGTTCAGTTGGGGCGTCTCACGCTCCCCAATCCCGTTTTGGTCGCCTCCGGTACGTTCGGATACGCGAAGGAAATGGCCGGCATTGTCGACCTGGCCAAGCTGGGCGGTATTTTGCCGAAGACAATCACCAGCAGCCCGCGTCCTGGCAACAAGCCCTGGCGGACGGTCGAAACCACCGGTGGGATGCTCAACAGCATCGGTCTCGACAATGACGGCATCGACTACTTCATTGCCAATCACCTGCCTTATTTAGGGTCGCTTGGCTCGCCGCTAGTCGTCAGTATCGCCGGTAAAACGAAAGAAGACTTCGTCAGCATGGCAGCCCAGCTAGGTGAGCACGCCCAGGTTGCGGCCATTGAATTAAACATTTCGTGCCCCAATGTCAGCGGTGGCATCGACTTCGGGACCGATCCAGCAACTTGCGAAAAGCTGGTAGCTGAGGTTCGAGCGGCATGCCCTCATCCGATCATTGCCAAACTAACCCCCAACGTCACCAGTATCGCAGCGATCGCCAAAGCAGCCGAAGCTGGCGGAGCAGACGCGGTTTCGGCTATCAACACCGTCCAAGGGATGGCAATCGACTGGAAACGAAAGAAGCCCATGCTCGGCAACGTGATCGGTGGCCTATCGGGGCCGGCAATCAAGCCGGTCGCCCTGCGGTGTGTCTTTCAAATTGCCAAGGCAACGAACGTCCCGATCATTGGCATCGGCGGGATCAGCACTTTAGACGATGTCATGGAATTCCTGGTTGCAGGGGCGACGGCTGTGCAGATTGGTACAGCAAACTATTTCGATCCCACGCTCTGCAATCGCGTGATCGATGAGTTGCCTGGCGCACTCAGCACGCTTGGGGCATCTAGCGTCAAGGAAATCGTCGGAACGCTACAACTCCCCTCGTAGCCCTCGGGCATTTCTTCACCACCGTGATAACCGCGGCCCCGTTCGCTTCCCCAGGGGTGACACTTTCCCCCTTTGTCCGTCATAATATCACGCTGCTTTTGACTTTGTTCCTCCCAGTAATCTGACAATATCCATGCGTGTTCTTTCCGGTATTCAGCCGACAGGACGTCCCCACTGGGGCAATTACTTTGGTGCGATTCGGCAATATATCGACCTGCAAGGCAACGAGCAGTCGTTCTACTTCATCGCCAATCTGCATGCCCTGACCACGGTTCGTGACCGCGACAAGCTCGAGCAGGCCACCATCGACATGGCCCTCGATATCTTGGCCCTCGGCCTGGACCCCGATCAGGCAACGCTGTTTGTACAGTCGGATGTCCCTGAGATCAGTGAACTGTGCTGGATCCTAATGACAGGAACTGGCATGGGCCTCTTGGAACGCTGCGTCAGTTACAAAGACAAGAAGGACAAGGGACTGAAAGCAGACGCAGGTCTGTTTACCTATCCTGTGCTGCAAGCCGCCGACATCCTGGGGTACGACTCTGACGTCGTCCCCGTCGGGCAAGACCAGGTTCAGCACATCGAAGTCACGCGCGACATTGCCCAAAGCTTTAATCATCAGTTCGGTGAAGTCTTTGTGCTACCCAAGCCGAAAGTGCTGGACGCTTCGGCCAAGGTCCCTGGCACCGACGGCGAGAAGATGTCCAAGAGTTACGGCAACATCATCGAATTGTTCGAGCCACCGAAGCAGGCACGCAAGAAGATTATGCGGATCGTGACCGACTCGCGACCGATGGAAGACCCCAAAGATCCGGAAACGGACCACCTGTATCAGCTATACTCGCTGTTTGCCGAGCCGGAACCGCTGCAGGAAATGGCCGATCTTTATCGCAAAGGAGGCTTCGGCTATGGCCACGTAAAAAAGGCCTTGGCCGATGCATCCGAAGCCTATTTCGCCGAGGCTCACCAGCGCCGTGCTGAACTGGTTGCCAATCCGGCTCGCTTGAAAGAGATTCTCGGAGATGGTGCCCAGGTCGCGCGCAAGAAGGCCCGCGAAGTTCTCACCCGGGCTCAAGAGGCCTCCGGTATTTCCAGCTGGCACGCAAAACTAAAGTAGACAGACAATCATACCTATGGAAATCATCGGAATCGGAACCGACATCATCGAGTGCCTGCGAATCGCCCAAATGATCGAACGTCATGGCGAGATGTTCATCAATCGGGTCTACACTCAGCACGAAATCGAATACTGCAGCGAGCGCAAAGCGGCGACCCAGCACTATGCTGGTCGCTGGGCCGCGAAGGAAGCTGTGCTCAAAGCCATCGGCACTGGCTGGATCAAAGGGATCACCTGGCGCGACGTCGAGGTTGCCAATCAGTTCGGCGGCAAGCCAATTATTCATCTTTACGGTGGCGCGTTGGATTCCGCAAAACGACGCGGGATTGAAGAAGTTCAAATCAGCATCAGCCATTGCCGCACGCATGCCGTCGCCTATGCCTTGGCCGTGGGTGACACCTCTCAGCTGAAAAATCCACGCCCCTAAACTTCATCGAGAAATTTGGTAGAACCTGTTGCATGCAACTGAACACCTGTATACACTTCAGGCGTTCTAGGACAGAAGCTTGTTCTATCCCAATCACTCTGAAGTTAGGGACAATTGTCATGAGTCTCAGCCAATTACTTTTTGCAGACTTGGAGCACGAGTTTGCTGGTACCCGGAAAACACTCGAACGCGTGCCGGACGACAAATGGGACTGGAAGATTCACGAAAAGTCTCTGACGATCGGCTCGTTGGCGACGCACCTGGGTCGGATTCCCAGCTGGACGATGTTCACCTTCGACCGGGAATCGCTCGACTTGAACCCTGCCGATGGGCCTAACTTCAATCCTCCCACTCCTTCAAATTGCGCGGAGAACCTGAAGATATTCGACGAGAATGTCGCCCAGGCAGTGGCCACCCTTCAGACAGTCGATGATGCCACGCTCGATCAACCCTGGACGCTACTCAGCGGCGGCGAGACGATTTTCACCATCCCGAAACGCATGGTGATTCGTACGTGGGTGATCAACCATCTTATTCATCATCGGGCGATTCTGACGGTGTACTTCCGCATGAACGACATACCGGTTCCCGCTTTGTACGGACCTTCGGGCGACGAACAGTTCTGATCAACGCACATGACTTGCCGGCGGTCAGGCGGCCTTCGTCCTCTGTGACGCCTGATTGCCGCTTTTAGAGTCGTTTCTGGAAACGCATCACACTTCCCGAAATAACCGCCAGGCCGCAAAGGGTTAACCCCAGTACGGACGGTATCAAGTCCCAAAAGTCAGCGGCTCGAAGAACAATACCACGAAGAATTTCGATGAAGTAAGTCACCGGGATCGCAAACGTGATCACATAAATGGGCAGAGGCATTTCACTTCGCGGGAACATAAACCCGGACAACAATACCGAAGGCAGCATAATGATGAATGCAAATTGAACAGCTTCTAGCTGCGTGGTCGCCACCGTTGAGACAAACAAACCCAGGCCCAACGAGCAAACCATGAACAACATGGACAGCACAAGCAAAAGAGGAATGCTGCCGTTCACGGGTACGCCAAACGCGTAGATCATCACCGACAATACGATCAGTAATTCGACAAAGCCAATCATGGCATAGGGAAACAGCTTCCCCAGCAGCAGTCCCATACGACCAACTGGCGTCACGAAGAGTTGTTCGAGAGTGCCCTGCTCGCGTTCTCGTACGATCGCGAAAGAGGTCAGAAACAACGTGACCAGCTGTAAAATAATGCCAATCAATCCCGGCACAAAGAAGTGTGCGCTGTCGAGGTCGGGGTTATAGAGAAGCCTTGTACGAGTATCGATGGGAAGTGCAATCTTCCCGTTTTCATCGCGGGCAGGGGCAACCTTGAGAGACTCGGCGACGTTCTTAGCTCTTCCCATTGAAAGATTCAGCCCCAACAGTTGGGCCGTGCTTTGAGCCGTCGTGGCAACTTGTGAATCGCTTCCATCGATCAGCACTTGAAGTTGAACTTGCTCCCCTCGCAGCAGTTGATCTGAAAAATTGGGAGGAATCTTTAACCCAACCTTCGCCCGGCCAGACGTAAGTGCGCGATGAAAAGACTCGGCATCGTAGACACGCTCCTCAAGTTGAAACTTTCTTGTATTGAGGAATGCCGTAACGACCTCTCGCGCTTGCTGCCGACCGTCCAGGTCCAATACCACCATCGGGATGTTTTCGATTTCGGTGTCTATGGCGTACCCAAAGATAATGGTCTGCATCACCGGAACCACCAACATGAAGAACAGAGTGATCGGTTGGCGGCGGATATGGAAGAACTCCTTCATCAAGATCGCCCAGAGTCCAAACAGAGTCTTCCCCGGCTTTCTTTTGGCAACCGACTTTGCCCCAGATAACGAGCCAACACTGGCTCCTACCGATCCAGCCGGCAGATTTTCTTCGATCTCCTCCTGGAGCTCATCTGCTCCCTCTTTTTCCGCGTTCGCCGTTAGCGTAACGAAAACATCTTCCAACGAAGGAGTAATCGGGCGAAATTCGACCTCATGATCCGTCAGCCCGAGATGCTCTTTCACCTTTTCAGGGGAAACGGTTTCGTCGATCAAGACATGCAATGTCTCGCCAAACAGCGTTGCATCACGAACACCCTCTTGCTGACGCAACTTAGAGAGTTGTTCAGTCGCGCGGGGCACACGCATCTCGTATCGCCTTGTTCCGTCAGGCGTGATCTGCGGCAGCGACTTCAACTCGGCAGGCTTTCCCAAAACCAGCAAGCGAGAAAGATAGAGATATCCAACGTCCGTACAACGTTCCGCTTCGTCCATGTAGTGCGTCGTTACTACCAGGGTGACGCCGCGACCGGAAAGTTCAAAAAGCAAATCCCACAAGTGCCGCCGGGCGACCGGATCAATACCAGCAGTCGGTTCGTCCAGGAACAAGAGATCGGGCTCGTGAATCAGCGAACATGCCAACGCCAAACGTTGCTTCCAGCCGCCCGAAAGTGTTCCGGCAAGCTGATTCACAAAGTCGTTGATGCCGGTCAATTCCATGACCGCTTTCTTCCGCTGTTCCAGCCGCTCGGAAGTCAGCCCATAAATGCGGCCGTAGAACTCCAGGTTTTCTCGTACCGTCAGATCAGCATACAGGCTGAAGTGCTGGGACATGTACCCAACTCGCGGCTTGATGCTTTCCGAATCGATGTAGGCATCTTTTCCCAGTACTATCGCACCGCCTTCGCTAGGCGGCAAGATCCCGAGCAGCATTCGAATAATGGTCGACTTGCCACTTCCATTCGGACCCAGCAGTCCAAAGATCGCTCCACGTTTGACCGCAAAACTGACATTCCGTACCGCGACAAAATCGCCGAATCTTCGCGTAAGCTCTTGAACATCGATGACCACATCTTTGTCGTTCATGGAGCGTCCCCAACCGGATCGAGCGACACATTGACCGTCATCCCTGGGCGAAGACGCCCAACTTGCTCATTTAGCTCGACTTTCGTGCGAAACACTAACTTCGATCGATCTTCCAACGTTTGTACATTACTGGGAGTAAACTCTGCCTGGCGGGCAACAAAGACAACCTCTCCGATGTACTCCTCATCAGGCAAACCATCGACCGTCACTCGCAGCTTTTCACCAACATCGATTGCGTGCCGATTTTGGGGAACATAGCACCGCACCCACAGGTTCTCTTGATCGAGCACCGAAAGTACCGGTGCACTGGCCGCAACGAGGTCACCCGGCTGTAGATCGAGTGATTCAACAAATCCATCGACTGAGCTGGTGATCTGCAATTCCTTCTTCTGCTCGCGTATCACTTCCACCGATGCCTGGGCCGCATCGCGTGCAGCCTTGGCAGCGGCGATGTCTTCCGCGCGAGATCCATTCTTCACCAAATCCCACGCCGCTTTCGCCTCGGCCAATTGCCCTTCCGCTTCACGAATTTCTTCTTCCCGTGTCCCGGCCTCGAGCAGGTCGAGCTCTTGCCTGCGAACGGCAACCTCGGCATTGGCGGCATCAAGTTCCTTACTGGCCGAGTCAAACTCTTCACGCGAGATCGTATTCTTCTCGAACAGTTCGTTACGGCGTTTGTAATTCTGTTTCGCGAGAACTAGGGCCGCCTCTGCGACTTCGACCCGTCCGTTAGCCGCTTTGATCTCTTGCTCGCGTGGCCCGGCTTTTAGCTTGTCAAGATATGCCTGAGCTTGCAGCGACCGCGCTTCGGCCTGGGCAATTTCTTCGGCGCGAAACCCGGCTTTCAGACGCTGATAGTCGGCTTCTCGCTGGACCAGAACTTCGACCGCTTCCTGCTCTCGCTGCAGAAGATCAAACGGCTCGAGCTCAACGAGCAATTGCCCTTTAGCAACGGATTGCCCCTCTTTCACAAACACTGATTTCACGCGGCCGCCGACGCGAGAACCAATCCTAATTTCATCCGCCTCAAGGAAACCTGAGACAATATTCGGTTCAGGCACAAACTTGCTGTAAGCGACCAGCCCGCCCAGAACGACAATCACCAGACCAATCACAAGGAAGCGGTATATCATCAATGCCCATCTTATGTGCGTAGGAAGTTAACTCATGCAGAACACCAGGCGATACCTACCATTCTACCGAGTCCCACGCGCCGGTCACGCAGGCACAGAACTAACCCTAGGGAGAGATCTTGTTTTCGCTTCCTCCGATCACGATCATGGGCTGCCAATTCTCCTTACTTGCGGTCCCGTGCTGTAGCATATTGCCCGAAACCTGGCAATTCTCTAGATCTTTCAACAGGAGACCCGCATGGTCGCTATCGAGCACCGTACAGCCAGTCACGTGAAATCGCCGGCAAGCATCTAGCATGATTCCTGCTTGAGTACGAAGCGTCTCGTGAACATGCAGGCCGGTGATTGTCCCCCTATCGCAGTTGCGAAACAGCACCGCATTATCGCAAGTATCTACATCCCGGTAGGGTGGATTTCGAGCCAAGACATTCGGTCCCACCACCACGTTCATACTGTCTTCGACACGAAGATTGAATTTGTACCCACTGGAAATCGTATTACCAATGATGATCACATCGCGGGCTTTCTGAATATCGATGTTTGACTCGACGTCGCTCAAAATATTGTTGGCAATGGTCACCAGTCCCCAGCAAGGCTCTCCCTCGGGGTTGGCTCCTATAAACCGAACGTTCGCTGAATCGGGTCCTCCGGAATGCTGAATCGTACAGCCTGTAATCGCAACTTCGGCCGTCCCATACTTGGAACCATTACTGTCGATCAAAACATTCTGAACGTTCGCTTCGATGTCACAGCCGCTGATGTGGACATTGCGGACATTGCCCCCTTTCGAGACAAAACCGCCACCGTCGTTATAGCTGATGTGACATGCCGAAAGGTTGATCTGATGCAGATCAACATTATCGAGAAACACACCGATGCCGTGGTTCTCATATAGGTGGCAGTCGGAAAGAATAACATTGCGGTTGCGTTCAGTCAGGCGAATCGCATGACGGGTATGGCGAATGACGACGCGGGAAATTGTCAGCTGCATGGTCCGCACGGCTTCAATACCGTCGGCTTCGTCGTGCGTGCCAATGATCTCGATTCCATCGACCATCGGTGTGCGTTCTTTTTGCCATACGTTCGGCTTGACGGTTTTCGGGGAT
This sequence comes from Blastopirellula marina, assembly GCF_002967715.1. Classification (NCBI taxonomy): domain Bacteria; kingdom Pseudomonadati; phylum Planctomycetota; class Planctomycetia; order Pirellulales; family Pirellulaceae; genus Blastopirellula; species Blastopirellula marina. The sequence goes on from NZ_PUIA01000057.1 coordinate 145,638, forward strand.
GCCGTCCCTTGATGCGTTCCCACGAATCGAATGGCTGGCCCTGCCCCAGTCATCATGATGCGGGCGGTTCCATCCCCAACGATCGACGTGACGCCGACTTTATCGAGGTCCACGATCAGCGGTCTAGTAATCTTGTACGTTCCTCGCGGCAGACGCACCGCAGTTGAGCCGGCGTTGATCGTATTTTGAATGGCGTCGGTATCATCGTTCACACCATCGCCAACCGCTTTAAATGTTCGGACCGTCGCATTGACGTCGACAGAGGTCGCTGAAATGGGCTCAGGATCATCCGCTTTGATGGAACAAACACCAATGGTGACCACGGCCAAAAACGCGAGAAGTTGCCCCACGAAATGCTCTAAAAAAGCCTTGCAGAGCATTCGATTGTCACTCTTCTTATCCATCGGAAAACTGGCAAGTGCCATTACTTTACCCCTCTTATGAACGGTTATTGCTTGCGTTTTGGGACGGCGTTTCTGCAAAAACATACCACGAGACATCATATTTCCGACTTTTTTGTTCTGCAAACGCTTTCAGAGCCAAAAGAATGTTTGCGTCAGCGTGCGTGAAGTGGCATATTGACTTCGCACCCCTCCTTCCGACATTTCGGTATCCTCGACCGGAGATCAGACTATGCGACTTCGTGGTTGCGTTGCCATTGCGTTGTTCATCTTCTTGATGTTTCCACTTTCTCTTCAAGCGGAACTGCGAGTAGGCGCGGCTTCGATCGACATCACGCCTCAGTCTTTTCCCGTCTTAATCAATGGAGGCTTCTATTCCCGCCAAGGGGAACCGAAGAACATTCATGCCCGGGCGATTGTTGCGGATGACGGCGAAACTCGGATTGCCATCGTCGTAACCGATAGCTGCATGCTTCCCAAGGACTTGGTCGATAGCGCCAAGCAACTCGCATCACAAAGGGCAAAGATCCGTCCCGATCACATGCTCATTTCAGCGACTCATACCCATACGGCACCATCCTCGATGGGGGCCCTGGGCACGGACGCAGATCCGACCTACGTGCCGTACCTGCGTATCAAGTTGGCGGAAGCCATTCTCGAAGCCGAAAAGAACCTGCAACCCGCACAGATTGGCTGGGGCACTACCGATGCCAATGAGTTTACTGCCCTCCGCAGATGGATTCTGCGTCCTGGCCAGGAACGCGAAGACCCCTTTGGCGAAAAGACCGTCCGTGCCAGCATGCACACGGCCAAAAACAATCTCGAAAACGTCACCGGCGAGTCCGGCCCGGAAGACCCATTGCTGTCTGTCATTTCATTTCAAACACTTGAAGGGGAACCCATCGCCTTACTGGCGAATTTCTCGATGCACTACTTCAGTGGCGGAGGGGCAGCCGACTACTTTGGTGCATACTGCGAAAAGCTCGAAGAAGCATTGGGAAAGAAAGACAAGGGCCAAACCAAGTTCGTCGCCGTGATGTCCCACGGCTGTAGCGGCGACATCTGGCGCGTTGATTATCGCAACGGCACAGACCAAACCTTCGATGGCTTCGTCGATGGGATGGTTGCGAAAACGCATCAGGCACTAGATGGCATTGAATACCAACGCGATACGCCAATTGCGATGGCCGAAACTCGCATGCGTTTGAACTACCGGGTGCCTGGTGCCGAACGACTAGAGTGGGCCCAAGGCGTTGTTGCCGAGATGGGCGATCGCGGCCCCAAGACACCAGCGGAAGTCTACGCCCGCGAACAGATTATTCTCGACGAACGTCAATCGACCGAGATCGTCCTGCAAGCTCTACGAATCGGCTCAATAGCGATCGCAACCACGCCCAATGAAACTTACGCATTGACCGGGCTCAAACTGAAACGCCGTAGCCCACTGCCACAGACCATGGTGATCGAGTTGGCCAACGGTGGGGATGGCTATATCCCACCTCCCGAACAGCATGTCCTGGGTGGCTACAACACCTGGGCAGCTCGATCCGCTGGCTTGGAGACAACCGCGGAACCCAAGATCGTTGAAGAAGACCTGAAGCTACTGGAAAAGGTTGCCGGCAAACCCCGCCGCGAGTCGCTTCCCCCGGATAGCAAGATGGCAGCCACGATCCAGAAGCTAAAGCCAACTCGCTACTTTCCACTACACGATATGGAAGGACCAAGTGCCCGTGATTTCTCTTTTCAGGCGAAACCCGCAGCAATCGAAGATGGTGTCGTCTTCTTTCTGGAAGGTGCCGATGGACCGGCTCTTGCAACCGCGACTGAACTGAATCGAGCCGCACATTTTGCCAACGGTCGAATCGTTGCTGATGTTCCCAATCTTGGCGAAACATACACTATCAGCCAGTGGATCTGGAATGGCCACGACCTGAAGGCCCGCCCTATCGCCGGCTGGTTCCTCTCCCATGGTGTAACGCTTGGCATAGCTGGCCAGGGAGACCACGCCGGTAAGCTAGTTCTGGAAACCTCGGATATCAAACTTGCCTATGGCAAGACGCCGATCCAACGTTGGACCTGGGCAAACGTTGTCCTGGTCCGCAAAGGGAAAGACGTCGGTGTCTATCTGAATGGACAGCTTGAAATTGAGGCCCAAGCCGACTCCATCGCTACGACCGATCATGTTTACATCGGGGGACATGCAAACAACACCAATAACTGGGAAGGCCGCCTCGACGAAGTCGCGATTTTCGATCGCGCTCTGACGATCGCAGAAATCGAATCCCTTGCGGATGACGGCCGAGCCAAACCCAGCGACACGGCCGCCGCGCTTAGCGAAGAGGACAAGACCAAAGGAGGACGCCATTGGGTCGATGAAGCGACTCCGCCCCCCAAGTCGGCCGCCGAGCAACTCACAACCTTCCAAGTCGAACCTGGCTTCCGCCTGGAGTTGGTTGCCACCGAACCTCTCGTGAAAGATCCTGTGGCAATTGCCTTCGACGCGAAGGGACGAATGTTCGTAGCGGAATATGGAGACTACCCCATCGGCCCGTCCGAAGAAGGAACAGCCCCGCTGTCGAGGATCGTCCTTCTCGAGGATACCGACAATAACGGGCAGATGGACAAACGGACCGTTTTTGCCGACAAGCTCAACTTCTGCCACAGCCTGATGCCCCTCAAGGGAGGCATCCTGGCGTGTGCTCAAACAGAGTTGATCCTGTTAAAGGATCAGGATGGCGATAACGTTGCCGACTCTCGGGAAGTGCTCTTCAGCGGCTTCCAACCAGCGCATCCGCAAATGCAAGTCGGCTGTCCACGCTGGGGCTTGGACAATCGCATTTACTTCAACTACGGAGTAGGAAAGATCGTAGGGCCCGGCCAGACGGAACCGACGACGATTGGACGTACCGAGTTCTGGATCGATCCGCTGACCTACGAATTCGGTTCCGCCAGTGGAACCGGACAGTACGGTAACACATTCACAGCCTGGGGTGATCGGCTATTCAGCACCAACCGAAATCCGATCATGGCAACGACAATGTCGACGGAGGAAGCGAACCGGAACCGCTATTCGCCTATTCATCGCGTGCAATACGACGTCGCCCCCTCTGGCGGCGATTCGAAGGTCTTTCCGTTGGTTGCCATGAAAAGTAACTGGCTTTCCCATGCCGGAACGCATACATCGGCATGTGGCACCACCGCGTATGTTGGTAATGGTTTAGGACCGGCAATGGAAAACAGTGTCCTGGCTTGCGAGCCAATCGGGCACTTGGTTACCAGAGCGATCGTGACCCGCGACGGTGCCAGGCTAACATCGCAGCGTGCCCGAGAAGACGCGGACTTTATCGCCTCGACTGATACCTGGTTCCGCCCGGCAAGCTTGGCCAACGGACCAGATGGCATGCTTTACCTGGCGGACATGTACCGACTTTGGGTCGAGCATCCCAAGTTTCTTCCGCCTGAAATCGCCGCTCAACTCGACTGGCGAGCAGGTGAAGATCGAGGGCGAATCTGGCGAGTCGTACCAGAAAAGCCGACGACTCCGTCCCACTATGTACTGCCGAAAACCACGGATGACCTCGTCGCGATGCTGGAAGATGCAAACGGTTGGCGGCGGATAACTGCACAACAGCTTCTGGTCGAAGGGCAGAACACCGATGCAACGGATGCCTTGATCGCATTGGCCACAACGTCAAACTCCCCGCTCGGTCGAGTCCACGCCCTGTGGACCTTAGAAGGGCTCAATCAACTGAATGATGAAACCATCAATAAGACTCTTCGGGATGATCACAGCGAAGTCCGAGCCGCTGCGATTCGTCTTGCAGCCCGCCATTGGCACGATAGCCCAGCAACATTGCCAAGCGTCCTCGCGATGGCAGTAGACACCTCTCCTTGGGTTCGCTTCCAGCTTGCTCTTTCGATGGGATCAACGGACGCCATCCAGAAGGCCACCGTACTCTCCACGTTAGTCTCGAGCGATGGCGACGACCCTACGTTTTCCGACGCGATCGTCGCTGCCTCGCAAGACTGTGCCGCAACGGTTCTTGTCAAAAGCGATAATGGCGACATGAATGATCTGACCTACCGCCTGGCCAAAGTAGTGGGGGCCAAGTCCAACGAAGGTGACCTAAAAGTAATCTTCAGCATGGCCTTAGAGCAAAAGGATTCAAGCCAGCAGCTCGCACTTTTCCGAGGACTAGCCGATGGGATCGCCCAAGTAAAGAAATTCGATGCTTTAGTCTCCGGCATCCCCAACGGCAAGCAGCAGCTAACCCAATTGCTTCTCACACTGGCTGAAGCGGAAAACGAATCGCCCTCAAACCGTAGCGATGCCATTGCCCTTCTTCGCCTGGCATCACTCACCGAGGATGACTTCTTTGCCAATCTCTGTTCCCCTCGCGAGCCGTCTCTGGTGCAACAAGCCGCCGTTACGGCGATTGCCGGCTCGTTGAACGACCATCGTGAAGAACTACTGAATAGCCTCTGGCCTGAACTCGAGCCATCGGTCCGACAAACAGCACTCGCGCTTTTGTTGAAGTCGACGCGGGGAATCGAATTCATCTTGAACGGTCTTCAGGAAGGATCCCTGAGCAGTGCTGCGTTGAGCCTCGATCAACAGACACAACTGCGTCAACACCGCGACGAATCGATTCGCAAGCGTGTCGAGCAACTACTTGGTCGCGGGGCCAGTGCCGATCGAGTCGCCGTACTCAAACAGTATGCGCCGGCAACGCAAACGATTGGCAGCCCTTTGGTAGGCCGCGAAGTGTTCTTGAAGCAATGTGCCAAGTGCCATGTGCCAGACGAGGCCGGACAGCCAAGCGTTGGTCCGGACCTGGCCGATTCATCGAATCGACCGCGGGAAGCTATCTTGTTCGACATCCTCAACCCGAGTGGCAAGGTGGAACCCAAATACGCCGCCAGCCAAATTCTGACGGTCAATGGTCAAACCTATAGCGGGATCGTCTCCCACCAATCGCCGCAATCGATTGTCTTGCAAATGGCCGATGGCAAGACGCAAGAGGTGGCACGAAGTGAGATTGAACTGTTTCATACGAGCGATCGCTCGCTCATGCCGGATGGCTTGGAAAAGGAGATTCCCCCGGAACAAATGGCCAATTTGCTCGAGTTCTTGAAATCTCCTTTGCCAAAGAAGTAACGACTAATCCCAGTGAACAATCACCTTCAAGCTGTCGGAATCAGCGGCCCGCGCAATGGCTGCCTGAATTTCATCGCTACCGAATCGCTCGGTGTCGTTGGTCATCAGGTCGATCTTCGGTAGCCGTCCTTCCGAGAGAAACTGATGGGCCAGCCGAATCCCCCGCATACTGGAACCATGTGTCGCCTGATAACACTGCAAACGGTAGTGGATGTCGTTATTCAAGTCGACTTCATGGGCTAGACGCGGCTTGCCACTAGCCCCCTTAACACCTGCGTGGGCATCCATCACCGTGCCATAGCCCATCAGTTTTGGGGCCAGTTCATACGCCGCTGCAACCGGTGCATTCACCATGACGAAGTGCGGCTCGTTGAACGGCTGACATTCCTTGTAGACGTTTTCGACGACGTTCTCATCCCAGCGAACACCAACGACTTTATCATCGCCGAAATCTCGCAGGACACGTTCGAGCCGTTCCAGCCCTCGGTTGATCACAATGATCTTACGTGCATTCATGGCCTGGGCACACTGCAGAGCATACGTGCTCTGCGATCCAGCTCCAATCAAAACCACGATCCGATTCTCGATGCAGTGATTGACGCGTGTCATCCCTTCCAAGCAACATGCCAGCGGCTCTAGCTGGCAAGCATGCGAAGGGTTGAAGCCTTTCGGAAATTTTACGATCGGGCCATATTTGACGAACCAATCAGGCAAGATCGCATGCGATCGGGCAAAGCCGTCAAACTCGTGGCCGGTCGCCCAGGTATTAGGGCAACTGGTCCAATCACCGGTTCCATTTTCCCCACAATAAATGCATCCAACATCGCCACAAGGGATATCACAGCCCAGGCCAACCAGATCACCTGGTTCAAACTGGGTTACCCCTGGACCGACCTCATCGACGTAGCAAGCGGCTTCATGAAGCAGAATCGCAGGCCACTTCTTAATCCGAGGCAGGCCCTGCTTGTAGATCACCACGTCGGACTGGCAAACCGAAGTCGTAACGGTACGCAGGCGAATTTCGCCGGGACCCGGGGTAGCGATCTCTTGCGAACTCGCGGTGAACGTTCCGCCTGGTTGATCGAGATAATGAATCTGTGCATTCATGTGATTTGCGTATTGCTTGGGGCTATTTAGCTTGGGGATGAATGAGAACCTTGGTGAAGAACTCGGACTGCTGATGCATCATTTCCAGCGCCGCAATTCCATCTACCAACGGGATACGATGCGTGACCAGAGGCTTCAAATTGAGGATGCCACTACTCATCGCGGCGAGAACGGTTCGCCAGTCGTCGTCGTCGCTGAAGACACTAAAATCGGAGTTCCAGACCCCCAGCATGTCGATCTCGCGACGCATCGCCTGAGAAATCAGAGCCGCCGGCAAGGTGACGTCCGCCGCGGGATTCCCGAGCAACACCACACGGCCAGATCGGCGAACGACTTCAATCGCCGCTAACATGGTCGGCGGCACGCCGGCCGCTTCGATGGCCACGTGAACGCCATGGCCATCGGTATGCTGCTTGACGACATCACTCACGCTGCAGGTCCGGCTATCGAACGTATTCTCAAAGCCAAGCTGCCTGGCAATATCGAGTTTTTCAGGTTGGATATCGAACAGCAGGATAGGTCCTGCCCCGGAAGCCTTCAGCCACTGAGCCACCATTAAACCGATCGGACCAAGCCCGAATACGGCGACGGAATCGCCTAGGCGCACGTTGGCCCGTCGAACCGCATGCAGCGCCACGGCGGCAGGTTCGGTCATCGCTGCTTCTTCGAGCGAAACGTTATCCGGTACTCGAATCAGATTTCGTTCCGGCGCGATCACGAATTCCGCGAAACCGCCATCGCTCCGCGAGCCAAGGTAGTCGTAACCGTCTGACTGGGCATACTTCCCTTGCTCGCAAGCGGCATGATCATCTCGCCACAGCAAAGGAAATACCGCCACGCGGTCCCCTGGCTTGAAGTTCTGTACGCCAACGCCACATGCTTCGACCGTGCCGGCAAACTCGTGGCCACAAATCGTGGGAAAGTGATACGTACCCTTCGAGAAACATCGCGGAATATCGGAACCACAAACACCACAGAAACCAATACGCACCTGAACTTTGCCGGGCTCCACTTCGGGAACGGGGACTTGCTCGTACCGCAAGTCGCCGACGGCGTGCAGGACGATGGCTTCCATCTTCTTGTCTTCAGTTGAACTCATGGCAATTCACAAATAGGGGAGAATATCTTGGGAGTCGTGTGAGTAAACTACCGGCAACAACTTTACATTGCCGCGAGTTCTGGATTCTTTCGAGCGGCCAATCCCACCTCGATCGCGTCAAGCATCCTCCGCTTGTTCTCAAGCATGGACCCCGATTTGTGGAAGATACTGCTGGTGCCTGCCACAAGATTCGTGGCACCAGCGGCGACCATCCCCGGGATGTTCTCGAAACTGACGTTACCATCGACTTGGATCGGTAAGTCAAAACCACGAGCCACCAGCAGTTCGTGACAATCGGCAATCTTTCGCAGCGAAGCAGGCGTCATCTTTTGACCGGCATAGCCTGGGTTCACGGTCATCACCAGCACGTAGTCAATCCGCTCCAGTACGTAATCAATCGCCGATAACGGCGTGCCTGGATTGATCGCCACGCCGGCCTTGATCCCTAGATCGCGGATGTGCGACAGGGTTCGGTCCAAATGGAGGGCCGATTCTAAATGAACCGAGATCTGACTGACTCGCAAGTTGGCCAGTTGCTGGACAAAGAAGTCGTTATTCGCAACCATCAAGTGCACGTCTAGTGGCAACTGCGTGGCATCTTGCAGACGTTCAAGCACCGCCAGCCCCATGGGCATGTTGGGGACGAAATGCCCGTCCATAATATCCATGTGCAGCATATCGACGCCGAGTCCTTCTACTTGTCGAAGTGCTGACTCGAAATTAAGGGCATCGACGCACATCATCGAAGGTGCGATCTCGACTCGGTTTTTCGCGGGAGCTTGTTCCGCTTCCTCATGTCTCCCCCGAATTACTGACGCCGCTTCCGTTTCACCCAGAAACGCTTCCTTTAGATAGCGAAGCGAATTACGCAGTTGATCGGCCAACTGATGATCGCTGTAGTCACGCCCCAGTTTCGGCCCGCCGATTTCGAGGTAGCCGGTCATTTCCTGAACAGGCAGCTTGTCGGCGTTCTTATTTAGCAGTTCTCGAAAGTGGGGAACATTGACGATTCCCTTTTCTCGCTCAGCCGGTCCAAACCCAAACGTTGAATTGAATCGCGAGTCGGTATTCTTTAAGTGGACCTCGTAGAGCCAGGGATAGGTGGCTTCAAAAAGCTGGATGTGATCGTAGCCGACCTGATCTTGCTGATCGATATAACCATGGGCAATATCGGCGCAATAGCCTATGGCAGAGGTCGAGTTGGCATTCTGACGATGATACTCCGTCAGTTCGTGCCCCATGTCAGCAACTTCTGCTGGCAAGGTAGGCGGTTCGGCCAAGCACGACATCGGCTCAATCGTTAGCCATGAAACGCCTTTCTCGTGTGCCAGGTGCATCAGTTCCTTCATGTGACGGACATAGCAGTTCACGCCGTTGGCCTTTGTTCCCATCTGATCGCGCAGAACGGCTCCAGGGTTGGAGCCCACCGACGTCGCCCCCAACAGAGCACCTACTTCGATCAGGCGTTCGAAGTTCCGCCTGGCCACTTGCTCGAAACCGTCCTCGGTACGGAAGAAGCCCCCCAGTTCACGATGGGCCGTAAACATGCTGGCGATGCGAATCCCGTGGTCTTCCGCTTCCCGACGAAGATTGACAAAGAACTCATCCGGCAATTGATACAGTTCAAACCAGGTCCCCAGTTGAACCAGCTGAATGCCTTCCTCAGCCAGCAACCGAAAAAGCCAGGGAAAGGAATACCGATACTCGATTGGATCGGTCTTAACACCAAGATTCAGCTTGAGGGGCATGACGGGGCGTTCCGGAATATACGCATACAAGGAAAACGAAGCCATTTGATTAATCGCCCGTATCGTACGAAATGATCATAATCAATCAACTACGAGCACTTGCAGTCTGCTGCTATTTCTCGCATATTTTACTATATTCAATTATTCCATGAAGCCGTCGACTCAAATTCAATCAACAACGATAAATCATTTTGATCACTATTGATCACTTCTGATCAGACACGATCTCCCATGAAACCAACCCGCCAAGAGCAGATTTTGCGACTTCTGTCCGAATCAGGTCAGTTGCATGTCGAGGAAGCAGTAACCCGCCTGGCGGCAAGTCCTGCGACCATCCGTCGAGACTTCAATCAAATGACCGAAGCCGGACTGGTTGAACGCATTCGCGGCGGGATCAAATTGGTCAATCAAGTCGACCTGCTTCCATTTCGTGCCCGCGAGGTTAAGAACGCGAACGAGAAGCTGGAAATTGCCCGGCGGGCCACCGTGTTCTTAAGCGAGGGAGATGTTGTGTTCGTCGATGGTGGCACCACGACACTTCAGTTGGCCCACAGTCTTCCACCAATCAAGCTTCGTATCATCACCAACTCCTTAACCCTGGCGGCTGCCATCGAACGCCGTATGATGGGACGTGGGCCGTGGGAAGTCTTCCTGACCGGAGGCTATCTCTTTCCCGGAACCGGTCTGCTGGTGGGACCAAGCGCGCAGTATTCAATCGCTCAATATCATGCGAATTGGGCACTTCTTTCGACCGGAGGCATCACCGAGGCCGGCATCTTCAACGACAACGAGCATGTTGTCGAGAGTGAGCGACTCATGATCAAACACGCCGACCGAGTGGCCGTTCTCGCGGACGAGTCCAAGTTCGGGCATCACGCCATGCGGCATATCGCGAACCTGGATCAGCTCGATTACCTGATCACCAATCGGAGAACTGAAGCCTCGCTACCCTTTGAACATCTTCAGGGGAGGAAGCTCAAATTGATCTATACCAGCTAGGCCCTTTCTATTGCGAGTCGCATAGACCAACCTCTCTACGCAATCTACGAATATCGAACCCTCTTCCTCGAAGTTCACGTTGACGCGTGTCAGGGTTTTTCAGTACAACCCCCAAACGAAGGATATTCTGTTACTCGCTGGGAACAACTGCACAACCCCCTCAAATGCAGAAAGTCGGACCGATGTCTCTGGAAACGGTATTCTCGCGTGTCGTTTGCATCAATTTGAATAGCCGCAGTGATCGCTGGGATCGCATCTGCGAGCACCTCGGACAACTCGACTGGCCGTTTCCCCAAGTCGAGAGATTTCGAGCCGTCGACGGCCGGATTTGCCAACCACCTTCCTGGGTGCGTAACCGCTATCGCGAGTGCCCTGGCGCATGGGGTTGCTACCAATCCCACCTTCGAATCCTGGAAGATACGCTACTGGACCAACACGATTCGGTTTTGATCCTGGAAGACGACGCCTTGCTCAATGCGAAATCACTCGAGGGTATGGTTGAATTCCTCAAACACGTTCCCGACGACTGGGATCACCTCTATTTCGGCGGCGAGCACATGAAACCGCCTGCACCGATCAACGCTCACGTTGTCCGAGGAGTCCAGGTTCATCGCACTCATGCCCATGCACTACGAGGCGAGTATCTCCGACAGGCATATGACTATCTAATTTCCTATCCGACCATCGACCAATACCGTCAAAGAAGCGCAAGTCCGTTGGCACGCTTTGCGAAGCGAGTGCTATCTCGCCCTAAAAGCCTCTGGTCGAAGTCCAACGGCGAAAGATCGATTCACGTCGATCATCACTTTGGGGCGATTCACCGCCTGCTTCAGTGGAACGTCTACGCTCCCTCCACCTGGCTCGTTGGCCAGGCAGCCGACCACAGCGACATCATGAACGAAAGCTACAGCGAACGATTTTGGCACGAATGCCAAGCGGCATAGCGATCTGAACCCATCAGACAATAGACGAATACGCATAAGGCAACTTGCTTTCGCTGGTTGTCCGATGTCCCAAGCGTTCCGTAGAAACGTTTAGAGTGTATCGATATCCGCTTTGCTTTTAGCGTGTCTTTAGGGACCGACTTACCTTTGAGTTCGTAGCGTACCGTTTGCTTTCGCCATACGTTCATTCGCTTTCGTCTCCGAATTAGAGAGTGAAAGCGACCAACGAGGACGCTTATTTTGGTTGCACCGTGGTTGCACAGAATCCCGTGCAACCAAGCCCAGCAACGAAAAAACGCCTTACGCTACGATGCGTAAGGCGTTGTCGTAAATCGTTAGGTTTTAAAGCCTTAAAAGCGGAGGCGACAGGACTCGAACCTGCAACCGGCGTAACCGGCGACGGATTTCAAATCCGTGGAAATGACACAAAAACGCCGGGAAAACCAGAGTCAGCCGAAACGACTGGCCCAAAAACTGGCCCAAGCTTGGAGGATTTAGCCAAGATTGTTCAGGCATGGCCCACACTGCCTGATGCGATCAAACGGGCAATGTTGGCCATGGTCGAGAGCTTGCATTCCGAGCACGGGAATTGATGCCATGACAATCACGAGCCACCAATAGCTTCAGCTACTGCCGAGATACCGGTCAGCAACTTCCCCACCGATGAGGCCCCTTCCGTAATTCGGTCGAAGAGTTTGGAGAGCCGAGACTTGTCGGGTTCCGGTTTTTCCAACTCTTGGGTCATCTTGCCCAGCTCATCGCAAACGTCAATCTTGTCTCCCTCCGACAGCTTTTCGTTGTCGACGGCCTCGCGTGCCTGAATGAGAATTTCTTTGACCGTGTCGTCAAGCTGGGACTTTTGCAAGTGGCCTTTAAATGCAGTGATCTCTCGGGCATTGATCGTGCCGGAACCGACAACGCCCCCGATGTTATCGCCACCGACATAATTGGAATTGTTTCCGTTCATGATTACGGTCTTCTCCGTGTGCTTATTGAGGATAATGGTTAACTTTTCCGTTGGAATCGGGAGGCTTCCCTTTTCCGCCTTTGACTTGTACCGATGAAGAACGTCGAGGTGATCTTTCGAGAAGTCATAAAGGTACTCCTTCAGTCCCTTCTTACGATGCTTGGTCTCAGCAGCCTCGACGTCTTTCTTGTAAACCTTCCGCTTGCCTCCCTTCAGCACGGTCACGAGCGCGGTATTCGAGTTCATGTGCTCCTGGACAAGGTAATCCAAGACGTCGTTCTGATAATAGGATTGAGGATCAACCGCTAAGGACATTCGGACGATATCTCTGGGAACAAGCAGCAGGGGAGCGCCGTTATACACAGGTAGTTCCGCGAACTTGCTTTCCCATTGTGAGGTCGAATCGTTCCAAACCTTGCCAGCAGCGACTTTCCTCATCGGGACCCCGAGTGCTTTGCACTGTTGCTGGGTAAATTCAATGAGTTTCCCGCGAACGACATTGATCGTAATGTCGGAAATAGTGTCTGGTCCAAAATTTGGAATCATCAAAACGCAGTCACTAAGGTCTTTCAAGAACCCCGTCTTGGCCGCTTCGCTGGTTTGTAGGCGTCCGTACAAAATCCTGCCTTTCAGTTCCCCTACGCCACGCCCGCGAGGTGGACCGCTGGATTGGCCAAGATGTGTTTCGTTGGGCTCGCCGCAATTTTGAAGTAACATCCGACCGGTCACATGGTTTCCATCGCGAATGTGTCCGATCAAAGTTTGAAAGAAGTCAACGACCAAATTATTGCAGTCGACGTACCAGTCATGATTGTTGATTTTGAAAGCGTAGGGGTCGACGTAGAGTCGAATGTCGGTATCCAATGGGATGTCGACAAAATCCAAATCCTGCTGCGTAAGTCCGATTTTGTAATGCTGTGAAAATAACAATCCCATGGGTAATCCTAGGGCTAGACCATGTTGCGGAAAAGCTGCAGAGGCGTTGTTACGATCGCCCACGTTTCACGGAGGAATTTGCTCGTAACAGACTTCAGGTTGATGAAATAACCAGCCCCACGCATTCGTGGGGCTGGAACTAGATCGCGGCTATCGTGGCCGGTTTGGGCCTCGCCCGTGGTAGTTGTTACGCAGCCGGGGGAGACCGCCGTTGTCTTCGCCTCGTCGACGAAGGTTAATCAGCCGCTTGTTGAGAGCTTTCTGGTCCAGGTGAAGAGCCCCGCTTAGGCGGCTGTTCACTTCACTCAAGAAGCGTTCTGCTACATCATGGTCCGCAACGACCTGATCCGCTGGGACGTCAACCATCACGTAGACCGCGATGATTACGTCATCGACTTCCTTGACTGCCATAAAAAAAATCCGTTTCTCCCCGGGTAGAAGTGATTGACACGCGGCCCGGCAGCGAATAAAACCCAGGGAACATTCGTCGCTTCCTTGCCCAACTTTGAATTCCACGCTAGTCAGCCTTGCGAAACTACTAGTGTGGTGACATCAACCCACCTGGATTGGTGTCAGCATTCGCTACGCAAGAGGCGCGCCAAACCAAAATTATTCTGTAAACACCCTAAATCCTGGATTTTCACTGCTCTTGGGTGTAAGCACCTGCCTATTTGGCAGTAATTGGCTAATCAATTTGGGACAAACTGCGTAATCTTTACCAAGATTGGCAGGTTCACCGAATTGGATGGAATCGACCTCACGCCTGAAAATGGTGATCCAGTTGCGCGAGCGGACGAACTTCTGAAAGAGTTATATTGTCTGGAGCACGAAGACGGACTCAATGAGTTCCCGCAGTTCCGGCCCAAGGACTAATCAGGGTAACAGGATGGACAAGCAGCAACAGGCAGCGATCGACGGGTGGATGAAGTTCCTCAATCCCGATTCCCTGCGAGCGAACTTGATAGCTTGCTCTATGTACTTGGCTGCCTGGGAAATCCTCAAAAACTCAGTGATTGAGCACCTGAAGGGGTTCTACGTCATGGGGTTCGACGAGAAGGGTGACAAGATCAGCCCGGAATACAAGACTCGCGTCCTAGATCGTCACAAGAGCCCTTTTCGCTCCTCATTGCTATGGTTCCAGGAGATGGGAGCCTTAAGTCAGGCGGACCTTGACTTGGCCGACGAATTGAGGGGGCACCGAAACGATATCGGGCACAAGTTGCCACAGTTCCTGTCTGCCGGCTACGAAGTGGATGTCAATCTGTTCATCAAGCTGTTTGAGTTGGTCGCCAAGATCGACCGTTGGTGGTTGATCAACTACGAGCTTGATATTGGCGACATCGACGAGAACGAGATTGAATCGGGCAACATGCTATTCATTCGTCTGATGCTCAGTGTGGTGGCGGGTGATGAGGAAGCCACCAAGATTCACGACGAACTCCAGAAGCAATGGACCGAGAAGACGAGCGGGGCTCCTGGGGCATAGATTTGGACGCGGCGCGCCTCTACGCCGGAACCGCGCACACAGCCGAAAGGGCTGCCGGTTGCGCGGGTTGTGCCGGTTCTGCGGGGTGCTCGATTTGACCCTCCCCACCCGGACAATCGATACAATCCAACCTTGCATCGTTCGTTGCGAGATTGCGCAGGCTTCACGCCGTCCGCAGGACGGAGTAGATCGTCGGTCGCGAGAGGTTGAGGGTTCGAGCGATCGACGAGACCGACTTACCAGCGGCGTGGAGGGTCCTGATTGTGTCCTCATGCTCGCGGACCTTCTGTCCTCTTGCTCCAGTCTGACGGCCTCCAATCTGCTTTCCCTTGGCTTTGGCGGCTTGCTGGCCTGCCAGAACCCGTTCTGCCCTGACTTCGGTCTCGAACTGCGCGACACTGGCCAGCACATTGGCCAGCATGCGCCCGGCAGGGGTGCTTAGATCGACGCCGTCCTTCAGGGAGATCAGAGAGACACCACGCCTGACTAGATCGTCAAACAAGGCCGTCAGCCCCTTTGCTGTGCGTCCTAGTCGATCCAGACGCCAGACGACCACCTTGGAGACTTCGCCCCGTTCTAGGGCTTCCTGAAGCTTCTCCCAGCCGGGGCGTTCCATTGACTTGCCGGTGAACTTGTCCCGATAGATTTTTACCGGTTCTTCCTGAGCTTCGGCCCATCGCTTGAGGTCCGCTTCCTGGGAGCGGGTGTCTTGCTTGTTGGTGCTGACTCGGACGTAGATTGCGACGTACTTCATGGTGCTTGTCTCCTACCTCAAGCATGCTTCACGCCTAGCAGTTGTCAAGTCTAGGCTTTAGCCTAAAGTTTCCACATTCTTGGCAGCCTGGAGCCCCAAAAATAAACGACTTACGACCGGTTCGGTCGCGAATACTCAGAATTGACAGAATCGAGATTCGGGCGTCTGGCAGGCAGGCTCAGGCATCTGGCAGGCGATAGGTCCGATTGTGCCTATTAACGCGGTTGAGTTGGTCGTGCGGGCTGTTCCGATTGTGCTGATTGACGCGGTCGATGGGGTGTAGGGATTGTGGCGACTTTCACAAAGCATACTTGTTTAAACAAGTATTCAACCGCGCGCGGATCGGTGCCGATTTGATTGCCCAGCGAAAGAATCGAGTCGTAGTAAGTGCCCAACCACCACCAAAGATCGAATAAATACTACCGATCAAGTCACCCGTACCCAGGAACCACCAATGGGGCGCAAAAGAATCCCACTCGAAGCCTTCGACCCGACAACGCTCTGGCCTATCCAGGTCTTCGACAGTTTCACCGCACTCGCCGAAGCTGGCCACGTCAGAAAGTCCGTTCACCGCTGCCTCGCAGGGGAAGCTCAACAGCACCACGGGTACGGCTGGAGGCATGCAGACGGCGCGAGCTATACAGATTGGTTCCTTCGCGAGATGACCAGGGAGTTCCCCGAGTGCCACAATGATGACCGTATCAAGGTCGATGAGATGACTACCGAGTTTGCTGAGTGGGTGCGTGGGGAATCGGTGATGTATGGCAAGCACCTGGAAATGCCCAACATTCACCGGTTCCGTGAGATCATTTCTCGGAAATATACGATCTGCGAAGCGATCTTCAGCCAAAAGCCCTGCCCTTACTCCAAGGATGGTGTCTCTACCGTGAGGGGCGATGTCGTTTCGGGACTGGTTTGGCGTGATCCTGGCCAAATCCGCGAGAATATTGCGGCACGAATGAGGGAGCTTTCGCGGAAGATGGCTCGAAGGTAGAGCAATTGCGGCGTACTCGTCCGCGTTGACCAACGCCGCAATGGGGTCGCGCCTGAGTAAATGCGGCACCCGATTAACGCGGACAGGGCCATGGCTGATCGTCCATTTTGGCTGATTTGGCCGATTTCAGTTAGGACTACTACCTCAGAGATAGCCTTATTTTTCCGCCATTAACTCGCAAAACGGGGTCCACCGCGTCGGCCCGCAATAAGGGACGCGCACGCTCTAAATCTAGTAGTAGTTTGTTTTTAAAGTTAGAGAGAGAGAGAGAGAGAGAGCTTAGTTAAAAAAATAGAGAAAGAGAATGATAACGTTAGCGAGTTAGTGAGTTAATCTACAGACTGACACCCTATAGATGAGTTTCTTCATTGTTCTAAATATAAAACTAAACCAAGAAGAACACTAATTGGCTAAACTGCTAACTCTTGTCAAATCGTAAGAGCCTAAGTCGTGACCAAGAAACGACTTGCGTGTCCTGCGTTCGCCATTAGCCTTTTGGGCGACCTCAAGAAGCCCTAACTCCCTGCCCACAAGTGGATTGCGGCCATATTACAGCAAGCTCCTGAGAGGCGATTTAACAGCCTCGCGACGAGAACGGGCCTCCGGGTCGAATTTTCAGTAACGGGCGATCCTGGGGCAATCTGAGGCGTCTGGAGGGGTGCTGTCGATGACAGGTTGCAAGATTCTGGCATCGACACCAAACTAGAAAGATAATAACGCGGCGCATGCCAGATATATTCTGGACAATACAAGAATTCTGAATTTTGCCCGTATTCTGGCGGATACTAAGAGGGTAAGACAATCATGCGCACCCGATGCGAGAACCAATATGCAAACCGACTCACTCATCCAAACCTTTCTGGCTGAACATGGCCACACGGTTCCCGGCTCAACCGTGACCGCGTCCGACTTCGTGGGAGCGGTTCGCCAATGGTGCCGCGACCGAAGCCGCACTGCCCCCAGACGCCGAGCGATCCTGTCAGCCATCCGTGGACTTGGCTATCCAGTCGGACGAACTTCGACGCAACTAGCCGTTGGCAACCTCAGCCTAACACCAAAATCCCTCACTGTAGACGACTCCGGTCGTCTCGTCCCCGCACACCGCTAGTGTAGTGGCAGCGGTCTTCCCAGGACTCGTGTCCTGGGTCCCATCTACCAGGATCGGTGTACTGCCACCGACCCAGGCGAGCCGGTCAGTAAGTCCATGGCTGATCGGCTTTCGCACAACCACCGCAGGTGGCTCGCCTCCCTTCGGGTTGAGGCTCTGGACCGCTCCCTTTTCTTGATGGGGGAGCGGTCCACCGATCACTGAGGCGAAAGTCTCACGTGAGATTCTTTCCTTGAGAAGAAAGAATCCGGCGGCGCCCTGGCCCCACGTCGCGGAACGTCAGCGACGTGGGGACCAGTTTTGCAAATCACTTTGGCGGTTTAAGACATCCGCCATCGTTTCCCCGCTGCCCTCTTCCAGCAAGGGCAGCGGGCTTTTTCAACCTCCTACCAAGGAAACCCAACGCTATGAATCCCTACTCCTACGTACTCTCCGACCTCTTCGTCGATCCCCATAGCCAACACAACGAACTTGCCTGGCTTCACGGCGTCTTGGTTCTCGGCGAAGGCTTCGGCGTTTCCGCCAATGGAAACCCCTACCAGGCTGTCCTTGACGATCTCGCATCGCGCGGCTTTAACGCCAATGCGTTGGCGCGAGTCCGTCAGATGCTCCAGGCCCGTAACGAAGCCTATCAGCGAGGGCAGCGATAATGAGCTACGACCGAAACGAATTTTTCCATCCTGACGGAACAGCCAAAACTTCAGCCGAGCGGCAAGCGTATCGTGATCAGCGCGACCTGAACCGCTCGCGTGCCAAGAAGGCAGCGGACGAAGCACGGCAGCGAGACGCCGCGAAAGCTTCCCCCTACGAAAAGCGGATTGCAGAACTCAAGGCGCAAAAGAAGTACGCGACACCCGCAGATCGTGAAGGCATCAACCGCCGTCTGGCAATGCTTGAGCCCGCTCAAGAGAAATGGGAAGCCGAGCAATCCCAAGCAAAGTGGCAAGCCGACTTCGACCGCAGCCAATCGGCTCAAAACGCGATGACTTCAATCGACCTCATCAAGAAGTCTGGCCGGGCACTGTATCCGGGGGCCACTCAGGAACAGCTAGACCGGCTGATCTCGATGGCGGATGTTCGCCACGAATACCCAGACCCGGACTCGTTCGGTTCTGAGTTCTTCTCACTGCTTGGTGAGGTTGAGGAAGCCGAGATCAAGCGAGCCAACCAGGAAGCCAGCGACAAGCGTCTTGAAGCGAACCGCCTGGAAGCTGAGGCCACTAAGGCAGAGCTTCAGGCCGCCGAAGCCAAGCAACGCCGCGAGTCCTTGCCGGGTGGCGGCCATGAGTGAGCTTTTCTACGAAACCAAAGTGCGCTGGCTCCATGAGCCTGCGCGCCAATGGGCGTGGGTCCGTTGCTTGACTGTTGATACCGAGATGCAAGTCACGCCTACGACTTGGCATGGCTCGCAGATCGTCGCTTTCAGCATCTCGCGAGCGTACGAAGTTCACGGTGTCTACACACCGCAGAAGGTGAGCCGGATTCTCTACCGCAATGTGATGCAACCAAGGCCGGAAGGGTGCGAGGTTGACGACATTCCCGAGGATGCCGTCTTCCCACGATTGGACGTTGGGATAGGGGCCATGCACCCAAGTCGATATCCGAAACGCATTCCAACGGATGACGTTTGCCAGCAATCCCAGTTCTATCACGATACTTTCCAAAAGTTTTGGCAAATGTCGGATATCATCCACGCCGAACCGGGACCGAAGCGACGCGCGCACGCAAGCGACATCCTCCACCATGTCGCCGAACAAGAAACGGAAATTGTCTGGCTTCTACCAGAGTTCAAGCGTGCAACCTGGTTGCACGAAACAGCGAGCGGAACACACACCGAATTCACGCCGAACTCGTTTCCCGGTCGTCTACTCGTTGCGTACAGTCGGACCGACTACGGGCGCTGCCGAATCTGGACACTTCCCAAGGGCATGACGGGGTTAGAGGAATCTGTTCCGGCTCCCGGCTGGTGGTGCGTCCATCCCCTCTCCATTCGCGCCGGTCGCCCCTCTGAATCGCCACGCAAACGGTGGCACCCGATCGACCGAAGCACGCGAAAAACACTCTCTCAAGCAATCCAAAATGAACATTGATTATCTACGATCCCAAGCCGAAGCTGCCTTTCAGCGATATTTAGCCGAGACTGACAGCCGCAAGAAGCGAGTCTTCCTCCAGGCTTGGCAGAACGACAAGCTTTTGCTTGAGTTAGCCGAACGAAGACAACCACCCGAACAAAAATAGTTGTTGGGTTGACCCCTCCGAGCTTTCTGTACTTCGCTCCGAGGGGTCTTTCTATTTACGGCGCACTCTACGGCGCTCTTCTCTCTTCTCTTCCGGCGCACGCTGCGCCGTGATCTCCAATGACTGACAAAATTACCCAAGAAATTGGGATCGACGCAACCAAGGCGCTCGAAGCTCTCGCCAAACTAGACGCCGGGTTCCAGACCTTTGAAAAGCGTCTTGACTCCGTTTACCAGCGGATGAGCCTCTTCAACAAGAACGCAGGCCGGACCGTCTCGGCAATGAAGAACGTGGCGAACGGCTCCAAGGCTGTTGGCGCGGCATTCAAGCGAGACATTCCCCAGGCCACGCAGGCTGTCGAACGCCTGACCGTGTCGTGGGGCCTCATGGCTCGAATCGTTACAACTCAATTGATCGTTCGCGCACTCTCACAGATGCGTAGGACGTTTGAGGAAACCGGGGAAGCGGCTGTAAGATTCCAGCGTCAAGTCGCATTGATTCGGACGATCGACAACAGCGGCGCGAGCTTCGACAAGCTGGCTACCAGCGTTCGCAATCTCTCGGACAGCTTCAACGTGAGCTTGGACGATGCCGGAGCGGGCGTCTATCAAGCCTTGTCCAACCAGGTTGGAAACCTTGGCGAAAGTCTCACGTTTACCGCCAAGGCTGCCCAGTTCAGCAAAGCCACAAACAGTAGCTTGGCGGACTCGGTAGACCTCCTGTCCGCTGCCATCATTGGTTACGGCTTGTCCGTCGATGATACCGACCGGGTTTCGTCGATCTTCTTTTCTGCGATCGACAAGGGCCGTATCACCGCGAGCGAGCTTGCCAATAGTTTTGGACGAGTCAACACGATCGCAGCCGACTTGGGCGTCAGTCTTGAAGAAACAGCTTCCACCCTTGCGGCTATCTCGGTTCGCGGTACGAAAACTAGCGAAGCTCTTACCCAGTTCCGCGCGACTCTTACCGCTCTGCAAAAGCCTTCCGATGCAATGGAAGCCACTTTGAAAGGGCTAGGTTTCAGCAGTGCCCAAACTGCTATCCAGACGTTGGGCCTGTCGGGCACGCTCCAAGCCCTGAAGGATAAGACCGGGGGAAGCTCCGAAGCACTAGCAAAGCTCTTCCCGAATGTCCGTGCATTGTCCGGCGTTTCGTCTCTCGCTTCCGATGAGTTCGATACTCTCATTAAAAACACCCAGGCGATGACCCAGGCCGCGCGAGACTTCTCTCAGGAGAAATTCCTCCAAGCCACGGCAACGGATGCCGAGCGACTAACCAAAGAAATCAACAAGCTTTCCAACGCTTTCACGGTGGACCTGGGGCAATCGGTCCTCAAGTCGGCTGTCGATCTCTCTGACTTCGTGGGCGGCGCTGATGAAGTCATTAAGATTTCGCAGGCCGCCGGACCCGCAGTCCTTGGGCTTGCTGCCTCGTTCGTTACGCTTCGGGGTTCGATCCTAGCGACCAATGCCGGAGCCCTCACCCTTGGGCGTTCCCTTGGCTTGCTGTCCGCTATCCCCTTGGCCGCCGGTCTCGGAAATTCCATCGGTTCCTACATTGGCGAGCAACTGAACGAAGCCCAGTTCGTTGACCTCCGACGCTTGGAGCGGGATAACCAATCCGTTGTCGATGCTCTGGAGAAACGACTCGGAACCGAGCGCGATCTCATTTCGCAATCAAACCGCGAACGGCTCCAGGCTGCGGGTGAAGTTGTCCGTCAATTGAACCGGACCTATTTGGCAGACGTTGACAACGCCAAGAGCGCGAACGATGCGTTCGTGAAGAGTTCAAAGGATGCTCTCAAGCGTGTTGTCGATCAACGCAAGAAGGCTATCGACCAGCTACGCCAAGCGGCTGAATCTTCCGTGGATATCATTGAGGATTCACAACGCCGGATTGCCGATCTCACCGCAGACCGTGAAGACCGGCAGTTCTCCCGATCGGTAGCAGGCTTCGACGATTCCGCGCAGGCCGTCAAACTAGCCGAGCGGGCGCAGCAGATCGCAGCGGAAGCCGCTGCCAAGCTGGCCAATGCAGTCACGCCGGAATCGATCCAGGAAGCCCTAAAGCAATTCGAGCGGGCGCGAGGGCTCGCCGATCAAGCTGGCAGCCTGGCTTCTGGGAATCGGGCTGCCGAGTCGCGTGCGTCCGCAGCCTTAGACGCAATCGACTCCAAGCAGATCGCAGCAGAAAAGGAACTCGCCAAGCTCCAGACCGAACGCGGACCGGTCCTAGATGAGGCAATCAAGAAGCAGGAACGCATTCTGGGGCTACTAGAAAAGCAAGTTCAGATCGCTTCCGAGTCCGTGAGCGCGTTTGACGGGAACTCACTGTTTTCCGATACGGACCTAGCGTTACGGGGTGAGCGTCTCGCCGGTGCCCTGGACGAAATTCGCAGCCTGTCCGGCATCAAGCTAGACATCGACACTAGTAAAATTTTCTCCGACGTTAAGGGAGCTTTCGAGCAACTGCGCGGCCGCACGGGCTTTGACCTTGGCGGCCTGGAAGCCTTCACCGGTGGCAAGATTGGGGACCCCGATCAGCTATTGCAGGCGATGAATAAGGTTGCGGAACGGCAAGCCGAAATCCGCTCACAGATCGACGCCGCAGCCGTGGCAGATCAAAAGCGGGTCACTCTCACAGCAGAACTAGACCAACTGTTCACGCAGCTAGACTCCCATGAGGGCAGCCGAAACCTATTCGGTGGTGCTGAGGTTGGCGAACTGCAAAGTCAGTTTCAATCTATCAGCGGCTTCCTGGAGCGGCTGCGGAGCGATGCAACCTTGACGGTTGACGAGGTCAACAGCCTTCAGCCGATCCTCCAGCAGTTCGCGGACAACGTCGCCAACAGCAACACGCCGGGGCAACTTGGCTTCCGTTCTACGCTGAATGACCTGTCCGAGATTTTCGCCAAGTTCGGGGAAGTCGCGCAGCTACCCGCGAGCAACGCAGTGGAACTAAAGGCCGAACTGGTTGGATTAGATCAACTCATGTCATCCACGGCAGGCCATGCCAAGAGCTACGCCGATAGCCTGGAGCGGGCTGCGGCTGCCGCAAGCAAACGCCCTGACTTGGGGCGGGCTTTCGGTGGTGTTGCCTATCGGGCCGCCGGTGGCGTTGCGAGAGGGACCGACAGCGTCCCGGCTATGCTCTCGCCGGGTGAGTTCGTGGTGAATGCGGCCTCGTCCCGCAAGTTCTTTTCGCAGTTGCAGGCGATGAACGCCGGACAAACCTACCGTGAAACAGGCGGGACAGTGATCAACAACAGCGTGGGCGATCTGCACATTCACGCAGCACGCGACCCGGAATCTACCGGGCGGGCTGTTCTCGACAAACTAAACCGCGAGCTACGCCGGGGGACCGGCAGATTGAGATAGAAAATGGATCGCTTTATCACACCCATTAAGCGGGGACTACGACGGGGCTATCGTTGCCTAATCGATTGGACCGAGTTTATCGAAAGCGACTTGATCAGCCGGGAAGAGTGCAAGCAGCAATGCCGCGCACACATCGCACGGATGATCAGAGAACAGGACGGGGATAGCGTCCAGAATAGGACGCTGTCCGCGCGTCAAGACTTGTGGCTTAACCAGCCGGAAGGCTGTTTTGAATAGGGAAAACGGCAAGGGTAAAACCTTGCCGTTTTTTCATGCGCCGACCGCTTCGGCAACGTCGAACCAATCGACCCGCTCCCAGTTGATCGACGCCAGCGCGGGGTGGTACGGTTCTTCCTCTCGGTGGTAACCTTCCAAGAATTGGGCGACCTCCACAATATCGCCTTCAAAGTGGGTGTTGCCCGTGGCCACCATAGCACCGATGACGGTAAGCGTTTCCGGTGTATGTGGTGCGATCTCCTTGACGATCTCGGCAGCGATTAAGAACAGCCACACCTTGAAGGGCCTTCCGTCTGGCAGGGTGTTCCTTTCAATGGCTGCCCAAGTTCGTTTGATGATCCTTTCGACAACTTCAGGCGTGGCCTTGGTTGTCGCCCAATCGACCAGACAAGGGGTGTAACGGGCTTTTAGTGCTTCCAGGTTTCCAGCGGTGTAGAGTTGTTCGTCAGTCATTGGTGATTGCTCCGGGTGAAGTGGTGATCTACTCGAAGCATGCTCCAAGTTCCGACCTTGGCAAGTGGCAAAATCAACCATAACGGCAACGGGAACTAGCGACGAACTTGCTACATGACTTGCTAGTTCATCTTGCGCGGTGCTGCGATCACCGGACCGTTGCCAAAGTGAATCTAGCTAGATGGTGAGTGCAAACTAGGCCGGAAAAATTTCTGGGATTTTTGCCCAGTCGATCGTGGGAATCGAAGTAATGACATGACCGCAGCCCCGGTCCCCCTTCTTGCAGTTCCCTGGGGCCGGGGCTGTTTTATGGTAGAAGCTATGAAGACTTGGATTAAGCAACGCCTTGGAGAATTAGATAATCTCGACTTCGGACCTATTGAGGCCGACGACCTACGCGAGATGATCCGAGAGGCCGAAGCCCGCGCGGCATCTGCCGGGCTGCCATCGGCTGTAGAAGCCTGCCAGATACGGGAGGGCGGCATAGGCATCGGGCTTGCCCGTCGTATCTTGGCGGCTTGCCTGGGGGCTGCAAATAGAATCGAAGTGGAAACCGACCCCCTGGACTCACTCACCCCGGAAGAGACAGCAAAACTACTTGGCTGTTCCTTGAGATCGCTTTGGCGTTGGGAAGCTCAAAGTAGAATACCAGAGGGCCGTCGCATTGGTCGCACCGTGCGATGGGATCGAAAAGAAATCGAAAGGTTGCTCTAAATGGCTTCTATCTATCGACGTTCGTACAAAGACAAGACCGGTCAGAAGAAACTCACCAAGGTTTATTACATCAAGTATCGCGACGGTGACGGCAAGGAAGTCAGGGTCAAAGGATATACCACCAAAGAAAAGACAAGGACTCTCGCGGCTCAACTTGAAGCCAAAGCAGCCGAAGGCCCCGACAAGTTCGCTAGGCAGATGAAACGTCCGCTTTCCGAACACGTTGCCGACTTCCGTGCTTCGCTGGAAGCCAAAGACCGCGCGGACAACCACATCGGGCAGACGCTCACCCGAATCAATGGAATCATTGAGGGCTGCGAATTTACTTTCTATCGAGATATTGACCCGGTCAAAGTGGAGCAATGGTTAGCGAACCAGCGCGGCCCAGAATGCGGCATCAAGACAAGCAACTACTACTTGGGTGCGATCAAGCAGCTTTGCCGGTGGATGGTTCGTAACAAACGTGCAGCGGATAATCCGGTAGCCCATCTTGAACCACTCAATGCCGAAGTGGACGTCAGAGTCCAGAGGCGAGTTCTCACGTCTGAAGAGTTCACGCTACTGATCGAAGCTGCCCGAACCGGGAAAACCATTCGCAAGTTGACCGGCGTGCAACGTGCCCTGCTCTATCTTGTCGCAAGCGTTACCGGACTTCGCGCGTCTGAGTTGCGTTCTCTCACTGGCCATAGCTTCAACCTCACGTCATCGCCACCCACGGTGACCGTGGAGGCCAAGTCTTCCAAGCATCGCAAGCTAGATACTATTCCCCTGCCCGATTGGATTGTCCCATTACTTCAACTGCCAGAGGGTGAACTCTGGCCCGGCTCTTGGAACAACAAGGCAGCCGAGATTCTTCAACGTGATATGGCCGTGGCACGTGCAACTTGGATCAAGGAAGCAGAGGACGACGAGCAACAGGAAGAGCGTAGCAAATCGACCTTCTTGCAACCAACAACGAAGGATGGGACAGCCGACTTTCACGCGCTGCGATCGCAGTACGTGACGGGGCTTGCCAAGGCAGGTGTTCATCCCCGAACGGCTCAGAAGTTGGCGCGTCACTGTGACATCAAGTTGACCATGCAGAACTACACGCACAGCAACATGGAAGATCAGGCGCAAGCCGTGAACTTGCTACCGCCACTGGCCCAAAACTGGCCCATGGAGGATGACATTCTGGGTCATTTCGTGTCATCGCCTGCCAATGTGGCATACGACAACATTTTGGAAGAGGACGACGAGAAGACGATTGCCACTTCTCGTAAACCCTTAGACAGCGTCGATTTTGACGCTGTCTGTCATCACGTGTCATCTTGTGACACAGCGGAGGCGACAGGACTCGAACCTGCAACCGGCGTAACCGGCGACGGATTTCAAATCCGCTCCCTAACCAATTCGGCTCGCCTCCTCTTATCTTCGTTAACGCTAACGGGCCGCGGGATTTATGTCAACGGGATGAAGCCCACTTGCCGGGGTTAGAACGATTGATCGGCCATATCGCACGAGTCGACAGTCGGCGAAATCCATTTTTTTGCGTACTCCCCTCAATATTCAATTTCGACCACACAATAACGCTATGATGGGCCAGATAAAGACTGACAACAATGTGAATCCAAGCCAACTCACATGACGTATCTCACGCATCGTAACTCCGGAAACTGGATTGGCTGCCTGTTAGTTCTCGTAGCTGGCTGGGGCCTTTTCGATCAACTCCCCCTGGCCGCCGCCCAGGAAGCGGATGGCGATCATTACTCCGTGCCGGTTGATTCGCTGGATGATGATGCACGTGACAAAGTCTATACGTCTCCCCAAAGTATCTTGGCAGACTTCTTCGGAAAGCGTCGAGCCGGCATGGTGGTGAACGGGCTGGAAGACCTGGTTGGCATCACAGCCACAGGCCTGTCGCCGTTGATGGTGCTTTCAATTGCCTCTCCTGTGGTTTACTTCATGACCGAAGCAGACCGGCGTCAAGAGTTGATCTTCCTTTACCAACCGTGGTTCTTCATCCCTATTATCCTGATAACGCTCCTGATGGCATTTAAGGACACGGTGCTAACATTTGCCAGCTATCTGAAGATGCCTTTGGATATCTTAGGCATACTATTCCACCTGATGGGTTTTCTGCTTGGCTTCCGACTCATCTACCATTTTCTGGATATCAACCTTGCGGCAGACAGTGGCCCGCTAGGCACCATATTGACGGTCGCCATTATCATTCTCATGTTTGCCTTCTATACCAGTGTCTGGGTGCTGAGCAACGTCTTTGAAGTACTGATCCTCATCAACCCATTCCCGCTGGTCGACACGTTCCTACGCGTCAGTCGTATCGGTGTGTTACTGGTCATGTATGTTGCGTGCTGGATCCATCCTGCTCTGGGGGGCATAATTGCTCTCCCCATATTGATCGTATCCCTGATTACTTTCGAGCGATCGTTACGCACAATGCTTCTCGGCTTTCGCCTGGCTGGCGACGTCATTCTCTTCCGCTCTGACAAGGTGGAACCTGATTCAAAACGACTTACGGCATTTGCATCCTTTGGTGGTACGCTTCCCTGGATGACCCTCGGTAAGTTGGTCAAGAAGGACGAAATATGGACGTTCACCTTTCGCCGATTTTCGATCGGCCCTACGCACTCGATTGCCATCCCGCCTGGGCCATACAGCATTGCCAAAGGATCGCTATTCCCTGGGCTGCTGCTCTCTACTGAAAAGGGTGCGCAATTGGTGGTCCGTTTCCCGGCTTCCTATCGTGGACAAGAAGAAGCGTTAGCCCAGGTATTTCAGACCAACGACATTCAAGACTTTCGCCTGAGCACAATGGCCAAGTCTGCCTGGAACTCGCTTTGGAAAAGCTTCTTCCGCCGCTCCCCCAAACCCACCGATCTTGCTTCGGAATAATCAGCACAATTCGGCTTGTCGAACCTCGGCGAGCCGAATTAACTGGTAAACCCGTATAACGTAATTCTGACCATTTTTAGATTTTCAGAATCTGGAGCAAATCATCCAGTAAATCACTGCAAGTTGCCGCACAAGAGCTAAGCTTTGACATCTACTGCAACTGTCATCTTTTATTTGGTGACGGACGCCGATCAAAAGCCACATGGACACTGTCCATTCACTTTATTCATGACTGGCGACTTCGGTCGTTGGTCAAGGCCGTCAAGTATCTGCCCCACTTGACGGCCTTTTTTTGCGCACGTTTTCGACCAACACCCATTGCGAATGATTGTGCGGTTCCCCGAATTCCCCAGTAACTTCTCCCTAGCTTGTGGCTAGCACGACCGATGCTTTTACATACCGAAATGCCGCGACATCAATCGCGGATAGGAAGCCGTTGTGTATCTGGGGGCGGATCACAACGGTTTTTTCATGCGCGGACAGATCTGCTGCCTGTGATAGCCCCCCGGCTTTTTATGGCAAACTTTGCCGATTACGGCAATTCTCTCGATTATGTCGACTTTCTGGTCGATATCCATTCTTGAGTCACGTTCCCACTCCCCCCTGCCCTGTTGTTTCAGGGTGGTTCGTTTGATGTGAACCAGGAAAGTCTCGACATGATGTCACGCCACTTAATCCTTGGCCTATTCGCCGCTGCGTTACTATCCGCAGTCGGATGTCAAACCGTCCCTAACTGCAACTCGTGTCACATGGGTCATGTTGCCCCTGGTCCAGGATGCGGCTGCAATGATTGTGGTGCAACTTGCGGAGACTCGTGCGGCTGCGGGAAAAGCTGTGGCCCTAACTATGAAGTCTGCCTGCCGAAACCGCCATTCGCGGAGATTCGCCAACACCTGCGCAACAACCTGACATGCACCGCCGGCTGCTCTGACGAAGTGTATTGGGGCGAATGGATTTCTGATCCACCAAAGTGCGATCCGTGCGATTGCTTTGGCCACTATGTTGGCCCGGTCGGTGGCCAATGTCGCCCTGGCATTGTCGGCATTCGCCGCGGAGACGAGTGCTGCTCGAGCATGTGCGATCAAGGCATCCCATGCAACAGTTGTGCTTGCCAGGCCCAAACGCAAACTGTGAGCTACGAGCAAATGCTCCCAGGCGAGTCGACGATTCTGTACGACTCCGAAGTTCCCATGCAGTACAGCACCCCAACGCCGGTATCACCATCCGATCAATCGATTTACCGCATGAACTCGGGATCGATGCAAAGCTACCCGACCTCGACGACTGGACGTCACCCGTCCAACCTCGGTCGCGGAAGCATGTAACCAAACTAATAGCCAGGGGGGCTTTTGAAGAGACGCGGTCACACTTGGACCGCGTCTCTTTTTTTCTTGATCCGATCGCTTTCGATTCGCGTGACATCGCCGCACCATCTTCACTGTCAAACGATCTTACAGAAGCGATCAATCGCAGATCGGCAGCAGATAACTCAAAGATGCCTGCTCGCGCCAGGGTCACCGCGATTAGCAACATCGTTAGATACGCAACGTCCTTCACCCACGCAACGAAAAAGATCGTAGAAAACCAGGCGAAGTGAAATCAGCGATAGTAGCCTGGGGCACTTCCGCCGAAGCGATACTCAAAGCCGCCGGTGACCGAGAAGTTGCTTGCCGACATGGCGTCGGTGCCACCGAGCGTCATGTTATCGAGCAATTCGAATCGCAGGGCTAGTCGCTTATGAACAAAGTACTTCAGCCCCAAACCAAAGGGCATAGAAACCTGAGCCTGACCTCGGTCGCGTCCCAGAGCGTCTTCGTACTGAAACATGGCCGCACCCAAACCAAGCGTCGCGTAGGGACGCCAGGCCGCATCCCCCCAGGGATAGAACTGCACGTTATAGTCGAGAATGATCAACTGACTTTTGCCTGAGAATGAAGCATTCGTTGGATAGGTTAATCGCCCTTCAGCGAAACCCAATCGAACTTCGGCTCCCCAGTAATGATCGAAGTCGTAGCCCAGTCGAACGCCGTCGAAGAACGAGCCTTCCTGCTCGACTTCTCCGGGAACGAGATTTTGCAGCATGATCGCCCCTGCGAATACGTCCGCATGAATCGGCCGATTTCGCCAACTCATTCCGGTTAGCGGTTGCCCGAAACCAATATGCCGCGAAGGGTCATCCGGATGACTATGCACGAGATCAAAACGGTGAGCAAACTGACCGTGGCCATGCTTTCCGCCAAACCAGTTCTCGGTCGTGCCAGGCTCCTCATAGGTACGCTTCGGATCAACGTCGATTGTTTCCGCTTCCAGAATCGATTTCGGCAGCGGCTCGATCTCCTCAAGAATGGGTGCTTGTGCGGAGAGGGGTTCCTGAGCGATTACCAACGGCGCACCGCAAGCCATGACGCCAAGCGTCAGAAGCATCGAGAAACCATGACTCAACTTGCGACCCATCCACGAACCTTTGCGGACTTTCACTGATAGCAATCCCAATTGGGCAGCGGATTATCGAAACGTCCCCCTTCGACGTCAATGCAGATTCTTAAGTCAAATTTGGTGAACTCTATCGGATTTGCTAGTTTTATGGCTGCGCTCGGTAAGTTCACCCCACATCGCATGGATCGAAATGATGCAAAACCAGCTATTCATGACGGCAGCCCTGGTGCTCTTCTCAGTCACCATCACGCTAGCAGACGAAAAACCACCGGGCCGCAGTGAAGAGGCGCGCCCCGCAGAAGCTATCCCAGAGGAAAAGAATTGGGAACTCCAAGAAGGCCCCAAGGGCCCCGTGCTAAAAGAGGTAGAAAGCATTCGCAACCAGTTGGGCCCCGAATACTCGATCGAGTCTAAAGAACTTGGGATCGAGCGGGATCGCGACCTGAGCAGTCCTCACACAAACGAAAGGCCTAACGAACCATGGTCTGGCACGAAGCTACATCAGGAAGTTCGCGAATTTGTCACTAAGTTCCGTAACGATGCACGACACCTGGAAGAGATGGCAGCCCATGCCGAGCAGTTATCGGAGTTCGCCCTCGCCGATCAACTTCGAGCAATGGCCCATCGCCAGTGGGAAGCTGCCCGGGAACTCTCGCAACCTCGCTCAACGCGAGATTACCGCGAACTGTGGCGACCAACCCCAGCACCACCCAGCGCGGCCCCAGTTTCTACGCCAAACCCATACGGACCGCCCCATGACGTCAAACCATCGATGCCTGAGAGACCTGCCGAATCAGCACCGCAGTACGGCGTACCCTCTGCCCCGAACCAGCGTTTCAGTGTTCCTCGCCAGCCGGAACCAAGAAAACGCTAACCACAATATCTTTAAGGCAAACAGCCCCCCCCCCCTAAAAGAGCAGGAGCTTGACGAGGCCCCTGCTCTTTAAGGATGATAAGATTGCGTAGATAGACGTAAAATTCACGCACAAAAGGCTTAACGGCATTCTCAGCCACATGGTAGGCTAAGGATGCACTTATCTTTTTTCTCTAGTTCAACACTCCCTTTCTCTATTCCGCTCGGAGGATACCGCTTTGGCTGGAACCCTGGGAAATTTTGCGGACATTCTGATTCGACGTGGCCTTGTTGGTCCTGACCAACTTCGCGAGGCTGAAACCATGGCCGATGCCCAGGGAATCGCGGTTCCCGAGGCACTAATTCGTTCTGGTTACGTCGGAGCAAGCGACGTAATGCGAGCGGTCGCGGAAGAACATGGACTCGAGTACATCGACCTGGACGAAGTCCGAATCCCCATGTCGGCCGTGGAACTGGTGCCGGAATCGGTTGCTCGCGAAAACGTGGTGATGCCGATGGCCGAAGATGATGGGGCCCTGAAGGTCATCATCGCCGATCCACTCGACCTGGAAACCATCGATAAACTTCGGTTTATCCTTAATCGTAAAGTCGAGATCGCCCTCGCCCCGCGCGAAAACATTCTCGAATCGATCAACCGCTACTACGGCCAGCAGGAAGGTGAATCCGCAGATACGATGCTGCAGGAATTCACCGACACGGCGATCGACTTCACCGACACCATGGAACAAGACACCATGACCATGGCGGGTGAAGAAACCATCGACGAGACAAGCGCTCCGGTGGTTCGCCTGGTCCAATTGATGATCAACGAAGCCGTTCAGCTTCGAGCATCGGACATCCACGTCGAACCGTTTGAAGATCGCGTGCGCATTCGCTATCGCATCGATGGTCGTTTAATTGAACGCGACAGCCCCCCCAGACGTATGCTTGGGGCAATTCTATCCCGCCTCAAGATTCTGGGGGGTATCGACATCGCCGAGCGACGTCGCTGCCAGGATGGTCGTATCAAGGCCGACGTCGGAACTAAAACGATCGACCTTCGCGTGAGCGTGATCCCGACCAATCACGGCCAGTCGATCGTGATGCGTATTCTGGATAAAGACAGTATCAAGGTGGGGATTCGCCAACTGGGGTTGTCCGACTCGAACTTCATCAAGTTCAACAACCTCATCAAACGCCCTAATGGTATCGTGCTGGTCACCGGACCCACCGGTTCGGGGAAGACGACCACCCTCTATGCGGCCCTCAACGAACTGAACCGCCCAGATACCAAAATCATCACCGCGGAAGACCCGGTCGAGTACTACCTGCCGGGGATCAATCAGACCCAGGTGCGGCACAGCATTGGGCTCGATTTCGCGAAGATTATTAAGGCCATGCTGCGTCAGGCACCCAATATCATCCTCGTCGGTGAAATGCGCGATAGTGAAACAGCTTCCATGGGGATTCAAGCCTCACTTACTGGACACTTGGTTTTCAGTACACTACACACGAACGATGCGCCCGGTGCCATTACACGTTTGATCGACATGGGTGTTCCCTCTTATCTTGTTTCCAGTACAATTATTGGTGTGCTGGCACAGCGTCTGGTCCGGGTCATTTGCGAGAAATGCAAGGGTCCGATCAAGCCTACCAAGGAGTCGCTCGAAGCTGCTGGCATCACGCCGGAAATGGCCGAAGGCGCAACCTTCATGAAGGGACGTGGCTGCGGCAACTGCCAGCGTAGCGGTTACAAGGGACGTATGGGTATTTTTGAGTTAATGCCTATGAATTCACGACTTAGAGAGTTGGCATTCCAAGGGGCTGCAACGCAAGATATCCGCCGGGCTGCTATCGCTACGGGCATGGATACCCTGTTCGACGACGGGGTGAAAAAAGCCATGATGGGGAAGACGACATTGGAAGAAGTCTTCCGCGTCGCCAAGGTGGTCGAGAGAGACCAATAAGACAAACATCGCCCATCAATTGACAAATCACGATGAAACAAGCGTTTACGCGCCATCGGTCCGTAAACGCGAAAATAGCACGACTTATTTGAGTCTTCGATGGCAGGGCCCAACAATTCTTCCATCGGGACAGCTTTTCCTACGCTTTTCAACCTACATTCATCAGCAGTTCACGGTCGGGTCGGCAAACTGAGAGTTTTGATGCTTGTCTCGGATGGGCAACGCTCAAAGCAGACACCATCTCAGCGACCAAGACCCTAAAGAGGCTGGATCTCCTTCCTGAGCAGGGTTCACCTAACACACCCCGCCACGGAAGCATATCCATCAGTGGTAAAGGGAGCCAATGGCCACGATTCTTATTGACAAGTTGTTGCAGGCTGCTGTGAAGCAGGGCGCAAGCGATATTCATATCACGGTCGGCCAACCGCCTGTGTTTCGTTTGCACGGTCGTATGCGACAGCTCGATACGAAGTCGTTGGAACCGGACGATACTGTTTCGCTGATGAAAAGTATCACGCCGGAACGCTGCCAGCGGGAACTCCAGGAAACGGGTGGTTCCGACTTTGGTTTCGCGTTCTCTGACTTGGCTCGTTTCCGTGTGTCGATTTTTCGACAACGCGGTAACATCTCGATGGTTTTGCGTCAGATTCCCAACGACATGCTCACCCCCGAACAGTTGGGGCTGCCGGCAAAAGTGCTCGAGCTTTGCCATCGCCCCCGTGGTCTGTTCCTGGTGACCGGGCCGACCGGTTCGGGTAAGTCGACGACACTGGCCTCGGTGATCAACCACCTCAACGAAACCGTCGACCACCATATCATCACGATCGAAGACCCGATCGAATTTTACCACTACCACAAGAAGTCGACGGTCAACCAACGTGAAATCGGTGTGGATGTGCCCTCCTTCTCGGAAGCCATTCGCCGTGCGTTGCGTCAGGACCCTGACGTGATCCTCGTGGGCGAAATGCGTGACCTGGAAACGATTGAGGCGGCGATCTCTGCGGCAGAAACGGGGCACGTGGTGTTCGGAACGCTGCATACAAACAGTGCGGCAAGTACCGTCGACCGTATCATCGACGTCTTCCCGGCTGGCCAGCAGGATCAGATTCGCACGCAGTTGGGTTCGGCCCTTCTGGGCGTTCTCGCCCAGACGCTGGCCCCCAAGATCGGCGGCGGACGCGTGGCTGCTTACGAACTGTTGAACGTGACCTCAGGTATTTCCAACCTGATTCGTGAAAACAAGACATTCCGTATTCCATCGATGATTCAAACCGGCTCGAAGCACGGGATGATTCTGATGGACGACTCCCTTTTCAATCACTGGCGGGCCGATCGCATCACCATGGAAGACGCGTTGGCCAAAGCCCAAAACCCCAACGACCTGGCAAAGCGTATCGCCGACGCCCGACGCGGTAACGTTGACGATCGAGAAGGTGCCGCGTAAGCGTTCGCGCCTCTTCTCCCCTTTTCCTCATCCATTCCTGACGGACAACGAGACGATTTCATGGCAGTTCGCCGACTTGGACAGATTCTGGTCGACCTTGGCTTCATCAGCGACGAGCAACTCGTGCTGCTGCTGGAAGAGCAAGAAGCCCAGGCCGAACATCAGCCCCTTGGCAAGATCGCCGAGGATATGAATCTGATTACCGACGATCAGCTCGCCCAAGCGCTGGCCGAGCAACTGCACATGCAGGTGATCAGTCTCGACGATGTTTCGATTGCCCCGGATCTGCTGCGTCGCATCACCGAACCGATGGCCCAGTTGTACAAAGTCATCCCCGTCTCGTACGAAGAAGACCTCAACCGCCTGACGGTGGCAACCTGCGAACCACAAAACCTGTCGACGCAAGACGAACTGCGACAGTTTTTGGGCTACGACGTTAAAACGGTCGTCTCTACCGAACGCGACATTCAAAAGACACTCGATCGCTACTACTCAGAAGATTCCGAAAGCTTTGAAGGTCTCGTCCGCGACCTGGAAGACGACAACGACCTTGCCAAAGCGGCTGCCGCCCTGGAAGGGGACGGCCCGATCGATATTACCGACGCAGAAGCCCTCGCCGACAGTGCCCCGGTTCGCAAGCTGCTGAACATGGTGCTCTTGATGGCCATTAAGGACCACGCGAGCGACATCCACTTTGAGCCCTTCGAAGAAGAGTTCCGCATCCGCATCAAAGCAGACGGCGTTCTCTTTGAAATGGTGCCGCCGCCGCGTCACTTGGCCTTCGCGATTACCACGCGTATCAAAGTGATGGCGAACCTGGACATCGCCGAACGTCGTATGCCGCAGGACGGTCGTATCGAACTGACGGTCGGTGGTCACCCGGTCGACCTGCGCGTGAGCGTGCTGCCAACCATGTTTGGCGAAAGCGTTGTTATGCGGCTTTTGGACCGCAGCGTCGTTTCGCTCAACATCGAGAAGGTGGGGATGGGGGACGAAACCCTCAAGATGTTCCGCAAAGTGATGCACAAGCCGAACGGTATCGTGCTGGTTACCGGGCCGACTGGCTCCGGCAAGACGACCACGCTTTACTCGGCACTCAGCGAACTAAACTCGATCAACGAAAAACTGATCACCACCGAAGACCCTGTCGAATACGACATCGATGGCATCATTCAAATTCCGATCGATGCCGACATCGGCAACACGTTTGCCAACTGCCTGCGTGCCATTTTGCGTCAAGACCCTGACGTGATTCTGGTGGGTGAGATCCGCGACCTGGAGACCGGCGAAATCGCCATCCAGGCCTCGCTGACCGGTCACTTGGTGTTCAGCACGCTGCACACCAACGATGCTCCCTCCACGATCACGCGACTCAAGGACATGGGCATCCCCACGTTCATGATCACGGCCACCGTCGAAGCCATTTTGGCTCAGCGATTGGTGCGACGTGTTTGTAGCCAGTGCCGTCAGGAACACGAACCTTCGAGAGATGCCATCTTCCTCTTGGAAATGAAAGAAGAAGAGCTCGCAGGCCGCAAGTTCTACAAAGGGACCGGTTGCGAAAACTGCAACGGAACCGGATACAAAGGCCGTATCGGCATTTTTGAATTGATGATCATGAACGATGACCTTCGCTCGTCGATCATGCAAAACACTTCCACCGACGAACTGCGAGATGAAGCCAAAAAGTTTGGCATGACTCCCCTGCGTGATGCAGGGCTGGCACTTGCCTTCGATGGGCTAACCACCCTGGACGAAGTGCTTCGCGAAACGGTCGTCGACTAACATACAACCATTGCTGGCCAGCAAATCCACGTACACCCATATTTGACCCCATAAGCAAGAGCCGGACGTAGCCATGCCAACCTATCAATTTGAAGCGATGGACGCTCAAGGTCAGGAGATCCGCGACGTCATCGAGGCCCCGACCGAAGACGATGCCCAGGCTACTATACGTCAGATGGGCTACTTCGTTACCCGCATCAACGAAAAGAAGTCGCGGGAAAAGGCCGGTGCAAAAGCCAAAGGTAAGAACCGTGGCTTTACGATCGGCGGCGTCAGCCATCGACAGCTGACCACGTTTACTCGTCAGCTGGCCATTCTGCAGAATGCCGGCCTGCCAATTTTGCGAAGCCTCAAAATTCTCGAACAGCAGTGCAAGCCCGGTCGTCTCAAGAACAGCTTGATGGACGTCTGCGAAGACATTGAATCGGGTGCCGGTCTTTCCGAAGCGATGGCCAAGTGCCCCAAGTGCTTCAATCGCCTGTACGTGAACATGATTCGTGCTGGTGAAGCGGGCGGTGCGTTGGAAGTCATTCTGATGCGTCTGGCCGACTTCATGGAACGCGATGCCGACCTTCGCCGCAAGGTGCAAGGTGCGA
Source organism: Blastopirellula marina (assembly GCF_002967715.1). Classification (NCBI taxonomy): domain Bacteria; kingdom Pseudomonadati; phylum Planctomycetota; class Planctomycetia; order Pirellulales; family Pirellulaceae; genus Blastopirellula; species Blastopirellula marina. The sequence goes on from NZ_PUIA01000057.1 coordinate 182,334, forward strand.
TGATTTACCCGTGCGTGGTGATCACCGTGGCGGTCGGTATCTTGACGTTCATCATGATCAAGATCGTGCCGACGTTCCGCCAGATCTTCGAGGAATTCGGGCTCGACCTGCCGCCGGTTACCGAACTGCTCATCACCATCAGTAACGGTGTGGTCAACTACTGGTACTGCATCCCGCTGATTCCGGTGGCGGTGTTCCTATTCGTCAAACTACTTAGAAAATTCAAACATGGCCGCATGGGCTGGGACTTGTTCTTCCTGAACATCCCGATCTTCGGCGGTCTGGTCGAAAAGAACGTGTTGGCTCGTACAACGCGTACTTTGGGCACGCTGATTTCCTCTGGCGTTCCGATTTTGGAATGTCTGAACATCGCCCGCGATACCAGCGGCAACGCGATGTTCGAGCGGATGTACCACAACGTTTCGGAATCGGTGAAGGAAGGTGAATCGATTTTCAAACCGATGGAAGAGAACTGCCGAGCTCCTTTCCATCCGATCGCGCTTTTCCTGTGGGTCATCTTCCCGTTGGCCCCCTTTATCTCATTCTTCTTCATTCCTGCGATGCAACCGTTTGCCTGGCAGGCAGTCGGCGTGGCTGGTGCCCTTGGGGCCGGCTGGTACTTCCTCACACTGCGGCGACGAATGGTGGAACTGTTCGTTACCAACATGATCGACGTGGGGGAAGAGACGGGTGAACTCGACACCATGTTGTACAAGGTGGCCGATACCTACGACGAAGACGTCAAGGTGCTCACCGACTCACTCACCAAAATTATGGAACCGCTGCTGATCGTGTTCCTCGGCTTTTCGGTCGGGTTCATCGTGATCGCACTGTTCCTTCCGCTGGTCGACTTAATTCAGAACCTGAGTTAAGACAGCCCGGCGGCTCACACGGCGTCCCGGTTTCAGGGGTTTCGGGACGCCATGACTGGGAAACCTACATCTTGAAATCCAACAGCCTGACCGGCGCGGTAGCGTCAGTCTACTTACCAACACAGGGGCGGAGCTTCGCTTCGTACTAGGAAAGGTCTACCATGACATCCCGTCCACGCGCATGCCATCGTGGCTTTACCCTCGTCGAACTGCTGGTGGTCATCACCATCATCGGCATCCTGGCTGGCCTCGCCCTGGTCGGTGTCCGGGCCGCCGTTACTACGGCGCAAAGTACCGCCATGAAGGTTGAAGTCAACAACATCGCCACGGCGCTTGACCTCTACAAGCAAAACAACGGTGCCTATCCGCCGGATGGCAACACGGTCGCTCTGACCGCGGCCGAACGCGAAACGGCTTTTAATCGTCATCTGGCCAAGCTGTTTCCTCAGCGAAGCTTGAAGTACGACAACCCAAGCTCGACGAACGCGACCGACAAAGCCAATGCCGTGGCCCGGATCAAGCAGGCCGGCACCGATCACAACATTGTTAATACAGCGACCACCAGTTCCGATCCCTATCAAATTGATGAGCTTGATCCTACCGAAGCTTACGTGCTGTTCCTGATGGGCTTCAGCCCAGACGTCGAGCAGCCCCTAACTGGCTCCGGTGAACGCACCCCGCTGTTTGAGTTCGACCAGGCCCGTTTGGTCGACGACGACGACGACGGCTGGTGGTCGTACCATCCAGACTTCACCGAAACGCTTTATGTCTACTTCAACAACAAAACCTACGACGACGGTGCCACTACGCCGCTAGTCGCTGAAATGGACTTCACCGGATCACGTCAGGGGGAAGGCAAAGCACGTCCTTACGCCACGCTGAAACCCAATGGTACTGCTGCCTGGGCGGAGGACGACAAATTCCAGCTGATTTGTGCCGGACTTGATGGTCATTTCGGTAGCTATGTCGACGCCGACGAAATGAAGATGTACCCATCCGGCATCGCTGACACGAGTGCTGCTCCGACCAGCGTCGATTATTCGCTAGAAGACTTCGACAACATCGTGAACTTCGGCGAGGCTGCCACGCTCGAAAGCGACACCGACTTGTAAGAGGAATTTTCCGATGCCAATTACGGCAAGACAATTCGTCCGACGCCCCTTGCGTCCCGCTTTCACCTTGGTGGAACTGCTGGTCGTAATGGGAGTGCTCGCGATGCTCAGCAGCTTGGTGCTGGTCGGCCTTGCGTCGGCCGCCGAACAGGCCCGCGTCAACCGCACCCGCAGCCAGGTTCAAAAGATCCACGAGCTGTTAATGACGCGGTGGGAAGAGTATCGCTATCGCCGCATCGAAGCCAGCAAGTCTGGGGATGTTCGGACTCGGTTAACATCGCGAGTCGACAAGATTCGTGAAATGATGCGAATCGAGATGCCTGATCGCAAGACAGACGTCTCGAACGCACCTGTTTCGCTGAGCACGGTTCCGGCGCTGCAACTGCGTTATCAGCGGTCGATCACTAATGCGAAAGGTGCGGCCAATTACGCCGCGGCGGTTAGTGGTTGGTCGGATGCAAACGAGAGTTCCGAATGTCTCTACATGATTCTGGCATCGATTCAGAGTGGTGAGACCAACGGGCTCGATTTCTTCAAACCTTCGGAAATTGGCGATACTGACGGTGATGGCGTCCCTGAAATCCTCGACGCCTGGGGAAAGCCGATTTTGTTTTTACGCTGGCCCTATGGTTATCCGAACATCGAAAACGTATCGCCTGCCCAGCGTCGCAATGGGTTGTCGCAAATCATGGACAACACGACACCCGATCCTTTCGATCCGCTAGGCGTTCGTGGAGGCCGCACGACAACCTCCACATCGCCACGTGTCGAATACGCCCACTTCCCCTTGCACCCGCTGATTTTTTCAGCCGGTCCTGATGAGCTTTACAACATTCGCACCGGGATCAATGACAGTTCGGGAAATGCAATTGCTTATTCAAGCACCACGCCTCCCAATAATCCCTATATGGAAGACACCACGGCTGGCTACTCCAAACGCATCGGCGCGATCTTGGATAAGTCAGGGGACGAACTCGACAACATCACCAATCATGTACTCGTGATCGCGGGGAATAGTCAATGAGCTTCTTCAAGCGAAACCACCGCGAAACACGCCTTGGCATGACGATTGTCGAATTGCTTGTCGTGCTGGGAGTGCTCGCTATTCTGCTGGGCATCGCGGCCACGGCGGTCAAAACCGGCACGCGCGGCAAGAAGCAGCGTGAAGCGGCTCGCCAGGTGAATGCCTATATCGCGGCGGCCCAGGCCAAGGCCCTACAGATCAATCGGCCTGTGGGAATCGAGATCACTCGTAACCTGATCGATGCCGACAACGACGACCTTTACGTCTCCGGTACCGACACCGGGATCGCAAATGCCTCACTGCTGATGTACACCATCGAAACCCCGCCGCCTTATGCCGGCGACACGGTTTCGGCGGGGCTTTTCGTTGAGTCGATCGGTTCAGGCACCATCACTTTGGTTGATGACCCCAACTCGTCGGTTCCTACCCCGTCGTTATGGCAAGCCACTTCCACGTCCTCATCCGGCCTCTTTACCGCCAACCAAAAGGTGGAAGTGCGTCTAAATTACCGGGGGCGAAAATACCTGGCCAACATCGATAACCTGGCAGACCCTTTCAGCATGGTGAAGCAGCCGTTTCGCATCACGGTTGATTTAACCAGCGATGTGCTGACCTCGACCGTTCACGAGAACCGCGAGACCTACCATGTCGGCCAATTCATTCCCTATCAGATTTATGTGCAGCCGATCCGGACCAGTGCCACGCCGCTGCAATTACCAACCGACATGTGCATCGATTTAACATGCTCCGGTATCGGCAACACAGGCAACGAGTTCGCCAATTGGGCCATTAACCTGGGCTTAACTCCAGCAGCCTCTGGCAGCAACAACTTTTCAATCAAGTTTCTGTTCAGTCCGCGCGGCAACGTCGAGCGAGTGAACTACAACAACGTCTGGCTGCAGCCAACCGGCAACATTCACATGCTTGTGGGCAAGTACGAGTATGCCGTGAATGCCCTGGATGTGATGGATACCGACGGGCTGAACGAAATCACGAAGTTCATACCAGGCACGCCGATCGACTACGAAGATTATGTCGATCCCGCCGATCCCGACTGGGAAACCAACCTGGCCGATGCTACGGCCATGTGGGTCTCGGTCAACTTCCAGACGGGCCAGATCACCACCACTCGCAACAAAATGATTCAGAATTCGTTCCTCACCAGCATCTCGGCGTTGACGCAGGCGCAAAAGAATCAGGCCATCCTGGCCGAATCACGCGACTTTGCCCGCAGTGTTCTGGTCGTGAAGGGACAAGGGGATAACTAACGCATGTTTTGTTTGCCACATCCCAACGTGATTCGTCACCGTACTCCTCTCGGCGTTACGCTGATCGAGGTGATGATGTCCACCATGGTCGTCAGCCTGGGTATTTTAGGCCTGGTCGCGCTGATTCCGCTGGGGACGCATCTCACCGAACGGGGCGTCCGCGCCGATCGGATCGCCAGCCTGGGGCCGCGTGCTTTCCATGAAGCGCGAGCCCGCGGCGTGTTCAACCCGAACAACTGGGTCACGCAAACGACAACTCCGTCAGGGGAACAGGCCCTTCAGTTCATGACGTTCAGAACAGACTCCCGTCCGAGTATGCTGGTTCGTCAACCGTACTTGATTGACCCCACCTTCTTTGGCGGGACCGCCGTTCATCCTTCACGGCGCAAATTTCCTTACCCAGAGACGTTCGCCCGAAAAGACAGTTCCACGACTCCAGATGGTTACTCCGACGTCAACATGACAACGACCTGGAATGGAACGACAAAGATCAATGGAGCGGACGCGACAAGCTCGAAGTTGATTCAGATGTGGCGTCTGGGTCTCCAGAGAACGCCTGGTACGGGCTTGTCCCTTCCCCAGGCAAAGTATGCCTTTCAATCGAACGACGACCTCGCCTTCGAACGCCCTGAAGATGGCGAACTGGCCCCATTCCAGCGTTTTTACGATCGCAGTGGTAGCAGTGTCCGCCGCCAGGCAATGGGAGAATACAGTTGGATGGTGATGCTGGTTCCTGAGACCACCGAAACATTTGAATGTCGCGGTCCGTCAAACAACATCCTCAGCATTGCGTTCGAAAACTGGCTGAACCCACCGATCAATTACAACGCCCTGAATACCGGCGCGGGCTTGGATGCCAACGCTCGTGCCCAACTACAGAGTATTATCGACGCCAAGGCCACAGACGAATACACGGCCCACGTCATCATCATGCGAAATCGTCTGGGGCTGATTCCCGACGGAGATTCGACGTCGACGCCAGTCGGCGAGGTCGATGGCGAAGATACTGCGGACCCCGAGTCCCTGGAATACTCCAACGAGCGCGTCTTGCGTGTCACCCAGTTCTTCAGCACCGGCGGCTATTCAACGGGCGAGGTCACCATCTTCCAAGAAGGAGGCACGCTCAAGCAAGCCGAGGAACAAACACTGAAGATCAGCAATGGTGATTGGATTTGCCTCGCACGACGTCTGCCATCTCGTCGCGAACAGCTTGCGACGATGGCACCTTTCCCGCCCAAAAGTAACACGCGTTACCCGCGTGGCGACATTTACCAGTGGTACAAGGTGGTGATGGTGGACGACGTGGAAGCCAGCGGCAGTAACTTTACCCGTCGGTTAACCATTAGTGGCCCCGACTGGCCGTTTGTCACGACAGACGCGGATGATATCGGATCGTTCTCGACGATTCCTACTCATGCGATCATCGTCGACGGCGTTGTGGGTGTGTACTCGAAGCGAGTCCGATTGGAAACGCAATCTCCCTGGTCTCCGTGATCAGGGTCCTCATCACGATTCCCTTTCCCAATTCAAGCGTAACCCAAAACTCGGCGAGCCAGGCCGAGCCTGACATAAAGAGCGAACTCGGAAACTTTGCGGGGGCTGGTTTCCAGACGAGTGAGCAAGGATAGACGACTTATGAAACGCATCCAGAGCATCATGAAAACCAAGCAACCGCGACGCGGTGCCTTGCTGCTGGTGGTTCTTAGCATTCTGGTCCTCTTCGCATTGGTCGGATTGACCTTCGTCGTCTCGGCGTTGGCCTTCAACACCGGTGCCCAGGCCAACCTGGACCGCGATCTGGGAGCATATGAAGCTCCGAACGAAGCGGATGCCGCGCTGATGCAACTGCTGCGCGGTCCGCGTCCCGGCACGTACAGCATGATGCTCGGCCACGACATTCTCCGCGATATGTGGGGCAATCAATCGATCATCATCAGCGACCAAGGCGCTGCCTCGGCCGATATTACGCAGATTGAGCGGCCCCAAGATGCCAATGGTAACGACATCAACCAATTGTGGGAGATCGAAGTTGCCGAAAACGTGGTGCCATTCAACCTGTTCCGCATCGAGCAGTACTACGCCGGTTCGATCCTGACGTTTACCTCAGGCGAGTTGAAGGGGCAATCGCATCGCATTCTTCATTACCGCATGAAGTTTGGCACCGATGGGATGGGCAACCCCGAAGAGAAAGGGGTCGTTTTCGTCATCGATCAAGATCCGGTCGTTGCCCGTGAAAACCTGGTCGACTCGAACGGCGATGGCGGCATCGCTCCGGTCGATGGGGATGACTTCGTCGTGAACGATCCTCCCTTCAACGGTACCGGTCTGGGCTTTAACCCCAACAACCCCAGCGGTGGTAATAAGCGGACACTGAGCCTGACCCACGGTGCCGATCCTGTCGCATTGCTCCCCAACATCCCATTCAATTTTCCTGACGGACGTACTGGTAGCATCTCGATCGAGGCAGGCGGGGCCGACGAGCCATACGATGCCCCGGATTACCAGAACATGTTCCTGGCCCACGTCGATGGTGGTTTCGCCACGAGCACTTCGTCCATTATCCCGTCGTTCCATCGCCCGGAACTGGCCCTGTACTGGTTCCAGCGATACATCAACGCGAATTCCATGACCGTGGGTGCCTTCGATAACCCGATGGCCTTTATGCAGAACCCCGACCTGGATACGAGTGGCTGGATGAACGGCCCGTCGGCAACAGATCGGGCTAATGCCTGGGCCATGCGTCGAAAGTTTATGCTTCGCCCATCCAAGACCGACCATCCCAACTTCACCGGCAGCAATGCGAACTTTGACATTCTGGGCACCGCTACCAACGCCCGCTGGGATATCGACAACGACCTGGACGGCTTTGCCGACAGTATTTGGATCGATATCGGGCTGCCGCTGAAGACCGATCGTCAAGGTCGACGCTATCGTCCACTGGTCGCCGTCATGGTCAAAGATCTGGACGGCCTGATCAACGTGAACGCGCATGGGTTCTACTCGCAGTTCGCCGAGTTCGAGGGAAGCTCGTTCCCGCCAGCATCCACCGCAACGCCCAACGACGCTACGACCTTGCTGCTAGCCGCTGCGGGCATGACCAACAAACACAACCAGTTCTCGCCGTCGTGGGACGCGACCGGCACGACCGCCCAGAACATGCAATTGCCGTTGGGTAGCGGTTACGGTCCATCGGAAGTGAGCCTGCGTAAAATCTTTGGACCACGCGAAGCTTACGATTTGATGGATGCTCGCTACAAAGGTATTGGGGCTTTCACTTCCACCACCGGAACACCGGGGCAAGACAAAACCGATGACGTGCGTAGCCACATGGACAACATCGGCCTGGCGAACGTATTCAACACGACAACAAATAACCGCTTCGGCACACCTACCGATCGACTTGGCCTGGGACGCATGTACATCGACTACGCAGGCCGACCGCGATACATGCCGCTGGCCGACGGCAGCTCGGCAACCATGCAGACCGCGCCCACCGGTTTTGGTCAACGTACCGACGACCCGTACGAATTCGACCTGATTCACGGTTACCGCTACGACTCGCCGTTCTCTTACCAGGAACTGGAGCGTGTCCTGCGGTATGAAGAATACGACTCCAGCTCGGTTGCCGAGTCGGAAGATCGCTTGATGGACCTGGCCAGCGCGGCCCTCGTCGGCTCGCCGCAAAACCGACGCTTGATCACCACGGCCAGCTTCCAGGTTCCCGTGGCCAATCGTGTCGATATTCCTTCTAAATATCGAGACGAAGATGCTGTTACGCCAGGTGATCCGCCTCGTAACATGATGCTCACAGACAAGGCCGCCCAGGCTCGCCGCCCTGCCCCAACCCTGGTCACCTTGCTGCAAGAGCGTCTGCGTAAGGAAAACAACTGGGATCCGACAACGGTCGCTGGCAAGAAGCTTTTCAAAGAGAAAATCTACCAGCTCCTACCGCCTGAGATCATGCGAGGCGAGCCATTCGATTTGAATCGCCTGCTGGAAGCACCAGCCGATGGCAACGGCACCGACGACATCTTTGAACTACAGAGCAGCGCCAGCATTACATTCCAATCACTTTATGGCACTTCGAGCGCACAAACGCCAAAATCCGATTTCCTGAACTGGGTAGACGGCAGTGCCAACAATGCCAACAAGGCCGTGAGCTGTAACCCACCAGTTTCGATTACTCCAGTCAATTTCACGAACCCGACCTCGTACAGCGTTTCGCGCCAGATGATGGCACGCTACTTGTACGTGATGGTCCTGTTACTGATGGAAGAAGACTATCAACTGCCGACAATCGACCCCAGCCTGATGACCGATGCCAGTAAGCGACGAGAACTCACCAAACGCCGTATTGCCCAGTGGGCGATCAACGTGGTTGATTTCCGCGATCGGGATGGGGTGATGACCCCGTTTGAATACGACCTGGAACCCTTCAAGGTCGCTTCCGGTGTTACGACCAACGATCCGTGGAATGTCGACGGCAATTTGAGCACGACGGAAGATTCACTTTATCGCCGGGTGGTGTGGGGTGCCGAAGCCCCTGACCTGGTACTGTCAGAAACCCTGGCGTTCCACGATCGTCGTACGAAAGACACAAAGTGGGATACCGACGGCAGATCGCGTTTCTCCACCCCCACCCCTGACGACGATCTAGATCAGTATCGTATTCCGCAGGGATCGCTGTTTATCGAACTGTATAACCCCCGCAACCTTCAGTCCAACAACAATTTCTTCCCACCAGAGTTATATGACCTGGGGGCTAACTTCGGGCTTGCTCTTGATCGGAAGTCGACTGGCCCCAACAAGGATCCGGTTTGGCGAATTATCATCACCAAGTTCGAGCAGGACACCAGCGGCAGTCGCACACGCGAAAACATCGTCAAAGAAATTGCCGATCGCCCGGACTACATCAACTTCCAACCCCTTCCTGACATGGGCACAGCCGACCAGGCCGGATTAGCGATGGATGGCACGGGTGTGTCGAAGGAACAATACGACATCGAACGTATTATTCTGTTCACGAAACCCGACCCCACCACTACTCCGGACGCCAGGGTGTTCTTTTACCCAGGCAATTCTGCTCGGCGTATCGTGCCCGATAGCTACGCCGTGATTGGCCCACGCAAGACGACCTATATCGGTTCCAAGCCACGCCCCACAACCATGGGCATGACCGACTACGTAGCCAACAATCCTGGCGCGCAATCGATCATTCTCACGGGTGATTCCGATGGGGTTTATGTTTCCAGCAATATGCTGGCCCCAACGGGCGGCTCTCGCAAGGGAAACAATCAAGACTTCGCAGTCGTTGCAACCAAACCCAATACGATTACCATAGATGATCTAGCCCATGATCCCGATGGACCGCCTGGCGCTGGGGGTGCGGCACCGTATTCCGTCATCGGCATTGGACTCAGCGTTTCCGAACCGCTGATAGACGATTACTACCCGGGACCAACCTTTCAGAACTCGGCCCCGAACCTCGCGGTCTACGACCTCTACACGGATGGCACGATGGGAACTTTGATCCAGGATGTCCCGTTCGATACGGACCCAACACCTGATAACCCGCTCGCCATCGACTCGAACATTAGCGATACCGGTACTTACCCTGACAAGAGTAGCAAGGGTGCCGCCGAATTCATCAAAGATTACAAAACGGCCATTCTCCAGCGGCTGGCTAATCCGTTGTCGGACTACAATGAGAAGACCAACCCCTACATCAGTGTCGATCATTTAGGGATCGACCTGACGGTGTTCAACGGCGAAGACAGTCACGCGGCAGCAAACGCGATGGACCAGCTAGGAACACCTGGCACAGATCCCGGTGCTGCAGATTGGGATCCCGATGAGAATCACAAGGACCCTCGCGCTACGACTTCGACGGATGTTTACTTCGCCAGTCGCGAAAAGGGACGTCGTGTAGACGCCGATCCGAATAACACCCCTGTCGCAGCCGAACTTGAAGGAGGCACGTCCAGTGGAAACTACTTCGGTACGCTTAAACGCTTGACGTCTGCCATCACGATCGGAGATATCACCAGTTTGATTCCTTCGTTCAACGAAACCCCGCCGATTCATCAAAGCACCGTCGACACAACGCTCGTCACCAGTAACCCAGTGTCCGACGAGCATTTTGGACGTAAAGTAGTCCATAGCTTGGGCTATGTGAATCACAATCTAGGGGTTCAAATTGGCTCAGGTGTCGATGCCACGTATCTGGCCAGCCCGAACCCGTTTGAATCGACGCATTCGCTCAACCCTTACGATTCGACGCAAGGCACCACCGCCTTACAGAACAATCCACTGTCGTACCTGCATTGGCCAAACGCACCGTTCATCAGCGAATACGACCTGATGATGGTGCCGACCAGTTCGCCACAACGGTTGTTGTTCGAGTACTCGCAGGCGAGGAAGGATGCCTCGAATAGTGGTGACGAGGCCTTCTACTTCGAGTCGGGTTCGACCAATGGCGATAACCTCGACGCCCAGATGGCACCGTACTCGTACCTGTTCAACTTCTTCCACGGCACCAAGACCGATGGATTGACGGCGAGTCCGAGCAACGACAAAAAGACGCTGCAACTGGCCCGTCTATTCGACTTCGTCCACGTTCCTTCGCGGTTCAACGGAACCAACAAGTGGTTCAACATCTCGAAGTTCAATCCCGATATGAATAGCATGAGCGGGGACCTTCGTAACGACTCAACGAAGACGGAAGATCCTCGGCTGGGGTACATGTTCCCCTTCAACCGTCGATCGGAATTCCGCGAACCAGGCAAGATCAACCTGAACACGATTCCATCGCAAAAGGTCTACGATTCGATCTTCGATCCGGCCTTCTGGCAAGGCACAGACTTTAATTTCGCAACATGGGATGAGTTCAAGGCCAGCCGCCGTGGTTTCGCTGGCTCGACAAACTCTGCTTTCCCTTCCAACTTCTCGAATCCTTTCCGACCCGCAGCTGCCGCCGAAATGATGCCGGTGCTGGTTGGCAACGACAAGAGATTGCAAGTTGCCCCAGAGGAAGCAGGTCTGCTGCGATCGGTCGATCGGACCGTCTCGCCGGCTTCGGATCGGAAACCGCTGTTCGACTTGCGTTTGACCGATGGTAGTCTCACCAACGCTAAGATGCGACACTACCGTACCGACGACAACCCCATGCTTCGTTACCAGGCCTATCAGCGTCTGGGCAACATTGCCGGTACCCAGTCAAACGTATTTGCTGTCTGGATCACCGTCGGCTACTTCGAGGTGGAACCAGTGGCAATCAGCCCAACGCATCCCGATGGCTGGCGTCTGGCGGAAGAACTGGGGAACGATACCGGCGAGATCAATCGTCACCGGGCGTTCTACATCATCGACCGCTCTGTCCCGGTCGGCTACGTGCCAGGCGAAGACTTGAACGTCGAAGATACGATCATGCTGAAGCGATTTATCGAATAAGCTTTGGCAACTCAAGGCCCTGCTCCTGACCACCGGAGCAGGGTTCAATCCGCACACCACGCGAAGGCGACCGGTCATGACGACTAGTCGCCTTTTTCATTTCGGTTAAAATCACCGGTTTAGATCCCACGTCAAATAGGCACGTTCCCGTCGAAAGTGCCTGAAAACAGCGAATCTTTTGCCAAATCAAGCGAGAGTTCATGGAAGCCGGAATTGTCGGGCTGCCGAATGTCGGTAAATCGACCCTATTCAACGCGTTAACAGCCGCAGGCATCGCCAGCGAGAATTACCCCTTCTGCACAATCGAACCCAACGTGGGGATTGTGTCTGTCCCGGATCCGCGTCTGGATGTAATTCAGAGTTACGTCAAGACTCAGAAGGTAATTCCGGCGATTTTGCGTCTGGTCGACATTGCCGGGATTGTCCGAGGCGCATCCGAGGGGGAAGGCCTGGGGAACAAGTTCCTGTCGCATATCCGCGAAGTCGATGCCATCATTCATGTGGTTCGCTGCTTTCAAGAACCCAACGTTGTGCACGTGGACGGAAGTGTCGATCCGATTCGCGATATCGACACGATCGACACCGAACTGATGCTCGCCGACCTGCAAACGGTCGAATCAGCTCGCGACAAAGCCGCCAAAACGGCCCGCTCTGGCGACAAAGACGCCAAGGCTAAGGTCGAGCTCTTAAACCAATGCCAGGCCCTGCTTGCCGAAGGCAAGCCCCTGCGTTCGGCCGAGTGGCACGATCCCGAGATGCTGAATATCGTGCGGAACTATGGACTGTTAACAGCGAAAAGCGTTCTTTACCTGGCCAATGTCGATGAAGACAACCTGACCGGCGAAGGTGAGGTTGTCGATCGCGTTCGTGCCCGCGCTGCCGCGGAAGGGGGCGAAGTCGTTCCCGTTTGTGCCAAGATCGAATCGGAACTGAGCGAACTGGACGACGACGACCGCAAGGAAATGCTGGAAAGCGTCGGCTTGGAAGAACCCGCTTTGGCGGTTGTGGCCCGTGCTGCGTACAAGCTACTCGGACTGCAAAGTTACTTCACCGCCGGCGAGAAAGAAGTTCGCGCGTGGACGATTCCTGTCGGAGCAACGGCCCCCCAAGCCGCAGGCGTGATTCACTCCGACTTCGAACGCGGTTTCATCCGGGCAGAATGCTATTCGCTGAATGACCTGGAAACTTTTAAGAGCGAAAAGGCCATTCGTGAAGCAGGTAAGCTTCGCGTCGAAGGAAAAAGCTACGTTATGAAAGATGGAGATATCGTCCACTTTCTGTTCAACGTTTAGTCTTCCGCATAGCGATCGTCTGCTGCTCAATCAGCAGCAGATGTTCGCTAATGGCTTCTTGCTGAGCCGGTGCCAGATCTTTACCGCCGTAACGGATCTGATAGTACCAATCAGTCAGATCCGATAGCGGAGAGAGCATCTCACTGCCCACCCCACGAGCCTTGCAGTCGGAAATAACCGACGCAATGAATTCGCGTGGAGTATCTGACTCCTTTCGCTGCCATCCCGCTTTGGCCAATAGCTTCTCGACCTTGAAGTAGAAGCCGATACGCTGCGATTTATTCGGGAACCATCGCAAGAACATCCGCTTGATACTGGTCCAGTAACGCCGGAGTAGCGTTCGCACCAACTCAAAGATCACAACCAACAAGAGCAGCACCAACATCGTAAAGATCGAGGCAAAACCGCTAAACCATTCGTCGCTCATGTGAATGCCGATCGAAGCAAGGCTATCGCGGAAGAACTTCGTCCACTGCTCGCGGCTCACCCAACCTTCAAACGGTTTGACCAGGTTGTCGGTCAGCGGCTTGTAAATGTCTTTCTCTTGCCGTTCGCTGTTCATACCCACGACCCAGTCACGCCAGGCCAGTTCGACGTAGTCAAACCAATCGAGGAAGGTATCGAAGACGGTACCATTATCCTTCCGGTTTGGCGACGGGCGAGAAGCTGGCGTCGGGTCGAGCCGCATCCACGCTCCGTTGGGGTAGTCTTCCTTGGAAATCCCAACCGGCAGATCATCGGGACTAAGAAAACACTCGACCCAAGCATGGGCGTGCTTCTGTTTGACTGCGTAGTAACCACCGACCGTGTTAAACTCGCCCCCTTTGTAGCCAACGACCACGCGAGCGGGAATCTTCTGGGTTCGCAACATGATTGCCAAAGCGCTGGCAAAGAACTCGCAGTGCCCGGTCCGATGATTGACCACAAAGTCTTCAATGGGATCGAGTCGCGTATTCTTCAAATGCACCGGCACGTGCAGCGAATAGGTATAGTTCCCATCCAACACAAAGTGGCGTTCCATGCTCTGAGCAATTGCGAACTTCGTCGGTTTCTCGTTACCGTTGCCGGGAATTTCCGCCACCAGTTCATTGGCCGTCTCGGTTAAACCATTGAAGAGCGTATCGGCGAACTCTTTGTCGAGCGGCACCTGGGTCAAATCGCTATTGATGTAATGATAAAACTGGCGATCACTCAAAGGATGGCGGCCAGGGATCAAGTCTCCGTCCGCACCGAACGGATTCCAGGGGACCAGCATCTCGTATTGATCGGGCTGGCGAACCTGGGCCTGGGCGTCGGTCGCCATCGAAACGATACCGAGCGTTTGGTTATCCACAATATCGCGAGCCGTATTCAGCGACGAATACGCGGGATAAATGCTAAACAGCAGCACGCCTTCGTTGGTTCGATCGAAGTGGATTGACTGGTTGGTGGCCACTTGTTGTCGGACCAGGTTTGTCTTCAGCGGCGGCGGTTTGAGTTCACTTACCCGATAGTTCTTCAGGTTGCCTACAATCCACGTCTTGCTGTTGGGGAAGTAAGTGCTTAAAGAGGTTCCACGGAAGTAAGGCTCGTATTCTGTGTCGATGACCGTACCCGTGCTCAAATCAGACAGCCGAACCCGCATCACGAATCGATCGCTTTGCAGGATGTGTCCCATATCGTTTAACGAAATCTGATCTTTGAACCCGGTCGTGGCCCCAAACTCGCCCCCGATCGACTGCGACAATTGCCCCTGATCGAAACGAGGGAAGCTATAAAACAGCACAACCGTCGCACAAAGCGTGAAAACCCCCAGTTTTAGAACTTGGGCAAACATCTTGCCGCTGGTAAAGACCGAGGCCAGGTTGCCAGGCAATTGCCCCGACAACGCAATCACCGGCGCAGAGACGAGCGTTGAATCATTCGCCTCGACCGGCTTCTTCGCCAGAAAGGCGAACAACGGGCGGTTCTCTACGGCATCGTGTGCCGCTTTCAGTTCGGGATCAACTCGTAACGTTTCGCGGTAAACGAAGAACAGACACAGCGTCGTTAACGCCGTGAACATGTACGGAACCAGCATCAGGCCAAATGTGACCCCAAAGTCAAGCGCAGCGGCCACCACCACTTGCAGCAAACTTAGTACCGCCAGATGCCAATAGACGCGGGTCGTTTTCGGCTGAAAAAGCAACACAACTTGCAGATAAATAAGCAACTTGGCAATCGCCACCAGCTTAGAACTGCTATCGTCCCAAAAGTCGAAAAAGGAAAACACGACAGCAACTAGCGCTGCGAAATTCGCGAGATTTCGATTCAGCGTTATCCAGCCCTTGATATCGGTTAAGTAAACCGACAGAAATGCGCCAATGGTCGCCAGTAGCGGTAGTGCAGAATTCCCCCCCTGGCCAAAGGCGAGAAAGAGGGAACCGAGCGCCGCTAATAGGGCAACGCTAATCTGGAGAAGCCGCTCAACTTTCATACCAAGCTCTCCGATTTCTTGCTGGTCCGTGGTGTGGGCTTGTGAAAGAACATTCCATCGTCCCCCCGTCCCGCCGAGACCGTTTTCACACGCCCCAGTTCACTACGCAGTTTCGCGTCGTTCCAGACAGCGGCAAATACGTCCGTATCTGACAGATCGGTTTTACGAGTCGTGAGCAGAATCACGCGAGCCCCTGGCCGCGAGGTCCGCAAGCAGTTCGCCATCGTGGAACCAATGTCATGCGCGTCGGTAGGGACCAGGACAGCCAGATCGTGCATCGCTTGAACGACGAATGCCTGAGAGACATTTCCGGCAATGCTCTCGGTCGTTTCACCGCAACTGATCAACTGCAACTGGCACCCACCAGCAACGGCCAATTCACGCACGGCCGTGGCAGCCATACTGATGATGCGTTCGGCGCGGTCTTTGTCTTCTTCGATGGGTGACTCAGGTAGCCATGCATCGACGATCAATACGAAGTCTTGCTGGTTTTGTTTTTCGAATTGACGTACGACCAGTTCTCCTTGTTTGGCACTGCTGCGCCAATGGATCCACTGCTTGGGGTCGCCGTTTCGCCACTCTCGAAGACCATAAAAGTCCCCTTCCAGCAAACCATGCTGACGACGAGACGATGCGAATCCGGACTTGTCTTGTTGGATCATCCTGCGCCAAGCCGGCGTCATTTGTCCCAGTCGGGGCATCACCACGATGGTAGAGACCAACGTATCAACGCGCGTACTTCGCATCAGTCCAAGCGGAAATGCCGTCGTTGCCGAGAGAGGTCCGAGTTGGTACTTACCTCGTTTGCGAATGACCGCTTTGTACGAGATAGCCGCTTCGTCCTTATTGCCGATCTTGGCAAAGAACACATCCACATTCTGGGCAGGCTCGGGGTCGTATCCTTCCACCTGGACTAGCTTGTCTTCAATCACGACGGCGTAGGTCGCGTGGCGACTACCATTTTTCGCCGTCAGTTCGACAAAAAAGGGATCATCGCACGAAAGTAACGAAGGAACCCGCCGCGAGAATTTCAAGCTGCGAAGACTGCTCGTGACAACCCACAGGTTGTACAGCAGAGGCCCCAACAACATGCAGGCCAAGATCATCAGCAACTGAATGTTGCTACGTACGATCGCACCGGCCAGGATGAAGATAAAGACGAGAAAATAGTACGTTCCTTCCTGCGTAATGGATACACCACGCAAGCGAAACCACGAGAACATCCTCGAACCGGTTTCCGACATAAGCCTGCCGCTTAGTCCTTTGGTTGTTGAAGCAACTTATCGGCTGAATCGGTGGCCGATATGCCTCTACACAGGTACCGAAATTTCTTCCACAATCCGGCCGACCATCGATTCGACCGCTTCCCGCTGCCCCGCATGCAGGAACCCCTTCGGTATCACCCGGTGGGCGAGCACCGATACGGCAAGGTGCTTCACGTCATCAGGCACCACATATTCGCGACCTTCCAACAGAGCCTGACTCTGAGCAGCGCGGAACAAGCTAAGACCGGCCCGGGTACTCGCCCCGACCTCGAGATCGTCACTCGTTCGTGTTCCATCGATGATATCCAGCAAGTACTCACTGATCGGCTCACTCACTTCGATCTTTCGAACCGAATCTTGTAGCTGTGCGATCTGATCGCAGGTTACCACTGGAGACAAGTCTTCGACAGGTTCCCCGGTGCGGTGTGATTCCAGAATCGTGCGTTCAGCGGCACGATCAGGGTACCCCATCGAAATCCGCATCAGGAAGCGATCCAACTGGCTTTCAGGCAGCGGATAGGTTCCCTCGAATTCAAACGGGTTTTGCGTCGCGATTACCATGAACGGACGTGGCAGGTTGTGCGTTTCGCCGTCGATCGAAACCTGGCGATCACTCATGGCTTCCAGCAAGGCGCTTTGCGTTCGCGGAGAAGAACGATTGATTTCGTCCGCGATCACAATATTCGAGAAAATTGGCCCCGAGTGGAATACAAACTCATTGGTCTTCGAGTTGAAGATGTTGGAACCAACGATATCGCTGGGCAGAAGGTCAGGCGTGAATTGCAGTCGGCAGAAATGCCCCGACAGGCTGCGAGCTAACGCCTTGCCTACTAAGGTCTTGCCTACGCCTGGAACGTCTTCCAGCAGAATGTGCTCGCCCGCAAGTAGGGCGACAAGACATTTCCGAACGACGTCGGGCTTACCCACCACTACCTGATTAATATTCGCTTCCAACTCGGATACGAGACTTAAGAGCTCGGCTGGCATTCAACATCCCTTGCGCGTGCTGATCTTCACTTTTACTTTTGATTCATGGGTGCCGCTTCGTGGTAGGCGAACCCGGCGAACGTGGACGAAGTGCCAAATTGAGTAAGACACATCACCGTTCGTCTGAGCTGAATCATTATAGCGAATCGGTGCGGAAAAGTAGTGTTCCGAGATTCGTTTCACGCATAGAGTCTACGAAAAGATTCTCAGCATAAATCGCAATACCGATTGCAACCTCGTAAAGTTTCAAGTGTTACAAACGCACGCAATTTCAGGGCGACTCTCCTTGAAACATCCTCAGACGACGTTGCGATGGTGAAACAACGTTGTTTTTTCTCAACAATACGCATCTTTTGCCTGACGGAAGGCCTGGCAGCGCAAGGCATAGCAAATTAAAGACTTAAGTAGTTTCAACACGGCATTTCCATGCTTCCCCCCAGGTGTGGCACCTTCGTTGCAATGTGTTTCCTCAGGTCATTGCTACTGCTGCAACCGGGGAAAGAACTATGTCGGAAGTGATCGAAATCAACGAAATCGAAGATCTTCGCGCCTACGCCAGTTTCTGGAATCGCCTGCATGCCAAGACACCGCAAGCGACGTTCTTTCAAACCCTGCCCTGGCTGGAAACTTACTGGAAGTTTTTTGGCCAAAGCAAGAAGTTGCGGGTACTACTGGTTCAGATCGACTGTCAAATCAAGGGAATCTTACCGCTGATCGAGCAAACCGAGCGGACCAAGGCCGGGGCCGTCCGCATATTGACCTATCCGCTGGATGGTTGGGGACCGTTCTTTGGTCCCATTGGCAGTGACCAGACCGCCACGCTCTACGCAGCGATGCAGTACCTGCAGGCAACGCCACGCACGTGGGACCTACTCGATCTGCGTTTTGTTGACCCAACCGTCGATCGAGGTCGAATTCTTAACACCATGCGTTGCCATGGCATGTCCCCCAGCGTGTTGCCGTGGAATCCTTCGTATGCCATCGAGTTGCCAGGCGACTTTGAACAGTTTGTTTCGACCCGCAGTTCCAAGTTTCGGGCCACGATCCGTCGAACCTTACGAAAGGCGGATGATGTTGGGGTGACTAGCGTTCGATACCGACCTGCTGCCTGCCCAACGGGCAACACCGAGCCCAATTTCGACCTGTACGACGAGTGCGTATTACTTGCAAGACGAACGTGGCAGGCCGGAAGCACCACGGGAACAACCATCTCTCATCCAGAAGCAGCAGACTACTTTCGTGAGTGCTTCGCCCAGGCTTCGCGACTGGGGATGATCGACTTGATGACGCTGCGGCATGAAGATCGCATGATCGCGTTCAGCTACAACTTCCATCATGAGGGGAGACTGCTAGGTATGCGGATGGGGTACGAGCAAGATAGTAAACAGCTCACCCCGGGAACCGTGATGATGTCGCACCAGATTCGCGATTCGATCAAGCGAGGCGACAAGATCATCGACCTCGGCCCCGAACACTTGGAAATCAAATCACGCTGGATCAACCGCACACTCGAGTCACAGCGGATTTGCCACTATTCCAGACTCTCGCTTTCGGCCAGTGTTCTACGGATGGGACACTGGTGGAAGTATCACCGCAGCGCGGCGTGATGCTATGGCATCTCTTTCTTGGGATTAATGCCGGTATCGATCAGCATCATATCAGCCCAAAAGTAAGGGTGATCGAGCGTCTGCGTGGTCGTTACCCCACTTCCCTTAAGACGCGGTTCCTTCTTCGGGTCGAGCGATAACTTGCGGACATCGGCCATCGACTCTTGCCATGCCGTGCTGGCCGGCATTTCGGAAATACGTTTGGCGATTCCCTCGACGGTAGCGATGCTGGCCGAACCGGCCGAATGCCAGCGACTGAGGACAACCGTTTCCGAACCGGTCGCCATTAGCCCCAGGGCCGTCAGAAAAATGTCGCTGCCGGTTGTATTCCCCTTCAATGCATCTTCAGCACCGGTATGGAAGCCCGGTAGGTAGATCACCTCCGGACCGCCCAAAGGAGATCGCAGCCAAGCCGCCAACTCGCTACCTGGCTTGCTTCGATCGGCTTGCGCTGGCGACCAGTTCCAGACATCGCCGCGATTGGCGTCTTCACTATCATCAATCACAACCAGCTGATCCCATACCTTCGCCAACAAACTCGAAGGACCAGCCGGTGGACGATCGATCTTATCGGGGGCAATAAAGGCACTTTGCAACTGGTCGAACTGCTCGATCGTAATGTCAGAATCATCCGAGTTGAACAAACGCCCCACAACAATTGCCGTGTTTTGAGGTCGTGGACGGGCATCCTTCTGCGGAATTGCCAGGCTGGCCGTCGGAGCATATCGAATCGGAATCACTTCCGACACCGGCACCGTATGCCCTGCCCCCAGGCCGTCGTCGGTGTGCAGTGCTTCAAACGGGACGTACCACAACACATCGTCCGGCACGATAACGAGTTCAGAATAGGTATTCCAAAAGCCTGGTTTGAGCGTTGGAATAAACTTCTTGAGCAGCTCGGCTGAAGTTGTCTGCCACTGGGTTTCGGCCAGATCCTTTGCTTGAACCGGGGCATCGCGTTTGACCAGGCCAATCTGCTTCAACAGGTCGCCAATCTGCCCCTTGATCTCGCGAGGATTCTCGAGCGTCCAGTGCACGTAATCCTTCTTCGTGAATAAGAAGACATGCACACTGCGAGTGGTCGAAAAGAAGGTCAGCACGAGCTGTGTGTCTTCCAGCTTTTCGCGAATCTCGGCAGTCGACTTGAGTGGAGGAAAGAGAAACTGACTAGGTGTCCGTCGCAGCGCGATCGCACCCAGCAATACTTCATAACCATCGGAAACTTTCTGTAACTTCTCGGCCAGGTCTCGCTGTTTCACGAAACCATCTTTGTCGTCCGGCTGCAGCTCGATTTGCAGCAGTTCTCCCTTCAGACGCTTTGCTTCGTCTTGAAAAGCCTTGAGTTCAGGGTGTTTTGCCAAGAGGTCCTGCCGCTGCAATTTCCCCTTGGTGTCGAGCGCAGCGTCGGAAGATTCCAGCACCCATCGCAGTGCCAACAAACGTCCCCCCAGGGGCAGCGTAGCGAAGAATCGCATACGACGGATACGATCGGCCAACTCAAGCGCCAGTTCCGGCTGCTTCCGCATGACGGCCGTATTAAACCAATTCTCCATCGCGGTTGGGTTGGGGGTTAAAAGGACCGTGAGGGTCTCGAACGGCTCGGAAATCCAATCGGCATCCGTTGGCTCGCGGAGGAGTTCATCGTAGAGAAGCTGGGCCGAACGCTCCGTAATCGTGTTCGATACGAACAGCTGGTTGGTCATTTCGGTCTGATAAACCCGCGTCGAAGCGGCTCGATTGGCCGCGACCGCCGAGGCAAAGCTGCTAGCACCACCAGAAGCGTTTCCACCTTGATATGCCAGCAGTGCCGAGAGATAGCCATAGCGAATACCGACACGCCCCTTGCTCATCGACCGGCGATTCATCGATCTTCGGGCATCTTCCAACGCTGCGCTGGCCGCAGGCAAGTTGCCCATGTACGAATTGGCTTCGGCAAGTGCCAGGCTCAGCTTAGCCCGCAAGGCATCAAGCTTACGAAGCTCGTTCCAGTTACTCATCGCCAGCAAGCCTTGCGGCATCTGTCCTGCCTTGGTGATCATGCTGACCTTAGCCAGGCCTTCCAAGGCATCCTCGACTTGCTGATATTGCTGGAACGCAGCCGCCGAGTACGTTGCTTCTAAGAAGTAGGTCTGCGCTGCGGGAAAGTCTTGTTG
This sequence comes from Blastopirellula marina, assembly GCF_002967715.1. Classification (NCBI taxonomy): domain Bacteria; kingdom Pseudomonadati; phylum Planctomycetota; class Planctomycetia; order Pirellulales; family Pirellulaceae; genus Blastopirellula; species Blastopirellula marina. The sequence goes on from NZ_PUIA01000057.1 coordinate 203,818, forward strand.
CTCAAGAGCAATTCTCCCCAGTTGCAGAAGTGCTAGTGACGTTAGATCGTGGTCATATTGACCGGCTGTCGTCAGACTTCGTTGAAGTGTCTGAACGGCTTCTTCTGTCTTTCCGGCTGCAGCGAGAGCCAAACCGTACTGCACATCGACCCACGCCCCGGTCCAATGATTCGGCGGAGCCGGACGACGCTGCAGAATACCAACGAGATTACCGGTCAGACCATCGTATTGGCTGATCGGCCCCATGATCTCTTGTCGCCGGTAGATCGCCAGGGCAATGCAGCGTGCGATCTCGCCGGCTCGCACCGGCATGATCCGGCCGGACGATATAACGCCACCCCCGCGCACGGCTTGCTGGTTCTGGGCATCGGTCTGCCCTTGGAATGTTGGTAAAGAATCGGGGTAATTCCCGATCATCGTATTTCGAGCCGACTTGCCCCAGGTGACATTTGCCCTCAGATCGTTACTGATCGGCCCAATGGGCTGCAAGCTCTCAGGAGAGATACGCAGCATCCAGGTAGAATGCTGAACAAACAGCAGCAAAGCCGTGTTGTAGTTTTCAAGTGCCAGGGCATTATTACCCATCTGGAAGTGGCATTCGCCGAGCATGGTGGCGTAGCAGATCGAGTCAATCCAACGCCCCTCGGTCGAGCGAACCCCGGCACGTCCGGCAGCGTTAAAGACTTCGCCTGCTCCCTGGTAGTCTCCCTGGTAGAAAGGGACAAACCCGGCATAGTAGGCATCACTCGGGACGACTGTACTACGCCCCCTATTTTGAGCCCAAGCCTCGGCAGGAATCGCGAGACTAACAACAATAGCGAGGATGAGTGCGGGGATTATACGGCTGCTAGCCAATAACATCGGCAAGCTCCTTGGGAATTGCGTCAACGGTGGTGTTAACGCCATTCTACCCCCCACATGCAAACGTTTCACAGAAAAAGACACAACGTTTGGTCACCTAACTATCAAATTGGCAGCCCGGCGGAATCTCATCCAGTTCGACCGTGCTATCACTAGGGTGTCAAATTACACCAAATAAACCGATTTGGATGCTTGTACGGGTTTTTCCCTTTTTTGATGCAAAGTTTCCTCCGCGAAGGGTCGATACCGAATGTAACGACTTTACGCATCACATGCGTTGTTCATTCACGCGACCCTTTCAGCCCGCGGCGAAAATTGGATGTGGTTCAGGACGAACCAGTCGCCGATCTGGTGGAGACTTCCAAGGATGGAAACCAAACGCACCTGGATTCAGACCACGTTGTACTCCGGTCTCGGATGTCTAGCTCTGCTGGCCGGTACTGGTTGCCAAGTGGATGTCGGTGGACAGACACTTCCCAGCCCTTACTACATGAGCGACGACGTTCAGTACTATTCCGAAGGTCCGGAATTCAAACTGCAACGTGAATCGGACGCCATGGAAGCCTACAAGGCCGAACAAGCCGCTCTCGAAGGCGACTACGACTACTAATCCGTCTCGAGTGCACACCGCACAACACGGAGCACCGCGTTGCATCACCCGGCAGCGCGGTGTTTTGCTGCGCGCTCAGCAAAATCAACTTCCGCTGAAGAGAACGCAATCAGGCGGAATCGGCTAAATCTCTTTCCACTGTAAGTAATCGCGTGCCCGCTCCATTAAACAGTAAGCATGGACGATGTTGTCCCAACTGTGTTCCTTCCCCAGGATATTGGCAGCATTGACCTGTTCGACCTTCTGACGCTGGTCGTGGGCCAGGCTGAAACCGATGTAACCAGCGGCCTCGTCCCCTTTGCGTTGACTTGCCATACGATAAAAACGCAGAATCTTGTCGGCACTGTTGAATGCACTGTACATGCGATCAATCACCTCGAGTGCCTGGCCGTTGCGTCCCGACGGATAGATTGCCGAATAGGTAATGCCTGCTGAGAAAATCGCCACGCGATAGCCGTGCGTGTTGTTTTCATGCTGTGGAATCGCCCGACCGCGAAGCGAACCGCCGGCCATCAGATGGCAAGCCCCCATGGTCACGCGTGCCCCCAGACTGAACGCCGATATCGAGACCTGTTCTTCGGTGGGAATGGTCATTAGATACGAAGCCAGGTAATAGGCATCGATATCCGCACGCTGGGCATGCTCGCGAACCGTTTGCAGCGGTTTGGGTTCTTCCTGAGTGGGCCACGACCACATCACGTGGCGCACTTTCTGGTCCATCGAAAGATTCCGCGTTACCTCGTGGTACATTTCCCACCCGCGGCGTTCGGCCCAATAGGTATCCATCCAATTGCCGTGGACGTAAATGCTGGTCAAGCCGCCAGGAGATGGGCTATTGGTGAAGGTTTCCCAGTCGATCGAAACCCAGCCTTCGCCAGGCACATACTGCGAGACCTGAATCTGTTCGATCGGCATTTCCCATCCACAGCCGCCTGACAGGCAGCGTGTCGAGACGAGAAAGACCTCGTCCCCAGGACGCGGAGACTTGCACGCGTAGCCGCACGGATAGCCATCGATCGACTGACGAAATCCTGCCGATTCGGCCAAGAGATCCGTGCTTATAGCCATCGTCAAAAAAATGGCGAACAGACCAAAACGAGCGGAGCAGGTAGGCAAAGCGTAAGCGTTCATCAAAGTTGCTGGCTTGGGGGGAGTTTGGCGGTCACGCAATCCATCGCCGTAACTCTACCACCTAAAACGTGTGATGTGATGATTTTTTTCAACATTCGATGTTGCAGGAATTTCTCATGTTGAAGTTGCACATCGTTATTTGTGGGGTAGTGTTTGGCAGCCAAACCTGTGCTTTGTTCATTTCCCCAGTCGCAACGTTCCCATGAGGAGATTTCCCATGAAGCGATTTACGCTTTTGCTGACGTGCGTGGCCTTGCTGGCTGCGACCGCCGGTTGCCGCTGCGGGGGTAATTTTTTCGGCGGGCGATCGAGCAACGATGGTTGCTGCGGACCTGTTGAATCAGTCGGCCCTGCGGTAACCACCTATGATCCAGCCATTTCGTACGAAGGTTCGTACGGTGATGGATCGTCCGTGATCGTATCGCCGGAATCCATTTTGCCGGCCCCTGCCCGCTAATCGAATCACCTTGATGTACCATCAAGGGAAACACGGTCAAATTAGCCGCCTCAGCATTGAGAATAACTCGATGCTAGGGCGGCTTTTTTGTTAGCTAAACCTCTCTTCGGACTATCCACCGGCCCAGCGCCCGCTTATCTACACCAGTCCTCTTAATCCATACGACTGTCAAAACAGTTGCTTCACTTAGAACACCTCGGCTATCTGGCAACTCTCCGGAATACGTGCCCCAGATTACCCCGTCGTCGATAGTCTGACTAAGATAGAGTAAAGAGCGGTGGGAAAAGGAATGCTTGCCTGGCGGTTGTCATGGAAGAGACGAACACCCTTTCGATCTTCCAACCTCGCTTGAGTTTCATGCTTCGATCAATCTTCGCCCTGCTCCTCCTGTGCGTCCTTTGCCCCCAAACGGCATGGGCCCAGTTTGAAAACGTTCAACCCGATGAAGCCAAGTCAGCCACCGTTTTAGGTACTGCGAAAACAACCAAGTACCAGGTCGGCGTAAAGATCTCAGCGGTGGGGGGCCCTTGCGGAGGCCTGACGGCAACCATTCCGGTGCCGGCCGATTGGCCTGAACAATCGGTGCGTCTCGCTGACGAACAGGTTTCGCCCGAGATTGGCAACGTTGGCTATCGCTTGGTCGAAGGAACCGTGAAAGAAATGATGATCACCGTTCCTCGGATCAATCCAGGGGAAACAGCGGTCGCCGTCATTACCGTCGAAGTCGAACGGCGTTCGGCCGCTCCTCCGGAAGACACCTCGGGGCTGACGATCCCCAAGCGGCCTCCTTTGGCGATGCGACGCTACCTCGGGTCGAGCCCATACATCGAGTCGCGCCATGGTGAAGTTCGTCGTCAGGCGAGTGAAATCATCGAAGACATCGATTCCGATTGGGCCAAGGTCGAAGCAATCTACGACTGGGTTCGCGAGAATATCACTTACACATCAATGAAACCAACCAATGCCGTCACGGCGCTACGTGAAAAGAAAGGGGATTTCGAGGACGTCACTGGCGTCTTCATCGCCCTTTGCCGAGCTGCGGATATCCCTGCTCGAACAGTCTGGATCCCTAGCTCCAGTTACGCCGAGTTCTACCTGGAAGATGCCGAAGGGGAAGGTCACTGGTATCCTTGTCGTGTCGCTGGGGATCGTGCGTTCGGCGAAATGCCCGACCATCCGATCATCCTGCAAAAGGGAGATAACTTTCGCATTCCCGGACGCAAGGATCCCGTTCGCTTTGTGAACGAGAAGCTGAGTGGCAAAGCGATCCGTGGTGGTGGTAAACCCAAAGTCGAATTCGTCCGCGAGGTGCTCGGTGGCTAAGTCGCTTTGCTATTGTTTCGCGTTTATCCTGGCGATCTGTGGTAACGCACTGGCCCAGTTCGGCCCCGTGGAAACACCTTCCGCGAAGCTTACCGATGGCACGACCTTCGAGACCGGGTTCACGCTGCAAGTCTCTGGACAGGCATCAGGAATCGCGGCGACATTTCCCGTGCCTGCGAACTGGGACGACCAACAGGCCGAGCTTGTCCATCAAGAGATTCATCCCAGCAGCGCGAACTTGCGATTCGTGAACCTGGACGGTACCCGTCAGGCACGTGTTGAAATTCCTCGCCTGTCTGCCGGTGATACAGCCAAGGTATTGCTTCGCTTTCGAGTTGCCCGACAAGCTGTTTCTCCTCCGAGTGAGCCACAACAGTTGACGCTTCCGGCGAGTAAAGATCTGGATCGCGATCAGCGTAAGTATTTGCTTCCCAGTCCATTTATTGAAAGCCGTGATACGAAGATCACCGGCGCGGCCAATTCTTTAGCAATGCCCAATGCGACTCCATGGGAACAGGTAAAAGCCTATTACGACTTCGTTCATCAGAATGTGAAGTACGAAAACGGTCCCATGAAGGGAGCCGTCACTGCCCTGGATGAAGGTCGTGGGGACTGCGAAGAAATGACGACCTTATTCGTCGCGCTCTGTCGTGCTGGCGAAGTTCCCGCGAGAACCGTCTGGGTGCCTGGTCACTGTTACCCTGAGTTTTTAACCAAGTCGAACGACGGCTCCGATCGCTGGGTGGCGGTCGAAATGACCGGTAACTGGCCCTTTGGGCAATCGCCTGAGAAACGACCGATTCTCCAGAAAGGAGACAACTTCCGCATCCAGGGAAGTCGCACTCCGCAGCACTACGTGAAGCAAGAACTGGCCATCCGTGACTACAAGGGAAACTCGCCCCCGGTAGTCACCTGGTTGCCTGCGCCCGGTAAGGAACCACCCCGGGCAAACATGGATTAGTCCTGCTTCAGCTTCTCGATAATGGCGTCCCCCATCGCACGATCTGGCTTGGTACCTTCCAAGATCGCAATAATCTTCCCTTCTTCGTCGACGATGTAGGCGTCGAATCCTTCGGGGCTATAGGCACCTGTCTTCTGGGCTTCCAAGTCCAGGGCAAACGGCATGGTGGCTTTGGTGCGTTCGCGAATCTTCTTCAGCCCGTCTGAACCAGTGGCTTCTTCACGCCAGATGATCAACAGTTCGGCACCGGCGTCCCTGATGGCGTCGTAATGCTTCTGCAAGTCGACGACCTGCTTCATGCAGAAGGGACACCAATTGGCTCGGTTGAAGGTGATCACCAGCTTCTTGCCTTTGAAGTCTCTCAGGTTAATCGTTTCAGCTCCTTCTCCATCCAGGGAGAAATCAGGAGCCTTGTCCCCGACTTTCAACTCGTCGGCCATGATCGGCGACGCCAAGATTGCGATGGCGAGAATACTGAGACCGGTCATCCATTGGGTAAACATGGAAATCTCTCCTTGGGTTCGAGGAAGGAAAACGAGCAACTTCCATTATAGAGTTACACCCACACCGCATTCGAACCGTGCAGTAGCTTACCAGCAACAAAAAAAGCCACGGATAATCACAATCCGTGGCTTTCGATTATTAGATTTCGAGGCGAAGTCGCGTTCCCTATTAACGGACGACCTTCAGGCTGACGTCGGCGTCCGCAGTAGACGGAACCTGTTGCGGAGGCGACACTTGGCCGCGATTCACAGGTGCCGTAGCTCCCGGAACCTGCTGCATGGCACCCACGGTCGGATTGGATAACGATCCGACACCGCCGGCTCCTTGATTCAGGACACTCTGCAACAATTCCTCCAGCCGTTCTCCGCGTGGGTTGATTTCTACAACAGTTCCATCCGGACCAACAAAGACCAGAAATGGCAAGGCTTCAACGCCACAGCGTTGGGCATTGGGATCCGAGAAACCGGTGTTGTCCGGGTCGGCACTGACCACCGTCGGCCAAGGCAAGGCATTGCTTTGAAAGAACGCACTACGAGCACGCGGATCGTCGTCCAGGTTGACGCTGACCACCTCAAAGCCCTTGGCACGGTACTTCTGATAAACCTGCTTGATGTTTTCCATCTCTTCGATGCAGATCGGACACCAGGTAGCCCAGAAGTCGACCAAGACCCACTTGCCTTTGTATTGACTCCAATCAAATGGAGTACCATTCAGGTTATTGCCTTCGACGACAAATGGCTTGGCAATCAAACCAGTTCGCTTTGCTGCGTTGGAAACAGAGATCTTTACCGACTCGACGACCTGGGGATCGGGATGATTGCCATAGAATTCGAGCATCATGTTGGCCAATTTACTAGCCACCTGCATCTTCCGGTAATCTTCCATCTGCATTTCGATGGTGGAAAGCATTTGCAGCGGCTCTAGATCATCCTTCTGCTTGGTCGCGATCCAGGCACGAATCGCGGCAACCAGTTGATCTTCGGCGGCTTCATCCCCATTCGCCGCAGCCATCATCGTGCCCAGGATCTTGTACTGCATGATCATGTCATCCAGTTCAGCGGCACGGGCAGCCAGCTTTTCGTCTTTTGCCCCAGTGAAGGAGTTCTTCATCATGGACAAAATCGAAACCGCTTCATTGGTATGTCCCATTCGGGCAAAGACAGTCGCTGCATTCTCAGCGACACCAAAGTGCATAATGTCGGCGTTAGGATCTTCGATGATGTATCGCGAGTCTTCCAGCACAGGCTGAAACAGCGAAGGCTCACCGGCAGCAAACTGAGCCAACATCTGCTCGAACAGGAACAAGCGAGCAAATCGCGAGACTTCTGGATCTTTCGCCTGGGCGATGTGCTGAGCGAATTGAATTCGTTCCTGACGGATTTCTTCTGCTTGATTCGGCAGAATCTGAATCAGCATTTCATAGGCGTTGAATTTAAATTGAACCGCGTTGCGACGTTCTTCGGAACTGGCACCCTGGCTGACCAGCAGTTTGTCCGCCGCCGTAATGACGTTCGAGTAAACCTTGGTCGCAAACTGACGCAGTTCCTGCGGCGTGGCATTATCGGGAAACGGAACAGCCGTCAGGTTGTTCATGTAGGTCAACAGTTCCGTGGGCGTTCCGTCCGGCACGTTGTCTAGATTCATCTCAGCGGCCAATTCAGCAGCCGTGAGTGGCGGTGGCAATTCCGGCTGACCAGCAGCGGCGGTGGCTCCGGCGTTGATCTGCATGTCCGCAGCACCTTGTGCCGGCCCTGCCGCGACTTGAGCATTGCTGCCCGAGGCTTGCTGAGTGGAAGTTAACTGAGCCGGTGTCGTACGCTGCGATGGGGCCGGAGCCTGCATGGCCGCGGAGGTCGCAGGGTTTGCCGGCGCTTCAACCGAGTTCGAAGCCGTGACTTCAACCGCAGGCTGATGAGCCGGAGCGGAAGCCTGAGCCGGTGCCGCAGTGCTACCGGATTGTTCAATACTCACCGCTGGTGGATTCGCATCACCGCCGCCGCAACCAGCCAAAGTTACCCCAGCAGATGCCGCAAATACTGCGGACCAGCAACACTTGTTCAGCAACACTCGAACTCGCATGGAACACTTCCTGATGAAATTTCTCGGATCCTTCCCGATTGCCCACGGAAAGTCGCGGCGGGATTGTAGAACAATCGCCAATCGGACACAGCGCCGATTTCAGAGGATTTCGCTGGCACGACCCCGCCGACAGAAGGGGCATTCGCTGCTGGGCCTAGTGAACGCTAGCGTCGTCGAATTGGCCGCTAAAAACCGTACGTCCCCCATCAACTGGCAAGCAGACGCCGGTCACAAAGGGACTTTCCACCAGGAACTGGACTGCCTGAGCGACATCATCTGGTTCCCCCAATCGCTTTACCAGGGTCGCATCGATGGCGGCCTGACGCTTTGTTTCGCCTGATCCTTCCGGCAAAAGCACTTGCCCCGGCAGAACAGCGTTAACACGAATCGCCGGATTCGCAGCAGCCAAATCAACGGCCAAACTCTTGGTCAGCGTTACAAGAGCCCCTTTGCTGGCAATATAAGCCGAGAACCCTTTGGCCGGCCGTTCGACGGACCAGTCGGCGATATTCACTATCGCCCCGCCGGTCGACTGCTCTTGCATCCGCTGAGCGACAAAGCGACTGCAACTGAGTACAGAAAACGTATTCACTTGAAACAAAGAATAGACGTCGTCAGACGTGAGTTCGTCGAGCGGGGTCGGAAAGAAGACCGACGCCGAGTTCACTAACACATCGATCCGACCAAAGTAAAAGTGAACCATATCGACCATGTCCTTGATCGACGCTTCACTGGTCAAATCGGCATGAAACGCACTGGCCTCGGTCCCCTGCTCTCTCAAGCATTCGACAAATCGAATTGCCTCGTCCATCGATGTGTTGGCATGCACGGCGATTCGATAGCCGCAATCGGCAAGATGCTGGGCGATGACGCGTCCGACACGCTTCGCACTGCCGGTCACTAATGCCACCGGCCGAACGTTGCCGAATGTTCTCTGCTTGCCGTTAATCATGGTGCGATTACCTTGGCTTCTGGGTTCGCTTCATGGAACTTCTGGATGATCTTCCAGGCTTCCGATGGTGAATCAGCGAAGCTAAGCAGTTTCAAATGTTCATCACGAATCACCGCTTCGTCCGCGAGGAACTCCCAATTGATGGCCTGCTTCCAGTATTCGCTGCCGTACAAAACGATGGGGATCGCCTGCATCCGGTCGGTTTGACGAAGCGTCAGCGCGTCGAACAGTTCGTCGAACGTACCAAAGCCCCCAGGAAACACCACCAAAGCCTTCGCACGCATGAGGAAGTGCATCTTTCGCATAGCGAAATAATGGAACATAAAGCACAAGCCCGGCGTGATATACGGGTTGGGGTGCTGTTCCTCCGGCAGGGTAATATTAAGCCCAATGCTAGGCGCACCCACATCGCAGGCCCCACGATTGCCGGCCTCCATGATGCCTGGGCCGCCGCCGGTGACAATCACGTGATCGTAGCGATTGTTGTTATAAGAGTGTCGCGAAACGAGCGAGGCGAAGTCGCGTGCTTCGTCGTAGTATTTCGATTTGGCCAATTGACGTTCGGCCCGATGGATCGCTCGTTCGAGTTCCGGGCGATCCCCTTCCCTCTTGCGTTGCTCCTTCAGCTTGTCGAGTGTTGCCCGGGCTTTCGACTCTTCCACAATCTGCGTGCCGCCGAACAGGATGATCGTCGAGTTGATCTTCTTTCGTCGCAGATATAAGTCAGGCTTCGTGTACTCTAACTGCATCCGCAGACCGCGCATTTCCTCGCTTTGAAGAAAGTCGGTATCCAGTTCCGGTAGCACGTAGCTGGGCGAGTTGACAATTTGTTCCTGGTTTTCTTGTTCGTGGGGTGTCATCAAGTTTGCTCCTCTAAATCGAACGATTCTCCCATCCGTGGAATGACGGTGCGAAAGCCGAACCGTCGTCGCATCAGGCCTGATAACACCGACGCACTCTCTGGTTCGCCATGCGTCAGGAAAACCATTTTCGGCTTGGGAAGTCCCGAAACCCATTGCAACAGTTCACTCTGACCAGCATGACCGCTTAGACCTGATATCGATTCCAAGTGAGCGTGTACGGGGACATCCTTCTTATGGATACGGACCGTCTTCTCCCCTTCCTGGATCTTACGCCCGAGCGTGCCAGCCGCCATAAATCCGCCGGCCAACAGCGTATTCTGCGGCCAAGGAAGACGCTGTCGCATATGAAAGAGGATCCGACCACCGGTCATCATTCCAGATGACGCGATAATCACGGCTGGCCCCTTCAGCTTGTTCAGTTCCTTAGACTCTTTAGAACTACGCACCATATGCACGTTCGATGCATTCAAAACGCTATTGGGGCCGCTCAGTCGACCTTCCGCGAGATCGAGGTCTTCGGCAAAGTCGCGGAAGATCTCTGTGGCATCGACCGCCATAGGACTGTCCAGGTAGATCGGAATTCTCGGAATTCGACCATCGTGCATCAATACCTGTAGCAAGTAGATGAGCTGTTGGGCTCTTCCCACCGCAAACGAAGCCATCAGGATCACGCCACCGCGATCGATCGCTTCGTTCATTGTCGTTTCCAGGTCGTCGAGCACGTCTCCTTCTGGGTGATCTCGGTTGCCATAGGTGCTCTCGCAAATCAGAAAATCGCAGCGAGGTGGCTCGTGAGGATCGTGATAAAGCGGTGCGTTGTAACGCCCCACATCGCCAGAAAACAAGATCCGCAGTGGCGGGTCTTGATTGCGGATCTCGACTTCGATCATGTTCGATCCTAGCAGATGCCCAGCATCGTGAAAACGAAACCAGATCGGACCGGCGGCCTTATGCCATTCGCCTCGAGGCTTGGCCGTCAACTGCTTGATTGCCTTGCGTGCATCTTTCGGATCGTACAACGGTAACGCCGGCTTATGTTTCGACAGTCCCTTAAAATTAAAGTACTCGGCATCCCGCTCTTGGTTTTCTGCCGAATCCAAAAGCAAAAGCTCTGTCAGCCGTTTCGTTCCTGGCGTACAAAGAATGGGGCCATGATAGCCATCCTTGACGATTCTGGGGAGGTAGCCAGTATGATCGATATGGGCGTGCGTAAGCACAATCCGATCAAGCGAGTCCGCAGTGAAAGGTAGTGGGTCCCAGTTTCGTAGACGTAGCTCCTTAAGCCCCTGAAACAATCCGCAGTCGATCAAGACCTTGGCATCGTCCGCTTCTAGCAGATACTTTGATCCCGTGACCGTTTCCGCCGCTCCGTGAAACGTCAATCGCGTCATTCGACTACCTCATGTGCCTATGGTGCCTGACTTGCTCTTTCTCTAATCTGATCCACTCGCTACTGGTTTACAATGGGCCCTGCCCCCTAACGAGAAAGCCGCTCCATGTATCGCGATAAAGACTACCTGCTAACTCAGGATGACCTGATCTTCAATGTTCTCGGAGACCAGCATGATGCGGGATTTGTAACATCCGGCTTGAAATATGCAAACGGCAACAAGTGGGTCGATAGCTATTACGACGCCGCAAGATTCCTGAGCGAATCTTTTCCCACATACGTCGACGGCAAGATTCGCGTTCCCATCGAAAAGATCCAGCAGCACCTGAAGCCGCTCGAGCGTACGCGACACTTACTGACCGAAAAGGAACATGCTTCCCCGTTGTTGGCGTTGGCCGTCGACCTGGTTCATATCCTGGCCGAGCACTGCGACGTTCCGGCAACCGAGATTGGAATCACCGACTCATTGCTTTGGGGGGTCGGCAACGAGAATTCGGATATTGACCTGGTTATCTACGGCAGCGACGTCATCACGCGTTTTCTGTCCACGTCGCACGAACTATTTCAGTTCGACGATATCGAGCACATCGAGCAGCAATACGTGCAGCGTCCTCCTGGTGTGGATGAAAACACCTTCCAGGTAATGCTTCAGCGAAAAGGTAACCAAGGGTTCTATCATGGGACCCGTTTCAGCATTCGCGGTGCCCTGACAGACGAAGAACTACTGTGGATCCCTGAGCGAAAGACACTCTTTCGGCCGCAGGAGCCTCGGCAATGCGAGCTGGAAATCAGCGGTCACGACGACAGCCTGCTTTTCCCGGTCTCGTACGATACAACCGCAGGCATTCCACTGGTCTCGTATCACACCGGCTATGAAATGAGCTTTCTGCCAGGGGATAAAGTTCGCGTGTCCGCGATGTACGAGACCGGCGAGGCTGGACAACGTCTGCTGGTTGGCTCAACCAACGGCGAGAACGAAGTGATTCAATGGATCACCCAAGCCTAGGACTCCGAGGTCACTTCATTCCCTTCCTGAATCCAGGTTCGCAGCTGTCGATAGTTGGTTTTCCCGGTCCCCAGAACAGGGATCGCTTCAACCTTACGAACTTCATCCAGACGCATGATCCCTTGAAAACCAGCGGCTTTTAAGCAATCGTTCGCCTCACGCAGGGTGACTTCCTCGATCGTGAAGAGCACGATGCAGCGACCTCCATCCTGCTCGATTCCTTCGACGGCGACCTTGGGCCCCTCTTCATCAGCCGGGAACTTCTCTGCCAACGGGGCTTCTAGCGCCGGCAAGCTTACCATCTCGCCTCCGATCTTCAGGAAGCGTTTCATGCGTCCTCGGAACTCAATGAAGCCTTCCTCATCCTTCGAGACCAGGTCGCCTGAGTTATACCACTGGTGACCATTAACTTCTAGAAATGGCTGTGGCTTGTCGTGTTTGTAATAGCCATTGAAGACCGAGTCGCCGCGTATCAGCAATAGCCCTGCCTCTCCCTGAGGTAGCGGCTTGTGGGTTTCCGGATGCACCACGAGCGTATCAACGCAGTTAATCGACTGGCCAATGGTGCCTGGCCTGTTGTGCCCTGGGCGGTTGCCAGAAACCACCGGGCTACATTCGGTAATGCCGTATCCTTCCAGCAAATCCAGCTTAGGCAAGATCTCCATGGTGCGTTGGTAAAGCGCCGGCGGGCATTTCTCGGCACCTACCAAGACCAGACGCAACGACTCGAGTTCACCTGGCTCACTGCTGCTCACGATGTATTGCAGAAACGTAGGCGTGGCAAACATGAGCGTTGGTTTGTAGGCCGCAATCACCCGAGCCAACATCCGCGCGTCGGTCGGATCAGCGTGGTGCACCACCCGAATTCCAGCCAGAATGGGCATCAACGCGGTTGCTGTCAGTCCAAAACTATGAAACGGCGGCAGGAATCCCAGAAGCGTATCATCGCTGCGGAAGTTCATATGATCGATACCGCCGCGCATGTTGGCGATCAGATTCTTATGAGAAAGGGGAACGGCCTTGGGAAGGCTTTCCGAGCCTGACGTGAACAACACGACAGCCGGGTCATCGACTCCAGGCTTGGGCAGATTCCGCAGGAACGATCCTGGAGCGATGTAAGTCGCAACCAGTGCTTTCAACTTCTCGAATGTCGAGATGTCCTCACGCGTATCTTCCAGGTAAAACATCTCAACGCCATCCATCTCGACCCCCAGCCGATCCATGAACCTTTTAGAGGTGATGACGTACTTGATTTCCAATTTATCGGCAGCGTGCTGAAGCCCCGCAGGACCGGTCGTCCAATTGAGCATGACCGGCAACTTGCCTGCGATCGCTGACGCCAGAAGTACCGTGTCCGCAGCGACCGAAGCCGGCAACATGACTCCCACAGCTTTTCCATCGAGTTTCGCGACTCGCTTGGCAAGCAGCGTCGCTCCGATGAGAAGTTTGCGGTAGCTCAAGCAGCCTGAAAGTGGATCGGCAACCGCAGGACTGTCGGCACTCTTCAGGGCACGACGCACAAACGCCTCGGCAATGGTCTCTGCCAGAACCTCCGGATGATCGCTATCGGCCGGACGGGCATCGTCCCAGTGCTCGGGAACTTCCAAGGGCTTTTCGTCGCTGGATGCCTGACCGGCGGCCAGCACGCAAAGTTCACCCACCGTTGCCGGCACGTGATCGCTGCGAAACCCGAAGTGCCGCTCTAGCTCTAGCGCCAGGTCCATGCGTTCCAGGCTATCGAGTCCAATCAAATCAAGCGTCGTCCCTGGCTCTTTCTCGTTGTCATCGAGCGTTCGATCGAGACGCTGCTCAAGTATCCCGTACACCTCCGCCACCAGTTCTGGCGAAAGCTCACTGACATCGACATCGGACTTCTTTTTGACGGCATCGAAATCAAAGTCGCGCGGCCCGAACAAATAGCTGTACGGAACGAACTTGGCCTCTTCGCCCCCGTCGGCATTGTAGAACGCTTCGAGGTGACGATTCAGGGCCGACTTGCTCTTCATAGGCAACGATGTGCGATCGACCGGCACGACTTCCAGCGTCACCTTTCGCTTGGGCAGAAAGAAGACAAGCCCCGCGATGATCCACCACGCCGCTGCCAATGCATTCTTACCCAGCGCCGGCACATCCCCTTCCCGGGCACAACCAAACCGGCTACCCCACAAGCCTCGCGTGCGGACCAGCACCACGTTCACGTTATCGACGCGTTCTAACAGTTCGTAAGCGATTCGTGCTCCACCGACCACTTCATATCCCTGCCGCTGCAGTCTGCCGCTGGGATAGATCAGAAAGTTTTGTCCCTGCTTTAGTTCCTCAGCGACCTTCTCGATCAGTTCGGTCGTTTTGGCATGCGCGTCCCGGCTATGCGACTTCAGATTTGGCACCTCGTACGCGTCGATTATCTTCATGATGGGATAAAAGAGCGGGCTGCGGTACGTGTCGGTAAAAACCAACGGCCGAAGCGACTTCCCAAAACGAAGGTGGCTCAGGACGGTGGGCGGATCGATATAGGCCGGATGGTTGGGCCACACCAGGATCGGCCCTTCCAGGCCTTCCAGCTTTTCGAGCCCCTTAACTTCTACCTGATAGCGGCGATGCAGAAGTCTTCGCAGCATGAAATAGAGAAGCGACTGAATCCACTTTCCCATGATTGCCGAACCCTTGAATTCGTAGAAACTTGCTCAGTGTCTACGGTTTACGCGTGAAACGTCGTGTTGTGGGACATTCTCGCCAGAAAACAAGACGCCCCAGTCGTCAAATTACTCCGAATTGTGCACATCTAGAAAGATAGATCCAGACTTATCCGGCTTCGATTTCCGCTTCCTGCGCCTTATGATATGTGTGGATTCATCCCCGATCCCTTTGATTATCGCCTATTGGAAACCATGCAACATGGCTTTGCCGACAGACCGCGTTGAACTGAACGTCATCGACTCCCATACCGGGGGGGAACCCACTAGAACCATTATCGGAGGATCGCCAGAGCTTTCCACAACAAACATTGCCGACCAGATTCAGGAACTGAAGCAAGAACACGACTGGATGCGGACGGCTTTAACTCATGAGCCTCGTGGCTACGAGGCGATGGTCGGAGCGCTGCTGCTACAACCGCAAAACCCAGAAGCCGTTGCCCGTGTTGTCTATTTCAATAATGTTGGCTATCTCGGGATGTGCGGCCACGGCACGATTGGAGTCGCCGCGACCCTTTCCTATCTGGGTAATATCTCGCCTGGCGAACACCTGCTGGAAACGATTGCCGGCGACGTGGTCTTCACGCTGCACGAAGATAACCGAGTCTCGTTTGTGAATGTCCCCAGCTATCGCTATCGGACAAATGTTCCGGTTGCGACCAAAAACTTCGGAACACTAAGCGGAGACATCGCCTATGCAGGAAACTGGTTTTATTTGTGCGCCGATCACGGTTTAGAGGTTTCGCTAAGTAATCTCGCTGAACTCGACAGGTGTTGTCGTGAAATCCGCCACACGTTGGATACCGAGGGTATCGGTGGCGAAAACGGTGGCATCATCGATCACGTCGAATTGATTGGCCCACCGAGCCGAGACGACGCGAACGCGAAGAACTACGTCGACTGTCCTGGCGGCGAGTACGATCGCTCCCCCTGCGGTACCGGAACGAGCGCCAAGATCGCCTGCCTGGCTGCGGCTGGAAAACTAGAGCCTGGCCAGACCTGGGGTCAGGAATCGGTTACCGGCAGCCTGTTTGAAGGTTCCTTTGTCTGGCAGGGTGACAAGGTAATCCCACGTATCATGGGCGAGGCCTTCGTTACAGCGGAGACGAAAGTCATTATTGATCCCACCGATACACTCACCTTCGGCTTTAGTCAAAAGCAATCCCACTGAAACTCTGAAAGCATCCCACCTTGAGTAGCTCGACCATTGTGATTGGTGGAGGCGTCGTCGGTACGGCGGCCGCCTACTATTTAGCCAAGGCTGGCCATGATGTCACCATCGTGGATCAAGGCCGCCACGGAGGTGCCTGTTCGCATGCGAACTGCGGCTACGTTTCTCCGAGTCACGTACCTCCCATTCCACAGCCAGGCCTGATCGGTCCGACGATGCTGTCGATGCTTAGCAGCGAGTCGCCGTTCTATATACGGCCTCGGCTTTCTCCTTCGCTCTGGAGCTTTCTCCTGCGGTTTTGGTGGAATTGCAGCGAGAAGCAAATGAAGAAGGCCGCTCGAGGGAAGCATGCCCTGCTCGACTCTTCGCGTCAGCTCTATCAAGAGTTGATCGAAGGAGAAGGCCTGGACTGCAATTGGGAGAAAAAAGGACTGCTGTTTGTCTTTAAAGATCAGCACCACTTCGAACAGTTCAGAGAGATCAGCGACTGGGTCTCTGAAGAATTCGGCGTGACGTCATCTCCCTACGCCCAGGGAGAACTACAGAAGCTTGAGCCTGCACTTAAAGACGAAATCGCCGGTGCCTGGCATTACCCCAACGATGCCCACCTGCGTCCCGATCGACTGCTTAGCTCCTGGAAGACGATCCTCGAAAAGCACGGCGTGAAGATTCTCGAACAGCACAAGGTCACTGAATTCCTCGGCGAAGGAGGCAAGCTGAAAGCGGTTCGCTGTGGAACCGAAGAACTGGCCGCTGACCGCTTTGTGGTTGCCACCGGGGCTTGGAGCCCTTTCTTCAATCGCCAGTTGGGCTGTACGCTGCGAATTCAGCCTGGTAAGGGATACTCCATCACCATGGCACGGCCATCGATCTGCCCGCAGATCCCGATGCTGCTCGAAGAAAGCCGCGTCGGCGTGACACCTTTCGACGATGGGTATCGACTTGGCTCAACCATGGAGTTCGGCGGATACGACCCCAGCATCAACACCAAGCGACTGGCACTCCTGAAGAAGGGTGCTTCGCATTACCTGAAAGAACCATTCACCGACGAGACCTACGAAGAGTGGTACGGCTGGCGGCCCATGACACCAGACGATCTGCCGTACATCGACTTTGCGCCCCGGTTCAATAACGTGCTGATCACCGCGGGACATAGCATGCTGGGACTTTCGATGAGTACAGGTACCGGTAAGCTGGCGTGGCAACTTCTCGACGGCTTGACTCCCCATATCGACCCAGCCCCGTACCGGCTGCGGTAGTTTGACGCGTCCGAAAACCTAAAGCACAATAAACTTGCCGCTTTGCCTCACTCCTTATCCTGTTTCCTTCCGCGAATCGAGACCCTTTCCATGCGAACGCTTGCGATCATACTCTCGGCCCTGGCAATACTGCTGGCCCCTCAATTAGCCTTGGGTGCCGAGCAGAAACCGAACTTCGTTTTCTTCCTGGTCGATGACCTGGGATGGACCGATCTAAGTTGCTATGGAAGCTCGTTCTACGAAACGCCAAACGTCGACAAACTGGCTTCCAGCGGCCTGAAGTTCACCAATGCCTACGCGGCCTGCCAGGTATGCTCACCCACGCGCGCAAGCATTCTCACCGGTCGATACCCCACTCGGACCGGCATTACCGATTATATTGGCGCGGCCCAGCCTGAGGGTTGGAATCGCAAGACCAAGATGCTGCCGGCTCCGTACGAAGTGCAACTTGCTCACGACGAAACGACGATCGCGGAATTGTTGAAAGCCAACGGGTACGCGACCTTCTTCGCCGGCAAATGGCACCTCGGAGGCGAACAGTACTGGCCCGAGCATCAAGGCTTCGACGTCAACAAAGGGGGCATCGATCGCGGGGGCCCTTACGGTGGCAAGAAGTATTTCTCACCCTACGCCAACCCTCGCCTGAAAGATGGCCCCGACGGCGAACATCTGCCTGATCGCCTGGCAACCGAAACGGTCAAGTTCATGACCGAGCACAAGGATGAGCCGTTTTTGGCGTACCTGTCTTTCTATTCGGTACACACGCCGCTGATGTCTCGCGAAGACCTCAAACAGAAGTACCAGCAGAAGAAGGAAACGCTGAAACCCGGCGAGATTTGGGGACAGGAAGGAGAACGCAAAGTACGTCTCATTCAAGAGCACGCCGTTTACGCCGGCATGGTCGAGGCCATGGACCAGGCCGTCGGCAAGGTGCTCAACGGAATCGATGAGTTGGGGCTGACGAAAAACACGGTGGTGATCTTCATGTCCGACAACGGCGGCCTGTCGACTTCTGAAGGACATCCAACCAGCAACCTGCCACTTCGTGCCGGCAAAGGATGGATCTACGAAGGGGGAATTCGCGAACCGATGATCGTCCGTTGGCCAGGCAACACCAAGGCCGGAACCGAAACTTCGCAGTATGTCAGCAGTGTTGACTTCTTCCCCACGATGCTGCAAATCGCAGGCATCGAAGTTCCCAAGAATTTGACGATTGACGGCATGAGCTTCGCCCCAATCTTAGAAGGCCAAGAACTCGACCGTGGTGCGATCTACTGGCACTATCCTCACTACGGCAACCAAGGAGGCTCCCCCACTTCGGCGATTCGCGAAGGAGACTGGAAGCTGATCGAGTTCTACGAAGACGGCCACCTGGAGTTGTATAACGTGGCTGAAGACATCAGCGAGCAACACGATCTGGCCGCCAAGAAGCCGGACCTCGTCGAAAAGCTACATGCCAAACTCAAAGCGTGGCGTAACGAGACTGGAGCCAAGATGCCCACGCATCGCAAGGACGCCTAGTTTGTTGGCTTCTTGAGTTCACTCTGCCACTGGATCAGCTTTTGGAATGCATCCAGTGGCGTCAGACCGCTCAGATCCGTCTGCCGAATCTCTTCGACCACCGGGTGTTCGCTCGGGCCGAACAACGTCAGCTGAAGATCGGTCTTCGGGTGACGATCTCGCTTGGGACGAATCTTCGATTGCCCATCCAAGTCGAGATGTTCCTGCTCGAGTTGCGTCAGAATCTGCTTGGCGCGTTCGTTGACATCGTTGGGAATCCCTGCCAGTCGAGCCACGTAAATCCCGTAGCTCTTATCGGCCGCCCCCGCAACGATCTTATGCAGGAAGATGATCTTATCGTCCCACTCCTTCACCGCCACATTCAGGTTCGTCACACGAGCCAGCGACTGGGACAGATCGGCCAATTCGTGATAGTGCGTGGCAAACAGCGTGCGACAACCGATCCGATCGTGGATGTATTCGACAATCGACCACGCCAGCGAAACGCCATCGTAGGTACTGGTCCCACGGCCAATCTCATCCAGAATGACGAGGCTTCGTTCGGTCGCTGTATTGAGAATTCGGGCCGTCTCGGTCATTTCAACCATGAACGTACTCTGGCCGCGTGAAAGTTCGTCGCTTGCCCCCACGCGGGCAAACACACGATCGACGATGCCAACCCGGGCTTCCTTGGCCGGGACAAAACTTCCCATTTGAGCCATGATCGAAATCAGTCCGACCTGGCGAATGTAGGTACTTTTACCAGCCATGTTCGGACCGGTGATGATAGCGATGTCGTCCACATCTTCGCCGCCGAGCATCGTATCGTTGGGGATGAACGTACCAGCTTCCTCAGTCACGTCCAGCACCGGATGGCGACCATCGACAATGGCCAGTTCCTTGCCGTCATCGATTCTCGGTCGACAGTAATTGCGATCGCGTGCCAGGTTGCCCAGCGATACCAATGCATCCAGGTTGGCCAGAGCCGTGGCCGTGCTGCGAAGCCGATCGGCGGCCGATTGCACGAGATCGCGAAGTTCAGCGAACAACTCGTACTCCAGCGTTTTCGCTTTCTCGTCAGCCGACAGAACTTTATCTTCGTACTCTTTCAGTTCCGGCGTGATATACCGCTCGGCATTCTTGAGCGTCTGTTTACGATGAAAATACGTGGGAACTTTTTCACGATGGGTGTTCGTGATCTCGATGTAATATCCGAAGACCTTATTGAACCCCACCTTCATGTTCGGGATGCCAGACTTCTTGCTTTCTTCAGCCTGGTAGTTGGCAATCCATTGCTTGCCGCCGGCAGCCAGGCCACGCAACTCGTCGAGCCTGGCATTGTAGCCATCTTGAATAAAGCCACCGTCGGCAGTCGTCAGTGGGCAATCCTCGATTAGCGCCGCGGCTAACTTGTCGTGCACTTCAGGGCACAGATCAATCTGGCTTTCAATCTCTCCTAAAAGCTTGCATTTCCGAGAGGTCACCTTCGCTTTGATTCGTGGCAGCTTTGCCAGTGTGCGGCCGACAAAGCTCAGGTCGCGGGGACTTGCCCGACCGGTAGTCACGCGGGTCAAAAGCCTCTGCAGGTCGTACACGCCTGCCAACGCATCGCCCAGCGATTCTGAGAGGGAAAGGTCGTTCTTCAATTCCTCGACGGCGTCGTGACGATCGCAGATGGGCTGTACTGAAGCCAAGGGGCTGCCCAGCCAGTCGGCCATCAAGCGGCTTCCCATCGGCGTGCGGCAACGGTCCAGGACTGAAATCAAAGTCCCATCCCGGCGTTGGTCGCGAATGGTTCGCGTAAGCTCCAGCGAACGCCTGGTCGCTTCGTCAATCTCGACGCAGTTGGTCTGCCGGTATGGAATCAGCGTCTGCACATGTTCCAGCGAACCACGCTGTGTCTCTTGCAAATAGTCAAGAATCGCCCCGGCAGCTCGAATCGCCAGGCGATCTCCGTCGTCGAAGCCAAACCCATCCAGGCTCTTGACCTCGAAGTGCTTCGACAGCTTCTCATCGGCTGCCTTGCCGCCAAACGCCCATGCAGGGCGCTGCGTCTGCAGGAACTGCCCATTCATATGCTTCGGCAACGCGTCGGTCCCTTCGGAAAGAAGGCACTCGGATGGCGCAATCCGGGCCAGTTCGTCAGCAAGTCGCGCTGCCGAAAAGACGCCAGCGAGAAATCGCCCCGTCGAAAGTTCGATCCAACTGATGCCGGCGTTTTCCCCTTCGCATAAGACGGCAGCCAGGAAGTTACTTTCCTTGGGGCTCAGCAGCGAGTCGTCTGTCAGCGTGCCTGGGGAAAGAATGCGGGTAATCTCGCGTTTGACGATCCCCTTGGCCTGTTTAGGGTCTTCGACCTGATCGCAGATACCGACGCGGTACCCTTGCTGGATCAATTTAGCGAGGTACGAGTCGAGCTGATGATGCGGGAAGCCAGCCATGGGGGTAGCGTTTTCCCCTTTGTCCCGACTGGTAAGGGTCATCCCCAGGACTTTCGAGGCGGTGACTGCGTCGTCGTTAAACAATTCGTAGAAGTCACCCATGCGGAACAGCAAGATCGCGTCCCCACAAGCATTCTTTGCTTCGTGGTACTGCTGCATCATTGGGGTCATCGCCATCTTCACAACCTATCGTTTTCCTGCCGATGTCGCTTCGAAGCGGAGCCTTCCCTCTAGTTGAAGGAGGTCGCTTGCCGGGGGCAAAACGCCACAAAATTAACATAACAGGCGAAGCCTTAGACATGCAGGAGGGGCAACGCCCCCAGCGGAAATCGAAGCAAGTGTGAAGAAACGGTAATCCTTCGCCAAATTCGCTGCTTTCAGGCGAACATAAACGCAATAGGATGCGTTCGGCTAATGGTTCCATCTAAACTAAATTACTGCCAGGAGGTGGCAGAACGGATGGGTTTCCCAGGGAACGTGTGACTTCAACCAGGAGTGCCGGGGGCCAACGATGCCGGACGACCTGATCCGATTTAAGTGCAAACACTGCAAAAACACCATCAAAGCCAAGCCTAAATACGCTGGTACGAAGATTTCGTGCCCCGGCTGTCGGCAATCCATACGCGTGCCTGGTGGCGACACGACTTCCGATTCCAGTAAGAAAAAGAATTCGGAAAGGTCGAGCAAGAAAGATCGAAATGACTCGACCGTAATCCTGCGGAATTCGCCAACCGCCTCGGAAGCACAGAAACGAGAGGCAAGAAAACTCGGCATCAAGTTTAAAGAAGGGATTTCCGCGCGAGAGCTATCGGAATTGATCGAATGGGAAAAGAAAAACAGGGCCCAACGTATCAAAGCGGCCAAAAATAAGCTCGAAGCGATGCTGGCCGAAATAACCCCCATGGAATACATGGAAGAGATGCTCGTACGTCGGAAAACAGGCGTATTGCTGCTGATCGATGCGGACGAATTTGGGGGAGACCAGGAAAATCTTCCCAATTGTACTGCCCAGATCTTCTCCACAGACGACCTGTTATCGTCCGACTTGCCAGCGATGCTACAGCACGTACTCGCTCAACTGCACGCTGGTAAAGATGTTCCTCAAACCCGGCATCAGTACGACACCGGGGATGAAGAAGATTAGCCACAGCACGCATCGAATTGGTGCTGTGGCTTTCCCCATGCGAGCAAGCGGCTTAGTCTTTGGCCGACATGCGATTGTAAAGCTCGGCCATCAATTCACTCACTTTGACAGCCATTTCATAGGCCTCGGCGTCCAGCAGAATGGCCGGGTGGCTGGCGATATGCTCGCTCCAGGTAGCTTCGGTCACGTAGATTCGATCGACCGCTTCGTGATTTCCAAAGCTTTCGGGACCATATTGCTCAGCCAGATCCTCCATGGAGATGGAGTTTTCTTCACAAGCGGCTGCCAACAATTCTTCGCGTTCGTCCATGTCCGAATGTCCTTATTCACACACACAGCGCATAGAAAGACCCATAACTCAAAACCGAGTTACGGGTGCAAAAAGTGGGCGATGAGGGACTCGAACCCCCGACATCTTGCTTGTAAGGCAAGCGCTCTAGCCAACTGAGCTAATCGCCCTGAGATCGCACAATTTAACAATCGGACTTTCACTTCGTCAACATGACACCCGAATGGTGGGCAAGGTTGCGATTAGTCGATTAAATCGACAAAATCTACCGATGATGCAGGCCAATCCCTCTTCTCCAGCAGCAAGCGAAGGGCACAATCCGACTTTTGGCTGTTTCCGTGCCGCAAAACATTCCCTACAACCAACTTCCTGCTCCCATCTCGTCGCCTTCCAGTCGACTATAACAGGTAACAGTCGCTCGCAATGACCGATCTAATCAGGAGTCCTCCTTGATTTACTTGCGGATAATTACCCTTTCGCTCCACCTCATTCTGATGAATCTCGCCTCGGTTGGTCCGATTCTGTCGATTTGGCTCGACGCGAAATCAACTCGGCAATCGAGCGAAGAAATTGCATCGCTGGGCCGTACCATTGGGTGGTGGTCGGTGGCGGCCTTGGTTCTCGGCGTCGTTCTCGGTCTGATCCAGGGAATCCTGATTTGGTCGCAAGGAGGCGAAGCCTACTTCCAGGCCGTGGAAAGCGTCTGGGACTCTAAGATCCTCTATGGCTTCTGGGAAATCGCTTTCTCCCTGGTGTGTACCATTGGATATTTGGTTTGGTGGGGGTTCGGAAAACGTGCCAGTCGCTGGCAGCGATTTCTCTCTCGTTTTCTAGCCATCCTGTCAGCAACAAACCTGCTGTATCACTTTCCGACCCTCTTCACGATTCTTGGGCTCATTGCTCGCGGAGAAGTCGAAATTGAATCTCCAGTCGATTCCAGCCAGTTCCGAACGCTATTGGTCCATGGTGAAGTGATCTGGTTTACGCTCCACTTCTGGTTCGCTTCCTTCGCCGTCAGCGGTCTGATTGCTGGCATGCTTTGCCTGAAGAATCTGTCTGAAGATCAGCGAGAATCAACCGCCGGCACTGCGTTTACGATTGCCCTTATCCCGACGCTGCTTCAGATTCCTGTTGGATTTGTGTTAACAACCACCTTGAATTCCGCCCAGCAATCGCGTTTGATGGGCGGTGATACCTTGTGTACAGCCATGTTCGCTCTGAGCGTGGGACTGGCTTTCTGGCTGATGCATCATCTGGCGGGACTCGCCTTTTTTGATCGCAGTCTGCGAAAGGCCAACATGGCCCTGATGACACTCGGAGGAACGATCGTCTTGATGACAGCGACAATGCTCTTAAGCCGCGGGGAAATGTAGCCGCCGTCGCTTGTCTGTCAGGATCGCCTCTCAACCAAAATTGAGTCACCTAACGAAGAAGTCATTTCCATGAGTTTGGAAGTCCTCGAAATTCGCGACCCAGCCACCGGATCGTTTGCCAAGATTACCCCGAGCTTTGGATTCAATTGTTTCCAGTTTGTTGCCAAACTCGACGATCAGCACGTCGACGTACTTTGGGCGGCCAAAGATTTCGTCGAGGGAACGGCCCGCCCTTCGAGCAGTGGCATTCCCATTCTCTTCCCATTCCCGGGACGCCTAAAAGGGACCAAACTTATCTGGGAAGATCGCGAATTCACTATCCCGGAAGGGGACGGACGCGGCAATGCGATCCATGGTTTTGTCATGAATCGATCGTGGCGCGTAGTCGAGCAAACCGAGTCGAAAGTAACCGCCGAGTTTCAAGCTTCTCAGGACGATGCCACCCTTCTGGAACAATGGCCGGCCGATTTCAAGATCCAAGTCACCTACGAAGTCTCTGGCTCGACGTTGTCTGGCACCTATCGAGTAGAGAACCCCGGCACCAAACCTCTGCCGTTTGGACTGGGAACGCACCCCTACTTCCACGTTCCCATCGGCGGCAACTCTGCGGACGCTTGCGAGATCATCGTTCCTTTCACGTTCACATGGGAATTCAAAGATCAACTGGCCAGCGGCAATCAATTCAATCGCGACTCCGATCCATTTATTCCGTTGCTGTTTAAGGATACCCAGTTCGATAACGGCTTCGGCGGACTCGAATGCGAGGATGGTATCTGCACCACTTCAATTCACGACCCCGAATCAGGGCGCACGATCGAGCAGCAGTTCGACGATCAATTCGAATCGGTCGTGCTCTACAATCCCGGCCATCGCGAAGCATTTTGTATCGAACCGTACACGTGCATTCCCGATGCGTTCCAGTTGCGACGCCAAGGGTACAACGGCGGCTTGCGTGTTCTGGCCGGCGGCGATACTTTCGAGACGACCGTTCGCATTCGCGTGAAGTAGTTCGTCTTGCAGTAGCGCATAAAAAAAGCCCCGCACGATTGGCGGGGCTTCTTGTTTTAGGCGATCGCAAACTGAAGTTTATTCTTCAATTTCAACGTCGGTGCCTTCAGCAGCTGGCAACTTGCCGGCAGCAATCTTGTCGCCGTAGGTTTCGCCCGACTTGGACTTCTCTTTGGCAACCTTGTCCAAAGCAGCTAAGAGCTCTTCCTGAACTTTTTCTGGTTCATCCTTACGACGCTTGGCACCGTAATCGTCCTTGTCCAGCAATTCGCCCAGAGCGACACCGTATTCGTTGCGGATCTTCTTGCTCTTACCACCGTGGCAAAGGTTGCACTTGGCTTCCTTTACGGCAGCAGCCAATTCTTTTTCGGCGTCCGTGGTAGGCTTTTCGATATTGTACTTCTCAACAAATGCGTCAGCGAAAGCCTTAACCGCATAAGCTGGAGTGGCATAGTACGAGGAGGCAGCAACAACAGCCACCAAACACAACGCGAGCTTCTTCATCAATTGTCTCTCCAAGCAAAGTACACCCGCCGCCCAGTCCGTTGAAATTCGTACCGTCGCAGGTGGGTTATTCGACGGCGGGAAGATGGTAGTTTATGTAGATCTCAACCTACCCTTCTAGTTAAGCTCGCCGCCATTAACGTGTCAAGCAAGCGAGTACATGAATAGGCGAAACCGGACTAATCTGAGTTATTCTTGTCGCATTCTTCTTAGATTCACGCCGTTACTTACGGCCAGAGTTGGTAATTCGTTCGATTTTTTCCGAGAAAACCAGACTTCTTGCTAGCAGCAGCTCCCTTTAGAAGCTTCGCGAGCGTCGACTCAGCAGCTCTCTGAGACCGTCTCCGAATAGATTGAATCCCAAGATCGTCAGCGAAATGGCAATGCCCGGAGCAATCGCCGGCCAGATGGTAACGTGAAGTTCCCCCTTCGCCTCGACTAGCATCGACCCCCACTCGGCATTCGACGGATCGCCTGCAATGCCTAGAAACGAGAGCCCGGCCACTTCCAGGATGGCATGCCCCAGTCCCAGCGTCGCCAGCACCCAGATCGTGCCGCTCACCGCTGGAAGAAAAACAAAGGCGATCAAGTAAAGGGGCGATGCACCTGCCGCGATGGCCGCTTCGACGTATGCTGCATGTTTGAGCGAAAGCATCTCGGCGCGGATCTGCCTGGCAAAGACGGGCACATTGATCAAAGCCACCGCCAGAATCACGGCTGTCCAGCCAGGTCGCATCGCGGCGATCACCAGGAAGGCGATCAGCAAACTAGGAAACGAAAGCCAGATATCGATCAGCCGCATGACCAGCATGTCGGTGCGTCCCCCTCGATAGCCGGCCAGCAACCCCAGCCCTACCCCCATTACCACCGCGCAGCTGATCGACGTGATACTGGCGATGAGAGATAGCCGGGAACCATAGATCACCCGCGTCAGAACATCTTTCTCGTTGGTATCGGTCCCAAGCCAATGCGCGGCACTGGGAGGCTGATTCTTTCCGTCTCGATCGTCACTGCCATACGGAGCAATCACTCCGGCGAAGATCGCACAGAACACAAACGTAAAGATTAAGCCCCCCCCAATCCACATCCCAGGCACTTCAAAGAGCCGCTTGCGAATCGACGGCGCGGTATTGGTTAGTTCGTACGTCGCAGTACTCAACTTCGATTCCCTTCACGCAGACGAGGATCGAGGAGCAGAAACAGCACGTCCAGTGTCAGGTTCAACGTGACGAAGATGCACGCCAGTACCAACGCACATGCCTGCACCACCGAATAGTCGTAGTCACGAATCGCATCGACGACATAGCGTCCCAGCCCCGGCCAATTGAATACGGTTTCTGTCAGGATCGCCCCGGAAAGCAGCATACCCAATTGAAAGCCGACGATATTAAGCACCGAGAGCGACGCGTTAGGAAACGCGTGCCGAGCAATCACCCGCAAAAAACCAGCCCCCTTGGCTCGTGCCGTTCTCAGGTAGTCCGCGTCAAACACTTCCAGCATGCTGTTACGCGTCACGCGAGAAACAACCGCCAAGGGAATTGTCGATAACGCAATCGCTGGCAGCATCAAATGCCGAGCACTGGTGGTCGCCAGTTGAAAGTTTCCCGTCAGGAGTGATTCGAAGAAGTAAAACTCGGTGTGCAAATCATGAAACGTCGCAGGCGGTAGCCGAGAGCCAGTGGGCATCATCGGAAAGGCCATGATCAAGCAAATTGCGAGAAAGAAGACCGGGATACTCACACCGAGCAGGGCAACTGCCATCGAGATCCAGTCTGGCCAGGAGTTTCGCCACAGTGCGGCGATCGTCCCCACGACAACCCCAAGGGGAATCGCGATCAGCATGGCAGCGAACGTCAGTTCTAGCGTGGCCGGAACAGCTTGGCTGAGGCGGGTACTAATTTTTTCGCCTGGTCGAGCAAACGATTCTCCCAAGTTGCCTTGGGCAATCTGTCCGGCAAAAGCGATCGCTTGCTGCCACAACGGCTTATTCCAGCCGCGTTCTTCCATTTCCTTTTCGATCTTCTCCGGCACGGCATGCTGGCCGAACTGGGCGATGACCGGATTGGCCGGAAGCACGCGGACGGCAACGAATATGGCCAGAACCGCAATC
The DNA here is from genome assembly GCF_002967715.1 of Blastopirellula marina. Classification (NCBI taxonomy): domain Bacteria; kingdom Pseudomonadati; phylum Planctomycetota; class Planctomycetia; order Pirellulales; family Pirellulaceae; genus Blastopirellula; species Blastopirellula marina. The sequence goes on from NZ_PUIA01000057.1 coordinate 231,447, forward strand.
AGCATGGTAACGACGGCCTGAGCCAACCGCTGCAGAAGCATTGCCCACACAATTACTGCTCCGCAATTCGAGCAGATTTTAAGCGAACTTGCGACGAAGGATGCAACTTGTACCCTTTCACAAAGTCGCGTTGGGCAATCCGCACCGGTACGTGAACCAGCGGCAACACCGGAGCATCTTCGTAAATCAGCCGCTGAGCCTGCTTGTAAAGCTGCGTCCGTTTTTCCTGATCGAGCTCAAACTGAGCCGCATCCAGCAGCTTGTCGACCTCTTCGTTCTTGTACTGGCTCAGGTTATTACCGCCAATCTCGTTGATGTTCTCGGAATGCAGCAGTGTACTCAGGAAGTTATGTGGATCGGCGATATCGGCACTCCAACCACTGAGGCCCAACTGATGCTCACCCCGTGTCATCCGCTGAAAATGTTGCCCGATATCGTTGGTGATGATGTCAATCTGAAATCCAACCTTCTCTAACGCATCCTTGATAAAGATCGCCGTCTGCCGGGGCTGCTGCATGTAAGGACGCGGCTGATCCATCACGAAGAGTTCCAGCTTCAGCGGCAACGCGAAGCCATACTTCTTCGACGCTTCCTCTAAAAGCTGCTTGGCCTTTTCTAGATCGAACTCTCTGCCTGGCACGTCATCGCTATGTCCCCACAGCGTCGGCGGGACCATGGTCTTGGCCTTCTGGGCATGTCCAGCGTAGGCGACTTCGATCAAACGATCGCGGTCGATCGCATAACAAATAGCCTGGCGAACCTCTGGCTTATCCAGCGGCGGCTTCCGCGTTTGCATGGTGAGGTAACCGATATTGATCCCTGGGGTCGACTGCACGACCACCCCAGGCGTTTTCTCTAACCCATCGACTTCCGATGGAGGAAGATTGTCGGCAATGTGAATCTCGCCACGTTTGAGCTGTGTCACACGGATCGAGCTTTCTTCACTCGGTAGAAAGACAACCTGCTTAACACCGGCCGGCTCTCCCCAATAGTCATCGAAGCGAGACAACACGATTTCCTGCTTCGGCTTCCAATGCACAAACTGAAACGGGCCGGTCCCAACCGGGTGACGGGTAAAGTCGGCTCCGTACTTCTTCACGGCCGTGGGGCTGACAATCCCCGACGGAAACATCGCAATATTGGCCAGGAACGTTGCCTGAGGCTGTTTCAGCGTGAACTTCACCGTCAAGTCATCGACTGCTTCCACCTTCTCGATCTGCGTATAGCTCGAGTAGTAAGGAATGATGTTGTTGTGAACGTGAGGGTGATCGGGGTCCAGGATCCGCTCGAAAGTGAAGACAACCGCTTCGGCATTCAGCGGCGTTTCATCGTGGAACTTGACGTTCGGCCGCAACTTGAATGTCCACTCGCGCCCGTCTTCGCTCGTTTCCCAAGATTCGGCAACGCCGGGAACCAGGTCGAGCGTCTCTTCATCGTAGGCGACCAGCGGCTCGAAGATATTCACGATGACTTTGACCGATTCACCAATATCGGTGTGAATCGGGTCGAGGGCATTCGCATCCCCCCCTCGCCCGTAAATGAGCGTATCGGACACCGTCGGCGAACCGCCGCCACATGCCGTCAAAAAAGTAAAACAGAAAAGAATACAGCTAGACTGAAAAGCTCTCGAAAATTCCATGCGGCCATTCACGTTGTTGGCATCGGATGAGTGAGAAAGCCCGATTCTACAATTCGAGCGTGCCTGACGGCAACCTGAACGCGCCCTTGTTGGACGATCAATTTGTGGTCGCCGACCCACTTCCACTCGCACCGGCGAGGGGCGATTTGCCGATGGGCAGCTCCGCAAAATCGACGCCGGCGTTACGTTCATCGGGGCGAACCGCCGGGTTTTCGCTGAAATCGTCCAATAGTAGATAGTCGATCGGCAGCCGTTTCGAGTAAGTTGTGGCCGTCGGCAGGGGAGTTGCCCAGACCGATTCGCTTGGCTCCGAAAAAAGATCGTCCCACATTGTTTTCCAGCGTGTGTAGTCGACCGACGTCTTGCTGCTCGTTCCAGCGGTCGATTCAAGCAGCATCATCTCGCGGGCAGCCGTCCCCATGAAGTAGACATTATCCTCACACTCGATATCGAGTGACTTGGTCAGTTCTTCAATCGTCTGCGTCGAACTACGCTGCGAAAGGAAGGGCTTCGTCTTGCCCCATGTCACAATGCAGTCGTTCATCGGGACTTTCAAAGGAATCGCCCATGTCCCCTCACGCTGAAAAACGCTGCCGCCTGTGTCGATCGTACAATTGGCCAGCTTGAACTGGACGATGCCGCTGGCTTCCTTCTTCATGGCCGTGGAATTCGAACTCAGCAAATTGCCTGACATCGCGAGCACGCTATTCTCGCAGCTTACCCGTAGCGGCTGCTGACCGTTGGTGCGGATCAGGCTCGTTTCCCCGCGAACCATCGAGTTCTTCACCCGGACGATACTGTAACGGGCCATGCTTATTGAGGAAGCACTCGTCGACTCGGCCGCTGCCGGCAATGCCGATACGACGGCGGTTGCCCTGCGAAGCGTCTCCGGAATCATCATCTCGTCGTCGCGTTGAACCGTTACCTGGCAACCGTCCAATTCCAACTCGGCATTCTCAAGCCGAAATAGGGACCAGGTTCGCATCGAAACCGGTGGCAACACGATTTTTACTTGAACTTGGGAAAGCAGGAGCTTATTCGAGCTAACCAGAATCATCCGATCGAGAGGTTCAAATTCGAGCGGACGAAAAACGATTTCCGGCGAATAGCCAGCCGCGGCGCGAATCGTGAGACTGGCGTTATCCAAGATCAACGGACGTTCGACCCCCATTTCGCCGGAATACCTCAGCTCGATCGTATCCAGGCTGGGGTCGGCCTGCGCCTTGGCAATCGCTTCGTACAGGGTCGCGGCGTCGGTCGGCACGGTCAATACATTCTTGGCCACGACCGATGGTGTCGTCGTACTCATATCGGCAACCGGCGTAACTTCAGCCGTCGTACCCATTGGCTCTTTCGATACCGTCTCCGGCACCACTACCAGCGACTTACTGCCGGAATCCGACAGATCACCAACAACCTTGGACGAGTCCACAGGAACTGGCTTAGTGTCTTCGATCGGTTTTACCGCGTTGGAACTTGTGCCGACGCCTGGCTTGCTTCCCGATTCAGAAACGCCATCCTGCTCGGGTGGCACAATCGGTTTCATTTCCGAAGCATTCGTAGGACCAAACTCCACACCGGAAATGAAACTATCGTCTTGCGCCGACCAAATCGCTTCCAGAACGAACACCACGACCAGTAACATGATCGCCGGCATCACCCACGGAAGATGACGCTCGATGACGGTGCTGCGTTGTTCGGTGGTCGGCACGTAAACGGCCGAGGTCACATGCGGTGCGGCCAGGTTCAACTCGTCGATCAACACCAGGGCCGCGGCAATCAACTCCCCTGGCTTCTGATAGCGATCGTTCGGATTCTTTGCCATTAAGCGGCTTAAGATATGCACGACTTCGTCCGGCACGTCTGCCCGGAACTCGCGCGGATCTGGCGGCTCTTCGCCACTATGGCTCAGCAGTTTTTGAAGTACCGTCCCTTCCGGGAAAGGGGGCCGCCCCGTGAGCATAAAGAAAAACGTACACCCCAGCGAGTACAAGTCGCTACGCACGTCGGCGCTGCGAGGATCGCGGGCTTGCTCTGGCGAAATGTAATCGAACGTACCGAGCGTCATACCCGAAGCAGTCAGGTCGCTGTCTTGCGAGTTAACCTGATGCAGACGTGCCAGCCCCATGTCGACCAGCTTGGCTCGGTGCTGGGCATCGACCAGAATGTTCGATGGCTTAATGTCGCGGTGCACCACGTCACGCGTCGAAGCGTGATCGAGGGCCTCGGCAACTTGCACGAGGTAACTGACGGCCAGCTCAATTTCGAGTGGTCCGTTCCGCTCTACTTCATCGCGGATGTTCGTGCCGTCGATGAACTCGAAGACGATGTAGTTCCAGCCCTTGTCTTCCCCCACGTAGTACACCCGAGCGATATTCGGATGATCCAAACGGGCAGCGCTCTGGGCTTCGTTGCGGAAGCGGCGGACGGTGTCTTCTTTGGTGTTGTGTTCGCCGGAAAGAACTTTCACCGCTACGCGGCGATCGAGCTGGGTATCGTGTCCGCGAAAGACGGCCCCCATGCCGCCGGCACCAACGAATGCATCAAGCTGGAAGTGCCCCAGCGTCTGGCCGACCAGTTCTTTGCCCAGGGTCAGTTCCGCGAGCGTATAGCTACGCCCTGGCGAATCACCAACGTGCCCCTTCTTATTGGAAATAACGGTCGGCGGTTCTTCCAGAAAGTTTCGCCCATCCGGCAGATGATCGGCCGTAGCCGAATCGCTTCCGCGATGATCCGGAGTATCCCCTGTCGACGGCGCGAAGGGACCGCTGCCGCGAGTTTGGGAATCTTCGGGATCTCTGGGGGAATTGGGCATCAATCTCGCTGCCTGAAAACTTAAATGCGCCGGCGAAAAGTGGACATCAGCGCTCACGGCCAGGGTGAAAAGGAGCCGTACATCATCCTCTGACTATTGTATCCAAGCGGAGAATTCTCTCCATTAAAAGTTTACCAGATCGCCCAATCGATACCGGGGCGATGGCGATTTGAACCAAAATATCGGCCTAATCGTCCTAACGTCACCCACCCCCTGGCCACGGCAAACCCTGCTGTGACCACTTAGGCGGCATCGCCTGCGAATATCTGGCAGTAACTCTCGTAACGCCGGGTATCGAGAATTCCATCGGCCACTGCGTCCTTCACGGCACAATCGGCCTCGTGCGTGTGGGTACAGTTGGGAAACCGGCAATGGTTGATAAATGGTCGAATATCGCGAAACAGCCCTGCCACTTCTTCGGGAATGATGTCCCACAGTTGGAACTGGCGAATCCCAGGCGTATCGATCACGTGCCCTGCGGTTGCCATGGGAATCAGCGTGGCCGTGGTGGTGGTGTGCTTACCCTTTTCATTTTCGCGGCTCACCGCATTCACGCGAAGATTGAGCCCCGGCTCGATGGCGTTCAGCAGCGATGACTTCCCTACCCCGCTCTGCCCGGACAAGACTGTGTCCTTCCCATGCAGGGCCCGCCGCAGACGTTCGATGCCTATCTCTTCCTTGGCCGAAACCAGGTGGACCTCGTAGCCCAGGCTGCCGTATACGCCAACAATCGTTTGCAGCTGCGCCGGATCGAGAAGATCGACCTTGTTTATGCAGATGATCGGGCGAATACCGGCGTATTCGGCCGTCATCAGATAGCGATCGATCAAGTTGGGCTTCAGCCCAGGCTCGGCCGCGCTTCCTACGATGATAAGCTGATCGACATTGGCCACAATTATATGCTGTCGACCACGACTCGTTCGACTGAGCACCCCATAGCGAGGCTCGACGCTCTCGATGATTCCTTCACTCTCGCCACTGGGGCGAAACCAAACGCGATCGCCAGCCGCAACCACGTGCCGCACGTCGGTGGCCATCGTCTTCAATAGGCGACGCGTCGCGCACTTGTAGACCGACTTATCCGAGGACTCGACTTCGCTGATCAGTCCTTGCACGCGCAGGACGCGACCCGGTAGGCAAGTTTCTTTGTCGACATGGATCGAGAGATTATCGCCCGTTTCACCATCTTCGCCTTCCTGGCTGACGATGGTTCGCTTGCGAGTCAGTTCCCCTTTGCCGGAAATCCGTTCGCGTTGGACCGACTTATCGACGTCGAATTCGTCTCGATTGAAACGCTTGGTGATATCCCCCTGCCGTACCTTTTGCGTACGGTTCTTGCGGAACTCCACCCGGCGTTTTTGCTGGCCCTTGCTCTTTTTCGCCATGAAAGCTCTTGTCCTCTCTCTTGGTTTGCGTGAGAGGAAACTTAGTTGGACTCTTCGGCCTTGAGGTCGTCCGTGTTGATCTCGGTAGCAGGTGTAGCGTGCCCGTTCGATGCGATTTCCATTTCGGAATTCAGCTTGCTCGCTTTCGAGCGATGCACCGAGGGACCGATCAACTGTTCGACTTCGTGATCGGAAAGCTCTTCATGTTCGCACAGCGAGTTGGTGAGCTTGATCAGCTTGTCTTTGTTGGTGGTCAGAACGTCAATCGCCTTGTCGTGGGCTTCATGCAAGATACGAGCGACCTCGTCGTCGATGATCTGCATCGTGTGTTCGCTGAAGTGGCGATTCTCATGAATCTCGCGACCCAGGAACGGATCTTCGTCAGTAATTTTGTAATTCACCGGCCCCAGACGTTCGCTCATGCCCCACTGGGTCACCATGCGGCGAGCCATCTTAGTGGCACGTTCCAGGTCGTTTTCAGCCCCGGCACTTAACTCGTTGTAGGCAATCTTTTCGGCAGCCCGACCACCCAGGATGAAGGCTAACTGATCGTACAGTTCGCTTTCGCTGATGTTCATCCGGTCTTCTTCCGGCAGCGTCTGCGTCACGCCCAGTGCCCGTCCACGCGGGATCACGGTCACCTTGTGCAGGCGATCCACCCCCGGCAGCAGCCACGAGAGCAACGCGTGACCTGCTTCGTGATAGGCGGTCTTTTCCTTTTCGCGGGCCACCAGCGATTCTTCGCGCCGGGCACCCATCAAGATCTTGTCGCGGGCATACTCGAAGTCGTCCATCGTCACCGCGTCGCGGTCCTGACGCGTTGCCCATAACGCGGCTTCGTTGATCAAGTTGCGAATGTCGGCACCGGTCAGCCCCACAGCACCAGCAGCCAGGCGATCGATGTTCACGTCTTCAGCCAGCGGTACGTCTCGCACGTGGACTTTGAAAATCTCGACACGTCCCTTAAAGGTCGGGCGATCGACGGTGATATGGCGATCGAAACGACCGGGACGAAGAAGTGCCGGGTCCAGAACGTCAGGGCGGTTCGTCGCGGCGATAACGATGACCGTCTCGCCTTGCACGAAGCCGTCCATCTCGCTGAGGATCTGGTTGAGGGTCTGCTCACGTTCGTCGTGACCACCCCCCAAGCCTGCACCACGTTGACGACCGACCGCATCGATTTCGTCGATGAAGATGATCGCAGGGCTGTTGTCCTTGGCGGTCTTGAACAGGTCGCGAACGCGGCTGGCACCTACGCCGACAAACATCTGAATGAATTCCGAACCATTAATCGCATAGAACGGCACGCCTGCCTCGCCGGCAATCGCTCGGGCCAACAGGGTTTTACCGGTACCTGGAGGGCCCACCAGCAGCACCCCCTTGGGGATCTGCCCGCCGAGTCGTTCAAACTTCTCTGGCGTGCGCAGGAAGTCGACGATCTCCAACAGATCGCTCTTCACCCCTTCCAGACCGGCAACGTCTTTAAACGTCACGGCCTTGCGGGTTGCTTCGTAGCGTTTGGCAGGGCTCTTGCTGAAACCGGAAAGGAAGCCCCCGCCCATGATTTGATCGCGGCTGCGGCGGAAGCTGTTCCAGATGATGAACAGAAATACCAGTGGCAGCAGCATGATGACGATCCAGATGATCGACTGCATGGCTCGCGAGGAGTTATCGTAGTCCCAGCTGAGGTCGGGCTGTTCTTTCTTCTGTTCGACCAGCAACGTGGTGAGTGCCTGGAAGGCGGGCGAATCTTGGGCGGCGATTCGCGTACGGAACGCTTTGGGCCGCTTCACGGGATTGCCATCGGAATCGACCTTGTCGACTTCCTTACCGTCCTTCGTTTCCTTGGCAATCAACGGGACCTTCAGTTCGCCGCGGGCTTCCATATCCCCCAGGACGACTTTTTCGACGTTCCCCTTTTTGAGTTGCTCTTCGAACTCGGAAGTTTTCAGCGTGGTATAAGGAGAGTCAGCGGTCGAGATCAGCATCAGAACGACGGCAGCGAGCAGGATGCCCAGTGCGACGACGGTAAAATTAGGCCGCATGCCGCCTCCTCCGTTGGGACGTTCATTCGACTGATCTTCGTTACGCGGATTTTCCGCCATGCAATTATCCTTTGCAGTCGGACAAGTTCACGGTTCTTTAACGTTTTATACGCCGCTACATTGTAGCAGTTAATAGGTTCCCATGGCGTGACGGGGTCGAATAATCGCCCGGCCTAGGATGAACCGTCAATAATTATTGCGAATAAACAACTTAAGTAAAAAGGGGCCACCCGACTATCATGCCTCGAAAGAGCCAAATCCCCATTCGTAAGCGCGCGGTCGTGGGGGTCATTCTCCGCCACAATACGTTTCTCACGATTCGTCGCAGCCAACAAGTAGTCGCACCGGGCAAAGTCTGTTTTCCTGGGGGCGGCATCGAGCATGGCGAGTCCGAACAACAGGCCCTTGTGCGTGAAATCCGCGAAGAACTAGGTGTCACCGCAACCGCTGGCCAGCGGCTTTACGAAACAGTAACCCCCTGGGGAACCTCGGTGGCTTGGTGGCATGCGCACGTGGAAGAGAACGCCCAGTTTGCCCTTCAGACGGCAGAAGTCGCCGAAACGCATTGGCTTGCTCCTCAGGTCCTTTTGCGGCATCCCGATCTTCTTACCAGCAATCGAGACTTTTTGGTGGCCTGGGGGCGGTCAACGTTCGCTATTCCGGGAATAGCGGTTCCTCCCGATTGGGATGAAATTTCCGATTGAAAAGCTCGGGATCGAATTCGTCGCGAACCTCAGGCTTCTCTTTCGACGGTACGCCCTTCTGTGGGATCGAACGATAAGGACGATCGCGGCCCCCCATCGATGCATTGGCATTGCCGCCGAAAATTGGGTTCGGGGGAGTCGCCGATTGGGGTGGCGTCATCACTGGGCCAGGATCCGCGAGGGCCTTGGGGATGCTGGCCGGAGCATCAAACGATGCCGGAACGATTCCAGAATCGAACTGCCCACGCGCCGGCTTAGGGCCTTGGGACGCAGCGAAAACCCAGGTCTGAATCGCTCGAAGCTGCTGAGGCGAGAGATTCGGAGTATTACCGTCGCCATGACGGGTAGCACCCTTCACCAGCAACTGACTCTTATGCGGTTGGCTGTAATCGATAAAGTTAAGGGCGGCGTTCATGTTCCGCACCGTCATACGCTGAGGAATCGAGCGAACATTCTCGAACTCGACCAGCCGGAACGCATTCTCTGAGTTTTCCGCGTGACAACGGCTTGCGGCGCAGCTGTTGAGCATGATCGGCTGAACCGTGCTAGTGTAATACCGCACCACTTGAGGCGACAGAGACGGATCAGGCTGATCGCTTTCAACCTCTTCCATAGCTGGTTCAGGCCGGGTCACCGGCATCGAATACTGAACCGTCTCGACCTTGCCACCGCTGTTTCGTTCGCTCAACTTGACCTGGTAAAGACGATCCAAGCGAATCACATCAGGATGGTCAGGGCCTGAACGCATGGCGATCGCATGGTGATAGGCGGCTTCTTCCCACAGTTGTAGTCCCAGGCACCAATTGGCTAGTTCGATATGGTGGTTCAGGGTGGTGGTACCAACGCGGGCCTTTTGTCGCAAATAGGCTTCTTCCAGCGATTGGCAGGCAAACGCCACCCGCTCGGCCGGCATCCGAATGACCGAGTCTTCGTTGATCGCCAACGAGTAGAATTCCCCTTCCCTCGTTATCCACCCCCGCATGGCGTTGCCATTGGTCAGAACAAGCACCCCTTCGTAGGGTGCCGTAATGGGTGCCTGACCCCACAGGGTGGTCACCAGGCAGAAAACAACGGCGATGGCTAGGATGGTATTTTTCATAGTGGCGAGACGCTACCAAGGAGTCCGCTTCAGCGTCAATCGCAGAATTCCGCCCCACGCCACCCAATATGACTGGTTTTCTGGGAAATCAGGCCCCACTATTCGGTGAATCCCGCACAATAGCGATGAAGAAAACTTAATAGCGCGATCCATCCAACATCTTGTCACGTATAGGGTTTCAGCACCTAGCTGTTTTCCCTCGCGTGAACTAAGATGATGGCTTGCTATTGCTATCGCACGGTTCTTAAGAGGGTGGTGACATGACGGACGAGTCAACCCGCATGCATGTGGTCATTTCCGGGCAAGTGCAAGGTGTCGGATTCCGACAATCCGCCACTCAAATTGCAAAGTCATTTCCTGTGGCTGGCTGGGTGAAAAATCTCCCCAGCGGAAACGTGGAGATCGTTGCCGAGGGAACCAAATCAGCGTGCAGTGACTTCCTGGCCTCCATTCGCGACCGCATGTTTGAATACATCAGCGATGTGGAATGCCAGTGGACGGAACCCACCAACGAATTTGAGACTTTCGAGATCCAGTACTAATCCATCCCTCGCGAAACAGCGTTTTCGTCTGCTTCGTATCTGACAACTTTGCTATTCCGATATGATCCCGATTAACTCTTCCGTATTTGGCTTTTTCTTCTACATCGCAGAACTCAATCGCCAACACCTGGCTACAGCCGTCTGGTTGTTTGCCGTTGGCGTCGTTCTCGGCCTGTTGGCTGTGGCCCTGCTGTGGGCTTTGCTGCTGGCTGTTTCGCCGAAACTCGGTGGCCGCTGCACGCAAGCGTTGCAAGGTCCCGTATTGATGCCGATTTCGGTCGTGATGGGCATATGGGTCCTCCTGGCCTTCGCGCTGCTGCCGATGGTGCCCAATTCGATGGAGATCCTCAACTCTCTGAAACAAATCCCGACGACCGGCGAATCCTCGACCGAGATCGTCGTTCCGGTGGCCTCCGGCGAAGTCGACCAGTTCGGTAACGTTCCGGCCGAGTCACTTAAAATCACCGTGTTGACCGATCAACTTCGTAAGATCACCGTCGACAGCACCGGTAAGATCGAATTGGTTGCCCGCTTGGAAGGGACCGATGAAGACGTCGTCGCTTTTGACGTCAGTGGTGGTGAACGCTTCGAATGGCGTCGCGGTGACCGTGGTACGCTGTTACGAAAAATCCCCGCCGGCGAAACGATCGACCTTTACGCTCGTAACATCACGAACTCGGATATTCAGATGGATATCACCATCGTGACCGAGCCAGAGCACATCGAAGCCGAATCGATCTTCTTCATCGCAGCCCTCGTCTTCCTGATTTACGGCAGCTACTTTCTGATGGTCTGTGCGTTGCCCAAGATGTCGGCCATTGCCGAGGCAACCGTCCGTAGCGAAATCTACCAGCTTCTGTTTTTGATCTGTGCGGTCGTGGGCTGCTTGTTCATGGTCGCTTCGATCTACATTCCCTATCAGACCTTCGGCGAAGACATCAAGGTCCTCAAGCATACCTGCCTGCAGGCCATGATGGTGCTGGGAATCATTGTCGCGATTTGGGCAGCCAGCCGTAGCGTTTCGGAAGAAATCGAAGGGCGAACCGCTCTCACGCTGCTTTCCAAGCCGGTTAGCCGTCGGCAGTTCGTGCTTGGCAAGTTCGCTGGTATCGCCTGGCTGGTAAGCGTGCTGTTCATCATGATCAGCTCTGTCTTCGTCGTCGCGGTGGCCCAAAAGCCGATCTTCGACAAGCGCGAAGGAGCGGTCATCGAGTACGAAGGGGAAAAGGGGGTCACCTGGCAGCTCCTTCACCACGAAGCCATGTCGGTTACCCCTGGCGTGCTGCTGGTTTACATGGAAACCCTGGTTCTCGCTGGCGTCTCGGTCGCTATTTCAACGCGGCTTCCCATGGTCGCCAACTTCATGCTCACCTTCGGTATTTGGGCCCTAGGGCACTTAACACCGTCCATCATGGAGGCGTCCGTCGAAGGGTTTGAACCGGTGCAGTTCGTGGCGAGTTTCGTCGCGACCATATTACCGGTGCTCAAGAACTTCGAGATTTACGGTGCCATCTCCGCCGGCCGCGAAATCCCCATGATGTACATTGCCGGGGCAGCCATGTACACGATCTTGTACGGGGCACTCACGATGCTTTTGGCTCTGATCTTGTTTGAAGATCGCGACCTGGCATAACGCCCAGTCACGCAGCAGATAACAAAAAAGCCACCGCACTATGCGGTGGCTTTTTCTTTTGAATCGGCAAAGCGAACGCTATGCGGCCTTCTTCGTGGCCACGGCACGCTTGGGCTCGGGACGCATAGTCGGCCCCACCAGATTGAACTTGCCGCCATCCCAGCGATGCTGTTGCACGGCGTCGCTCACCTTCAAGGCCACCGAAAGTGCTTCACGGGCAGCCTGACCAGTAACCGTCGGCGTCAAACCACGCTGAATGCAATCGGCGAACTCTCGCAGTTCCGCTTCGATCGCGTTGCCGGGTGCAACTTCAATCTCTTGGCATGGCAGCACGGTCGAGAACAGATTATCCCGTACCCAGTTCTTACCTTCTGCGGAAAGACGATGGACCTGTGAGGCACCTTGCTTGACAATCTCATCGGCGACAATCGACTTCACCTTGCGAGTCGTAAAGTCGACTCCCACGAAGCCGGCATCGCTGAAGACTTCCATGCTCCTCGAAGGGGTGAAGCTCGCTCGCGATGCGGTCAAGTTCGCCACACAGCCGCTGGCAAACGTCAGTCGCGTTTCGACGATGTCTTCGTGCGGGCCAAATACGGTCAGACCGGTTGCCTGAACGTCGACCACCGGGCTGCGGACCAGAGACAACACCAGGTCGATGTCGTGAATCATCAAGTCGAGCGTTACACCGACGTCTACCGAACGGAACGTGTAACCGCTGGTGCGTTCACCGCGAATAAAACGAGGCGATTCCACTTTCTTGGAAGCTTCGCGAAACGCGGGATTGAAGCGTTCGACATGGCCAACCTGCAGCACACTCCGGTGATGCTCGGCCAAGTCAATCAACTCGTCGGCGTCTTCCGTGGTAAGCGTGATCGGCTTCTCGATCAAAACGTGCTTGCCGGCGTTGAGCAGCGGCACGGCAACATCTTTATGATAGAGCGTCGGAGTGGCGATGACGGCGGCGTCGATCTTGGATGCGATTTCGCTGACGTCGTCATAGCCCTTGATCTTGTGCTCTTTGCAGAAAGCATCTCGAGCTTCCTTGGCCGGATCGACAACGCCGACCAGCTTGAATGCCGAGATCCCTTTCGCCAACTTGGCGTGGATTTTGCCCAGATGGCCGGTCCCAATGACCGCGAGTCGTACCTGACGCATTGCCAACTTCCTCTGCTTAGGTCGCACGGCGTTACGAAGCGTTCATTTGCGAAAATCAGGCGGTCCGCCGCGACAAATAGGCAACCTGATTTTCCTTCAGCAGCTGTTTGACCAGCTCTGCGTTGAAACGATGGCCACTACGATTGGCGATGATCGTTCCCTGGATATCACAACCGGCCAGGGCCATGTCTCCGACAAGGTCAAGAACTTTGTGTCGTACACATTCGTCCTCGAAGCGGAGTTCGTTGTCGATCGGGCCTTCCGGACCGAAAACTAACAACTCACTAAAATCGACGTGCGTCCCCAGCCCTTGCTGACGCAGCCATTCTGCCTCTTGAAGTAGCAAAAAAGTGCGTGCCGGAGCTAGTTCATTTTGGAAATATTCGGGGCTGACTTTGCCTTCGAGTGTCTCGCGACCGATAAGCCCTTCGTTGCCGAAATCTAAGCGATACTTAAACTTCATCCGCTTCGACCCATTCGGGCGGGCTTCAACCCAGCACTCGTCATCACCCACGCGAACCACTTCCGAAATTGTCAGAATGGCTCGCGGAGCGGTCTGTGTTTCAATGCCGGCAGCCAGGATCTGCTCGACGTAGTCTTTAGCAGAACCATCCATGCCAGGCATCTCGGCCGAAGTGACATGAACGTAGCAATTGTCGACCTGCAGGCCGGCGAGCGAGGCCAAAACATGTTCAACCATCTCAACCGTTGCTCCCTGGCAAACCAGGTTTGTACGGCGAGGAACTTCCACCCGGTAATCAACCAGGGCCGGAATTTGCGGCGAGCCTTCCAGGTCTTCACGAATGAAGACAACGCCGGTGTCTTCCGGGGCCGGCTCGAAGCGAACAGTCACTTCCTTGCCGCTCCAGTAGCCGCGTCCCGAGACGGATGCGGAGGCCTTAAGAGTTTGTTGAAGTCGTGCGATCGGTTCGCCATTATTGGCGAGGGATGCGGAGTTCATAGAAGCAAAATCTAGCCAATAGCGGCGAAGAAGATTTTAAAGCGAAAAAGGCGAGACCAACCTTGCGGCCTCGCCTTTGTTCGTTGTACCCATCAAATGCGAGTCCGACTTAGAAGCGAGGTTGTGGAACCTGGCTGCCAGGAGCGGCTGCGTTGCGCTGAACACCGTTGTTCAGGATGTTCAGAATGTCGTAGGTGATGTCGATCTGGTTTTGGTAGATCACCGGACGATTGACACCTTCCAGAACCGATTGACGGTTGGTGGGATCAATTTCGTTGCTGTTGTAACGCAGCACCAAGGTGATGTTGTGACGCTGAGCGAAGGTCGAAACCGTCTGGGTCACCTGGTTGTAGGTGTTGAAGTAAACGCGAGCTTCGCGTTCCATGAATTCCTTCTTCTGCAAACCAACTTTGACTTGCAGGTCGGCCTGAACCTTGGCCATGCGTTCTTCCAGGGCTTTGTATTCCGGAGTACCGGCTTTGTAACCCTGCAGTTCTTCGACCATCTTCTTCATCTGGTCGCGATCTTGCGTCAGAGCCTGCTCTGCGGCATCGACCGATTCCTTCAATTCGTCCATTTGCTTCTTGAACAAAGCATGGTTCTTGAAGATGACCGGGATGTCGATCACGGCAATGTTACCGGCACTGGCCTGCTGGGCCGAGGCAGTGCTGACTTGACAGAAAGCGGTCAACGCGACCGCGACACAGAAACAAGAGAGAATTCGCTTCACTTTCAGCACTCCTTGCTGGACAAAACTGGTCCTCATGACCATCTCGTGGATCAGCCCATGGCGGGTGGCTGCCACGGAACAATAAAACGATTGCGTTATCGCCGTCTGAACGGGAAAGTCGCGACATTTTGCCGAAGTGCCGCGATCTCGTAAAGTGCAATCTGAGTATTTTCTTGCCTCGCACTTTTCGGCCCCAGTTTAGACCTACGCGAGATTACTACGCCCTATCGGCAAACGTGGTTCGCCGCGCGTGTAGAAAACACGATTTGCCCGGCGAATCCCAGCCGATCCGGCGGCTAGCAGGGGCTCTCATAGATACCCATGCTCACCGGTCTCTCCAGATTCAAACGACTGCTATCGTGGGGGTGCCAGCGTCACGGTCAGCTTCACTTCTTTGCCGTCACGCAGAACGATCACCTCGACCTTATCTCCCCCCTTAAATTTCCGCAGGGCCGCATCAAAGTCTTCGAGCCCTCCGATTCGATTTCCCCCGAGATCGATCAGGATATCACCACCCTTGATGCCGGCTTCTGCCGCGGGACTGCCTGGGCTGGAGCCTTGAATACCGTATCCTTTGCCCACCACGGTAAAGTCAGGAATGCTGCCGAAATAGGGACGAGATCCGCCTCGCATCTCAGGCTGCTTGCTTTCGACGGCAACGTACTTCGGTCGATCGTCCGCTTTGTCGATCGCCAACAGAAAGTCGATCCCGTAGTCGATAATCCGGGCCATCCCTTCGTAGTTGATCTTATCGGCATCGTCACTGGGGCGGTGATAGTCGTTGTGAGTCCCCGTAAACAGGGCCAGCACCGGCATTTGCTTGGCATAAAACGACGAGTGATCACTCGGACCGAACCCGCCTGGATCTTTGGTCAATTCGAACTTGTGCTTCTCATTCAACCGATCCAACAGAGGCTCGAACATTTCGGCCGTGCCACTTCCCATGGCAATCAACTTGTTCTCGTCCAGTCGCCCCACCATATCCATGTTGAACATCATGAGCGTCTTTTCGAGCGGAATGACTGGCTCTTTCACATAGTGGGCACTGCCCAGCAGCCCCTCTTCTTCGCCGGTGAAAGCAATTACCAGGATGCGATGACGAAGCTGATCCTTCTTGGCCATCAAACGCCGAGTCACCTCCAGCAGTGCGGTCGTGCCGGAGGCGTTATCGTCGGCACCGTTATGTATCTCGTGCGTTAGCGGTGCCAGGCTGCCAGAGCCCCCCATGCCGAGGTGATCGTAGTGGGCACCGATGACAATCACTTCATCCGAGGTTGCGTTGGGGGCCTCGATCAGGCCAATCACGTTGCGAATGGTCGCTTTCTCGCGAACGATATCAGCTTCGCCGACCGCTTTCCAACTTCCCAGCGGCCCCACAACGGGCTTCAACGTGTGATCGATCCCCACTTCGATTGTGCTAAGCGGTTTCCCGAATTGCTTTTCAATCAGCGGTTCGAAGACACTTCGTTTGGCGAATAGAACGGGAAAGTTAGGCCGGCTCGATTCGGCCCCTGCTCCGGTCAGCGGAATTACTTCATCCAGCCCTTGCTCGAGTTGTTCGCCATACTCGGCAATCTTCTTGCTTAGCGTCGTGACGGCACCCAAGTAAGCTTCGATCTCTTCAGGCGAATGCTTTTCCTGAGCGGCATATTCCTGCTGGCGTTTAACCAGTTCGGCAACGGCTCCGTCAAAGGCCGATTGAACATGAGCACGAATCTCGTCGAGGCCTTGGGCATCGTTAATGAAGATTACGCCAGCCGCCCCTTGTTGATAGGCATTCGAGATCTTGCGGCTGAACAACGCATGCTGCGATGCCCGCGCGCCGTCAAACACGCTATGCGGGTTGGACTGTTGCGGCTCTTTCCGCAGGATGACGACAAACTTTCCTTTCACGTCGAGGTCGGCGTATTCGTCGTATTCCAGTTTCGGAGCCGAAATGCCGTACCCCACGAAAACGAGTGGTGCGTCGAATTTGCTGCTTCCCCCCACCGCGAGAGGAGTAAAGTCTGCACCCAACTTTAGCTCTTGGGTTTCCTCGCCGGAGACCAGCTTCAGCACATTTTTTTGCGGCGAGCCCATTTCGGACGACACATTGACTTCAAACTCTTGAAACGGCGTGCCGTTAACCAGGTCCGTTTTCAAACCGATGGCTTCAAACTGCCTGGCGATAAACTGGGCAGCTTCTTCCAGCCCATCACTGCCGATTCCGCGTCCTTCTAGCTTGTCGGAAGCCAGGTAGCCTAGCGTTTCTTTCAAGGCACCGACCTTCGTCGATTCAGAAGCGGCAGCCGCCGCATCCTCGGCCAGCAGGCCACAGGGCGTCGACAGAAGTAGCAAAAGGAAGAACGCTGGCGAGAACCGGGTCATATTGAGCATGGATGCGTATTCCGCAAAGGAGAGATTCACCGATTTAGGGGAAGTTGGGCAACCTTCGATTCTTTTCCGTAGGGCACGCGGCGTCAACCATTGCGATAGCGCATTGCCAGCGGATAGCCAATCGTCGTAAAATCATATCCGAGTTGAGTTTCAACACGTTCTGTCCGTCGAGTCGTTTCCCCGAGAATTCCAGTTTGGCTTCACTATTTGTCATCCAAGGCGACGACCAGGGACGCCGGTTCGAGTTGTCCCGCGATATGATCTCGATCGGTCGAGATCGCGGGAACGAAATCGTTCTGCACGACACGGAGATTTCCCGTCGGCATGCCGAGATTCGCACGACAAAGGACGGCTTCATGCTGGTCGACCTGCAAAGCTCGAACGGCTGCTATGTCAATCAGAAGCGTGTTTCCGAATGCCAACTGACCCATGGCGATCGCTTGCAGTTGGGCCATACTCTGATGATTTTCACGCATACGGCAACTGCTCCGGCGACACGCCCAATCAGCGTGAGCCTGCAGGAACGCCACCGCGAAGGCTCGCGAATCATTCACTCGATTCGCCACGAAGAAGGGA
Organism: Blastopirellula marina; assembly: GCF_002967715.1. Taxonomy (NCBI): domain Bacteria; kingdom Pseudomonadati; phylum Planctomycetota; class Planctomycetia; order Pirellulales; family Pirellulaceae; genus Blastopirellula; species Blastopirellula marina. Next base: position 249,110 of record NZ_PUIA01000057.1, read on the forward strand.
GCCAGATCTTTCTCCCTTCCGAACTTCGCGAGCCAGGCGAATCGCAGCACCTGCAAGACAACCTGCAACTGATCTACGATACCGCTTTAGCTGTCAGCCGCACGCTGGACATCGAACAACTGCTCGACTACTTGCTGGGTCTGATCTTTAACTGGGTCGAAGCAGACCGCGCGTGCATCGTGCTGATTGATTCGCAAACCAAAAACCCAGAAGCCAAAGCACAGCGGGTACGCGAAGGACGCGCCGGGGTCGACGAATCGATCACCATCAGCCGCACGATCCTCGATTACGTACTGACCAATCGCGAAGGAGTGCTGACCTCCGACGCCCAGGACGATCAGCGCTGGTCCCCGGAAGGAAGCATTATCAATAGCGGTGTGAACGAAGCGATCTGCGTTCCCATGCAAGGCCGCTACGGCATCGTTGGTGCTATCTATATCGATACGTTCATCCCGCCTGACATGACGTCGCAGTCGGTCGCGAAGTCGCGTTTCACCGAAGAACACTTGAAGTTAATGATTGCGATCGCTCATCAGGCAGCCTTGGCCGTGGAAGACACCCACTATTACTCGGCGGTGGTGCGTAGCGAACGCCTGGCGGCCATGGGGCAAGCGGTCGCCGCTATTTCGCACCACGTGAAGAACATCCTGCAAGGGATTCACGGCGGCAGCTATATCATCGAAGAAGGGATCAAGTCGGGCAAAATGGATGTCGTTCAGCACGGCTGGGGCATCGTTTCCCGCAACCAGGACCGCATTGCCCACCTGGTGATGGACATGCTTTCTTTCAGCAAGGAACGCGAACCAGACCGCAGCAATGCCTCGCTCAACGACGTCGTCGAAGACGTCGTCAACCTGATGCGAGCACGGGCGAAGGAGAACAGCGTCCTGCTCGAGTTCCGCCCCGATATCGATCTGCCGATGGGACTGTTCGACGAAGAAGGGATCCACCGGGCAGCGCTCAACGTGGTGACCAACGCCATCGACGCGGTCAGTGAAGCAGAAAACCCACGCGTGATCGTCTCGACCGAATTCCGCGAAGCGTCCCGAGAACTTGTATGCACGGTAGAAGACAACGGCCAGGGAATTCCGGCCGACATGCAGGAACGAATCTTCTCGGCATTTGAATCGACCAAAGGCAACCGCGGCACAGGCCTCGGCTTGCCGGTCACCAAGAAGATTCTGCAAGAACACGGTGGCGACGTGCTGGTCGAAAGCGAACCAGGATCAGGCACCAAGTTCGTGATGTACTTCCCATGGATCGCTGTTCCCACCGAAGAAACGCGATACTAACAATCGGCCTGCTATCCTTTGTAACCAGCCGGCTTCCCCACGAAAGGGTTTCCGGCAATCTCATCACCGACCGTCGTCGCGGGGCCGTGTCCTGGTAGTACGATGGCGTCTTTCGGCAGCGTGAAGATCTCTTCTTCGATCGCGCGCTTCAAATCGGCGAAACTTCCGTCAGGGAAATCAGTGCGTCCGATGCTTCCTTTGAACAGAACGTCTCCCCCGAGAACGATCGTCCGCGAACCATCCTTCACGACGAAGATCACGTGACCAATACTGTGCCCTGGCGTCTCGCGCACCTCGAAATCGATCTCGGCGGCGGAATAAGTGTCCCCACCTTTGACGGTTTCATCTTCTTCCGGACTGACCAGCGGAAGACCAAAAGGGCCGCTCAAATTTTTATCGGGATCAGTCAGCTTTTCGGCGTCTTTGTACCCAATCACCAGCGGGGCATCCGGGTACAACCGCTTGATCGTGCCGTTACCGGCAATGTGGTCGCTGTGCCCGTGCGTGTTGAGAATTGCGACAACTTCAAGTTTCCGCTCTTGAAGCACTTCCACAATTTTTTCGGGTTCTAAGCCCGGATCGACGACCACGCATGACGCAAGCCCCTCTCGATAAAGGACATACGTGTTTTCGTCGAACGGCATGCTGACGATGCGTAAAACATTGATCTCAGCCATTGTTGGCAGATCGCACTCCACTTTGCGGACAAAATTAGATACAGTGATTGCGCATGATAAACCATCTGGCGAGATCTTGGTAATCTGTAAAACTTTGACGCTCGTCTGGAAGGTATTTATCTTGCCGGCATGAATATCGCGATAAGTCGCTATAGGGCATTCTTTCGCTCATGCTGGCAAACCGAAGTTGCTAGCAAACGCCTCCTCATCAACAATGGGCGTAAAGGACTTTTCGTCGCACGGAAGCGCGAGAATCATATATAGACCGGAACATTTACGGAGATTGATCATGACCAAGTCCCTCATATCGCGTCGTACGCTGCTCGCTGGCAGTACGGCTTTAGCCTGCGGGCTGACCCGGGCGACTTACGGTGAGGATCAACGTCAGGGCCTGCGTGAGCCTGTTTATCGAGTTTCCAACCGAACCAACACCCCGGTTCAGCAAGTCCAGCAGGTCGCTGCCCAGCATCCGCTGACGCCAGCATTGGAACTCGCTCAGCGCGGACTGCAGAACATCAACGCTCACATCGCCGACTACGAATGCACCCTGGTGAAGCGTGAACAGATCAACGGCAAGCTCGGTGATCAAGAGTTCATGTACACCAAGATTCGCAACGAACAGGTCGACCAGGGTGGTCGCGTGATGACCCCGTTCAGCGTTTACATGTACTTTCTGAAACCTTCCAGCGTGAAGGGACGTGAAGTGCTGTACGTCAAGGGTCACAACAACGGCAACCTGATGGCTCATGAAGGGGGCGCGTTGCTGAAGCACGTCACCGTTTCGCTTGATCCTAACGGCACCCTGGCCATGCGTGGTCAGCGTTACCCGATCACCGACATCGGTATCAAAAACCTGATCGTTCGCCTGATCGAAGTCGCCCAGCAAGATATGCAGTTCGGCGAATGTGACGTGAAGTTCTACAACGGAGCCAAGATCAACGGCCGCGTCTGCACCGTGATCGAAGTGGTTCACCCGGTTCCCCGGAAGAACTTCCGCTTCCACAAAGCCCATGTCTTCATCGACGACGAATTGCAAGTGCCGATTCGTTTCGCTTCGTGGGACTGGCCCAAGCAACAAGGTGCCGAGCCAGAAATGCTCGAAGAGTACACCTACATGAACCTGAAGCTGAACAACGGCTTCACGGATGCCGACTTCGATCCGCACAACGAAAAGTACGGTTTTAACGTTTAAAACGATTATCCGACTTCAGCAATCCAGGGAATCCCGGTCGAAAGCGGCCGGGATTTTTTATGCGCGGGCATTACCAATTAGGATAGGACTACCACCCTCGACGGTGGTTATCCATTCTATGCCCCGACGATCGCCCCCATGAACGTTCAACTCCGTGCTGGAAGTGACCTTACTCCAGACGACATCGCTGCCTGGAAATCGATTCTGGCCAGCAACCCTACGCTCGACAGTGGCTACTACCGCCCCGAACTCACCCTGGCCGCGGCTCGTGTGCGTAGCGACGTGGAAGTTGCCATCGTTTCCGAAAACGGCCAGGCCAAAGCCTTCTTCCCCTTTCAGCGCGACGATAACCACTGCGCCACCGCCGTCACGGGGCGGCTATCCGAATTCCACGGCATGATCGTTCCGCAAAACAGTACGCTCGACCTTCGCGAGATCGTCAAAGCGTGTGGGATCCGCTCGTGGCGATTCGATCACGCCCCAATCTGGCGCAGCGAACTCGAACCATTTGCCTGGGCTCGATCCGAGTCCCCCTACATGGACCTCTCGGACGGGTACGACGACTACACCGAAAAGCTTCGCCAGCGCGGCTCCTCAGCCATCAAGCAGACCCAGCGGAAACAACGCAAACTGGCCCGCGAAGTCGGACCGCTTCGCTTTGAATTCGACACCGATGCCCCCGAGGCCTGGGACGCGTTGGTGAAATGGAAGTCGGAACAATACGTTCGTACCAACACGCTCGATATCTTCCGCTACGATTGGGTCCACGACCTGCTCAAGTCGATCCGGTCAGAGAAAAGCCTGGAGTTCTCGGCCCCGCTATCCGCCCTGTGGGCCGGCGACGAGTTGGCGGCCGTTCACCTGGGATTGGCCAGCAGCACGGCCATGCAGATCTGGTTCCCGGCCTACAATCGAGATCTGCAGCACTACTCACCAGGGCTGGTGATTCTGCTAGAACTAGCTTCCGCCGCGGCTGCACATGGCATTCAGCGGATCGACTTCGGCAAAGGAGAAGAACGCTACAAATACGAGTTCTCGACCGACATCTTGCCGCTGCTTGAAGGGGGCATCGACTTCCGCTTCGCCATGCCCACCATCCTGGCCAGTTGGAACAAACTGAATCAGGCCATCCGGCGTTCCCCTTGGCGCAAGCAACTGGAAGCCCCAATCCTGGCTACCCGCCGCTTCCGGCAATGGCTGGCATTCCGTTAAGCGCGATCGATTACGACTCGATATCGATTTCTTCGGCCTGGTACGATTGCCGCACCCACCACACGCTCAGTGTCATTAGGCCAATCACGATCACTGCCGTGATCAGAAACAAGCTGAACCCCTGTACTTCGCCCGCTTCTTCATGCTTGGGAATAAGGGCCGCGAAATCGATCGATGCCGATCGGATTAGCTCCCGCACGACCGAGCCGCAAAACAACATCCCGGCTAACATCCCCAGACGCAGCCCAATCCAACCACGACTGGTGGCCATGGCACTTGAATGCCACAGAGCGATCTGCCCTGCCCACAACAGCGTCCCCAGCCCCAGCCATAGATAACCGGAAATGTTATTCACCGCGGCAAACCCAGGGATCGAAACCCCAATCGCCGCGAGCGAAGCGACCGCGAAAAGCCCCAGGCCCGCCAGGGCGAACCAGCGTAACCAACCGACCGTCGGCAGGTCTTGGTCCGTTGCGGTCCCTTCTCGCAAATACGCCAGCTGCGCCGTCACGACCGAGGCCATGCTGACGAAGGCCACACTCAGCCAGACCATCGAGCGCGACACAACCTGTACGGCGGCCAGCGGCAACACACCACTGGCGAAAGTTTCCGGCCAGGCCTCAGGCTGGCTCGACACCAGATGGTTCGCGGTCCAGCAGAAGCCGATAAACACGAACAGCCCGGCATTCACGCCAGCCACCAGGGCCCGCTGCCACCAGGCCAGCCGTTCAAACCACTTACTCTTGAGAACATACAGCAAATAAAACGCCGCGATCAGCGCCGGAATGACCACCATCCAGCGCCACCCCAGCAAGAGGTTGGCCGTGTAGAAGTTGTGCGGCACAAGGATCTGCACGAATAGCAGCGGGGCCACACCAAACGTAATCGCCGCACTCAAGCCAAACGGCATCCAGTCGCGCAGCACCCGAATCACCGGGTTCGCCAGCAAAGCTTCCTTGTCGGTGCGGTACCAGATGCTGGCCCCGACAATCGTCAGACAGCCAGCTACCACAAAGTGCATCGACAGGTGATGCGTGACGAATGTCGCCAGGTATAGCAGCATGTATGTGAGCGAGGTCATCGGCAAATCAAAGGGAAAAGGCATCTTAGCGGTCTCCCTTCATAGCGACATCGGATCGATGCCGTGGCCCCGACGCCGGCTCCGTCCCGGCGGCATCCAACCACTTCTGAATATTGGCCAACGCTTCTTCCTCCAAAGGTGCCTCCGCCGCTTCGTCATCGCCGTGCTCGACCCATTTCAGGTAACGCACCAGCGATTCCAGTTCCTCAGGCGTGCCCGCAAACGGGGGCATAAATGGCTTGGTGTGCTGCAGCTTGGCAAAGTTCATCCGCATCTGATCGGCATCCCAGGTCTTCGTCAAATCAGTTACGCCGTTGATGCCGACCACCGTATGGCACACCGCACACTGACGCCGAAACACCTTCGCGCCGCGGGTTGTAACTTCGCCGGCAACCTTTGTTCCGTCAGTCAGTGGATAGGGATCATTCGCCAGGCAGCCATCCTTGCGCATCTGGGCGACCTCGTCCGGAAAGATCCCGTTGGAGTACATCCAATAACGAATCGAGTAAGGCTTCCGCGAGCCTTCACGAACGAACTCGCCGCCGGCTGTCGCCCCGAAGGCCAGCATCAGCAGCAGGGTGGCCGTCGCTCCGTTGATATACAGCTTTTGCAGGAACATTCCAATGAACGCGTACCCACCGATCGCGACCGACGCCCCAACCGAGATATTCATGAACAACGTCATCGCCGGGCTGCCGCCGGTCACCCAGCTGCGGCTATCTTCCGGCATCGCCAGCATGAACCAACCACCGAGAATCGGCATCAGCACCATCGGCACCAACAAATGGGCCGCGTAGTTGATCAGTTTTCGTTTCTCTTCCTGGTCGAGCTTCGTCATCGTGTTCACCACGATGCAGGCCACCAGGCCGGAAAGTGTCAGCGCGACAATCGTGCGAAAGAACAGGCTCGGCCAGAAGGTCGGATTGAAGAACCCGGCCACAATCGAGTGATCGTCGATCCATCCCCCCGGCGTAAGCTGCCAGCTGATAATGCCGTTGATCAAAAACAGACTCATCCACGCCGCAAACGCGTACATACCCAGCAGCTTCAAACAGGCCGCATCGCTGATGTTGCGGTGATACCGGTAAAAGAGGTACCCAGCGAAGATTTCCAGCAGAAAAAAGAGATACTCAGTCGCCCAGATCCAGTGGAAGTTGCGAATCATCTCGCCAATGGTTGGGGCACTAACCTGAATCGCCGTGAACCAGATCCCCACGCCGGTGACCGCCCCGGCCACAAAGCTGATCAGCACCAGCCACTTGAAGTAGCCATGCACAAACAGCCGGGCATTGGCACACCGGCCGGTCATTGCCAGCCACTGGAAGTAACACAACAGCATCCCCCCGCCTACCGCAAACTGGGCGAGAAACACATGCACCACCGCCACGATTGCCATCAAAATCCCTGGCATCAGCGGATCGTATTGATTGACGGGAAAGACTTCCATCGTCGCGCAGATTCCTCATTCATGCTGTCCATCGAGCGGGATTACCTTCTTCTACCTTACAAGCCAAGAAAGTAGAAGCCCGTGCGGCATATTGTCGCAGTATCAGATTCAGGACGAAATATCAGATCGCTGATTCAAATGTACTTAGGCAAAAGTCATTTGTCCGATAGGCTATAGCTGAGGCGCAAGAATCACGAGCACTCCCTGGAGTTCGCGTATGGCTGAGTTTATTCATCTAAAGACAGAAGATGGTGAAGTCTATATGGTCAATCTTGATCATGTTCATCATGTCCACGAGAATCCCAACACCAAGAAGGTTTACATCAAGATGATTAACCGAGCAGGCAAGGAGGATCTCACCTTTATCGTCGGAGAGACGCAACGTCGCGAGATCATTAAATTCTTTGAGTGGAAGTGTCTGAACCGCGACTTCTAGCAATCGAGCCGAGCCTAGCCTAGCGCGAGACCCGGGCAATCACCATCAGCAGCGTATGAACGTGCGCATCCGCATGGCTGCGCGACATGACAATGCTCGCCTCGTTGTCGTTGACCAGCGTGTTCGAGGTCATCTCGGTTTGTTCGCGCTCGCGTGGAGCGTGCCCTCCGGCAATGATCACCGGCACTTCGCTGAGTACCGTCACCCCGAGCCCATAGCGTTGTTCATCCAAGATCCACGGCACGGCGGTCACCTTGGTCTGGGCAGACGCGGTGGTCGCCCCGCCGCGTTGGTGATCGTGCCCAGCGGCATACGCCGTGGCAAAATTAACGCGTTGTTCCAAGTCGGGAAACGTGTGCAGCGTAAACGCATCGACGGCAGCGGCCAGCGAGCCTCGTTCACGGGGAAGCAGTCGGCTGATCGAGTGATGCAGCGTGCTCCACAATTTCGAGTCATGCGACTTCACCGCCGCGGCAATATCGCGGACCAGGTCTTCATCGATACCCCCTTGCCGCGCATCGACGGCGACGGTCACCACCATCAACTCGAAATCAATCTTCGTGGGATTGGCCGGCTTAGCCGTTTGAGCCCAAGCAGCACTGGTGAATGAAATTGCCAGCAGAATGGCAGCCAATCGGCTAAACATGACAATCCTTTCGATGAGCAAGAGAGAAGCGTTCATCAAGTAGGACGAATGTCATGCCATGGCGGTTTTCAGCAATTCAGTTCCACTGAACCAAAATCACGACTTCCTCGAAAACGTCACCACTTTGCTTAGCCATTTCAGACAACACGCCCACTTCGCCGGCCGGCAGCACCAGGCTGCCTTGGGCGGTGATGGTGGCGATCGCTGGTGGCTGGGACTGAGGCGAGTTGAAGGCATACGGCTGAGCCACTGTGGTTCTTGGTCCGAAGCCGCCAGCACCAGCCTCCACTGCTTTTTCCTCCTCTTCGCCTGATTCCTTTGGCTGTTCGGCCGCATCTTCCACCTTCGGAGCGGGCTGATCGATGTACGACTTCTCGAATGCCACACTGAGACCAAGCTTGCCTTCTTCCTTGCTGGCAACTGGCTCAACACGGACCATCGTTCCCACTTCGTGCATGCTATAGGAGACGGCTCGGGCTCCTCCTCGGCTTCCCATTGTGGTCGTCCCCGAGACGAACGGTTCGCGACCACCACGCTGCATAATGATCGACTGACCATCAATTGATTGAGCCTGGATGTAATCGACCAGATGGATCCCCTTACTACCAGGCTTGGCCAGCCACGGCAGCAGCCGGGCTGAAAGGGACGGGCCGGCCCCTTCAATTCCCGACTTCACCTCACTGGCAAGCGTGGTTTTGGGCAACGCATCGTTTGTGCGCCGCAGCATCACGACTTCCACCTGGAAGCTTTTTGCAGCAGCCAATACAGGCTTCGCAGCTTCTCTCGCAGGCGTCTTCCTTTCGGCCTGCTCCTGCGAAAACAGGACGGTCGGGGCGGCAACAACAGCGACGGCAACCAGCCAGATGAGATTGCGGAGAGGCATGAGGGGGCTCCATATTCAGGCAGAATGACTCGCGCGAGTTCGATTCTATCCCCCGGTAAAGACGCCGTGCAAACTAATTCGCCGGAAAGGGTGCCGGATCGGCCAGACCAACGCGAACCAGAACCGCTAGATCCTGCTTGAATTCCTTTCCCTCAATGTTCTTGATTTTCAGCATGCCCCCCAGCACCGTGGTCTTCCCCGATTCAGATTTGATTCGGGTGCTGACCGCCTGCCGATGCAAAACAGGTACGGGAGGTGCGCCGGGATCGTTGACGTTTTCTAGGGTCGTCGTAGGCATGTGTTTTTCGAATCGGAAGCGTGTAAGAAGCTGTTCGTCTGGCGTATTATCTGTACGGACCGTCGCGTTTAACGTTTCGTCCAGAAGTCCCATGCCCGGCATCATCGGGATGTTGGCCCCTTCGAACATCCCCTTCGGGTCTGCAAACTCGGCAGCCAGCGAATGCCGGGTTGTGAACTCCACTTCTTCTCCCAGCGGTATCTTTAACTGCATCAGATCGACTTCGTGCAGATCACGGTCTTTGTCTCGCAGCCACTGGTCGAGAAAGGGAACCAAACCTTCCTGGGCGAGCTTTGAATCTTCGAGCTGTTTCTCGAACTCTTCGCTGAGCGGCGGCTGTTCGGTTGATAGGCGAACCCGTGTGACGAATGCCAGCTCGACCATCACCCGCGGCGACTGCGCCGCGGCAATTGCTGGCAAAATGGCCGAAAAAAGAGTGACCAGTACCAGGCAGCGTATGCGATCCATCTTTTACCTCTGCGAGAGAATCACCCACCGTTTTGGGCCAAACCGCCCCCTCAGGGCTCTCCACACTGTATGAAAACGACTCTCAGCGATACAATAGCAACGTTTCCTGCGGGCATCCCGCTGATATCCCAAACCGCCGAGCTGAGACGAAATCGATGAAGGTTACTGGTACCGAACATAAGATCTCCGACTTCTCCGGAGATGTCCTGGTCGTGGGAACTTACGAAGACGGCCTCTCGCCGCCGGCGAACCAGTTAGACAACTTAATCGGCGGAAGTATTACGCGTTTGCTCGAATCGAACGATATCACGGGCAAGGCCAACGAAGTGACCACTATCTTGGCCCCCGGCGGATTTGCCGTCACCCGTATCTTCGTGATCGGCCTGGGCAAGAAAGAAGACCTGAACCAGCAGCGTGCCTATGAAGCCGCCGCCACGGCAGCAGTGGCATTGTCGGCCAAGAAGGTTGAAAAGGCCGCATTCTACCTGGACGACTTCTGGCCCAGCGAACTGATGGAACAAGCGATCGCCGGGGCCGTGTCCGCAGTAAACGGCCAAGACATCTATCGCAAAGAGAAAAAACAAAACCCCCCAGGCGAGATCCTCTGGAACGCCGCCACCACGGAAGTTCTGGAACGTGGTATCGCCCTGGGCAACGCAATCAGCCTGACTCGCTCGCTGGTCAATCGTTGTGCCAACGATATCTACCCGGCCACCTTCGCCGAAGAAGCCGCCGTCGTCGCCGAAAACCACGACCTGAACATCGAGGTTTGGGACAAGGCCAGGTTGACCGAAGAAAACTGCGGCAGCTTGCTCGCCGTCGCTCGTGGCAGCGTCAAAGATCCTCGCCTGGTCATCATCCGCTATAACGGCGGCAAAAAGGGAGCCCCCCCCTTGGCCTTGGTCGGCAAAGGGGTCACCTTCGACAGCGGCGGGCTTTCGCTGAAGCCATCGGACAGCATGATCACCATGAAAGCCGACATGGCTGGTGCCGCCACGGTGCTGGGGGCTATCAAAGCGATCTCCGCCTTGAAGATCCCGGTCAATGTCGTTGGGCTATGTGGCCTGGTCGAGAACATGGTTTCCGGCGATAGCTACAAACTGGGGGATATCCTCCACTCGCGTAGCGGCAAAACGATTGAAGTCCTCAATACCGACGCCGAAGGTCGCCTGGTGCTGGCCGACGTCTTGAACGTGGCCCTGGACGAAAAGCCGCTGGCCATTGTCGACCTGGCCACGCTGACCGGTGCCTGCGTTGTGGCTTTGGGCATGGACACCGCCGGCCTGATGACCAACGAGCCTGACTGGTGCCACGAAGTGGAACAGGCCGCCCTGACCACCGGTGAAAAGATGTGGCAACTGCCGATGTACGCCGAGTTCGGCGAGCAGGTCAAAAGCCAGATCGCCGACGTCAAGAACGTGGGGGACGGCCGCTGGGGTGGTGCCATCACGGCTGCCAAGTTCCTCGAAGAATTCGTCGACGATACCCCTTGGACCCATATCGATATCGCCGGTCCATCGTTCGCCGAAAAACCCAAGCCCTATTGCGGTGGCGGAGCGACCGGTTTTGCGGTTCGCACCTTGGTGGAATTGGCGCGACGCCAAGCGACCCGTTAAAACTACGTAAATTGTAGTGCCGCGCCCGGCTCACACATCTTGTCCCCTCGCCCCTCCGGGGAGAGGGCTAGGGTGAGGGGGCAACTCCGGCACCAACTTCCCAAGCTGCTACATCCCATGAAGATGGAGCAGCCCGCCATCGGCTTCTCTCGTTTACACCCTCAGTCTGGATTGACCCTAGCCATGCCTTGGATTTCCGAAACCGCAAAAGAAATCAAAAAACCAGAGTTGCTTACCATCCTCGATCGCGCGATCGAAGAAGCTCGCCAGCGGATCTGTGGCACGCCGAAGCGAGTTCTCTTGCTTCCTCCCGACATTACCCGCATGCACTCCGGGGCTGGCTGGATCACCGAGTACTTCTGGGAGAAGCTCAAAGACGAAGCCGAGATCCACGTTATCCCGACGCTTGGTCAGCACGAGCCTCACACGCCTGAGCAGAACAAGCAGATGTTCGGCAACATCCCCAACGAGATCATCCACCCGCACGACTGGCGCGATGGGTGCGTGAAGATTGGCGAGATCTCGGCTGACTTCGTCAAAGAGATCAGCGATGGTGCCGCCGACTGGGCCATTCCCATCTGGCTGAACAAGATGCTGATGGAACAGCAGTGGGACCTGATCATCAACATCGGTCACGTCGTGCCGCACGAAGTGCTTGGCTTCGCCAACCACAACAAGAATTACTTCATCGGCCTGGCCGGTAAGGACCTGATCTGCACCTCGCACATGATGGCCGCCAGTTGCGGGATCGAGAACAACCTCGGCAACCTGATCACGCCGGTTCGCGCCGTGTTCAACAAGGCCGAAGAAGAAATGCTTGGCCACCTGCCGGACTTCTACGTCCAGGTTGTGCTCGCCCGTAACGAAGCTGGCCAGCTTGTTCATACCGGTATCCACATCGGCGACGATCTCGATACCTACCTGAACGCCGCCAAGCAGTCGCGTGCCGAGAACATCACCGTCTTCGACGAGCCGATCAAGAAGATCGTCTGCGTCATGCAAGGGGACGAGTTCTTCAGCACCTGGGTGGCCAATAAAAGCGTCTACCGAACCCGCATGGCGATTGCTGACGGCGGCGAACTGCTGGTGATCGCCCCAGGCTTGAAGCGTTTCGGCGAACAACCGGACGTCGATGCACTCATTCGTAAGTATGGTTACCAGCCGACCGAGAAGATCCTGGAACTGTACAAGGTGAACGAAGACATGCAGGACCTGGCCCACGGCACGGCTCACCTGATGCACGGCACCTCGGAAGACCGCTTCACGATTCGCTACGCCCCAGGTCACCTCAACCAGGCAGAAGTCGAACAGGTTAACTTCGCGTACGCCGACTACGAAGAAACGATCAAGCGTTATCCAATCGACCAACTGAAGGAAGGCTTCAACACCATGCCAGACGGCGAAGAAATCTTCTTCATCGCCACCCCATCGGCCGGTCTCTGGAGCACCAAAGACAAGCTCTACAACCGCAAGACGGGCTTCGCTGAGGTGTAGGCAGAATTAGCCACACACAGCACCGAGAAAGCAAAACGCCTGGGACCGATATCCCAGGCGTTTTTTATGCGCGTCAATGGTCAAGCTACTGTGGGCTCCCCATCCGCGTAATCCGCGGTTAGCTTCCTGCTTCTCTCCTATTCCCTCGGTGCTCTTTATGACCTCTGTGGCAAAACCCCCACCCTTCCCTCCCATGGTCAGGGGATTTCATTTGACGCCCTGCCCCCTATACCCCAAGATACGGGCAGAAGAGCTTCCTCTCGGATTTCCGCATTTTCCGGCCAAGATTCCCGTAAAATGGCCGAATACCGGGATGAAAACGCTACTTCCGTTTTGCTTGTCTTTGTGAAAGGTGCGTCTGATGTCCCTGGACTTGGTGTTTCTCGGCTGTGCTATTGTGGCTGGATCGGTATTCGTCCTCCAGTTTCTACTGGCGGTCGTGGGCGTCGGGATGGAAGGGGCCGATATCACCGGAGACATCCCCGATGACGTCCCTGATGACTTCACCGGCGATTCGCACGGTTCCACCGCGATGTTTGGGGTTCTCTCCTTCAAGACGCTGGTTTCCGCGTTCACCTTTTTCGGTTTGACGGGGCTCGCCTGTCGAGCTGCCGACCTGAACCAGCCCGTTTCGTTCACTATTGCCATCATCGCTGGTATGGCCGCGATGTACTTTGTTCACTGGATCATGCAGTTGCTGATGAAGCTGGCTCATGACGGAACGGTTCATATTCACAACGCGATCGGCGAGAACGGGACGGTTTACATCCCCATCCCCGCCAGCAAGAGCGGCGTCGGCAAGATCCAGGTACGCGTGCAAGACCAACTGGTCGAGTTCGCCGCCCAGACGACTGCCGACGAAAAGCTGGCGACCGGAACACCTATTCAAGTCGTCGATGTTGTGAGCCCCACCATCGTTCTGGTCGTTCCCCTATCGACACCCATGCGTGCCCAACCCGATTCCGTAGAACCGGAACAAACGGCACATACCCACTAGAAAAACGACTTCTTTGCACCCGATCACCCCAGGATAGGGAGATCGCGACCTACATACTCATAGATGCCGCTGCGCGCGGATTGTGCCGGCAACAAGTTTGAACAACGAGGACACCCAATTCATGGACAACGTACTACTCATCGCCCAAGGCTCCGGTGGCATTCTAGACTGGCTCGGTACTTGGCCCGGGATTTTCTCGCTGATCGCGCTCGGGTTCGTCATGCTCGTGTTCGGCTTGCTGATCTTGCTCAAAAGCCAATACAAACGCTGCCCCAGTAACCGCGTGCTGGTCGTCTACGGTAAGACTGGCGGGGGCAAGTCGGCCCAAACCGTTCACGGTGGTGCCAAGTTCGTCTGGCCGCTGGTCCAGGACTACGCCTACTTGAGCCTGGAACCGATCCAAATTGAAATCCCGCTGCGTGGTGCTCTTTCTTCGGAAAACATCCGCGTGAACGTTCCTAGCTGCTTCACCGTCGCCATCGGCACCATGCCCGGCGTCATGGACAACGCAGCCGTTCGTCTGTTGGGTTTAACCACCAACGAAATCCGCAAACAGGCTGAAGAACTCATTTTCGGTCAGCTGCGTCAGGTGATCGCCTCCATGCGGATCGAAGAAATCAACCGCGACCGCGATACGTTCCTCGAACACATCCAGCGCTCGCTTGAACCAGAACTCAACAAGATCGGCCTGGTGCTGATCAACGTCAACATCACCGACATTACCGACGAGTCTGGCTACATCGACGCCATCGGCCAGAAGGCGGCCTCGCTGGCCATTCAACAAGCACGTGGCGACGTGGCCGACAACGAGAAGATGGGTGAAATCCGCGTGACCGCTGCTCAGCGCGACCGGGAAGTCGAAGTCGCCAACGCGACCAAGGCCCGTATGATCGGTACCCGCGAAGCCGAACGTGAACAAGCCATCCGTATCGCCGAACTCGAAAAAGAACAAACGGTCGGTGAACGCGAAGCCGAATTCCAACGCGAAGTCGCGGTGAAAGATGCCGAACGTGAAAAGCGTATTCGCATGGCCAACGCCGACGCCGAAGCAACCATCGGGGAACGCAACGCCGAGTTCGAGCGGGAAGCCCGCGTGAAAGACGCCGAACGCGAAAAGCGTGTCAAAATCGCCGAAGCCGACGCGTCCGCCATCGAAGGGGAAAACCTTTCGGAAGCCAAGGTCGCAGCCTCGAAGGCCGAACTGGCCGTCAAACGAGCCGATGCCTACGAACGCGGTGAAATCCGCAAACGCGAAGCGGAAGGTGCGGTGAAAGAAGCCGAGAACCGTGCTCTCGCCAAAGCGGCCATCGCCGAAGCCGAGCGTGTGGAAGCCGAAAAGCGTGCGTTGTTGGAAGCTCCGGCTAAAGCCGAGAAGGCCAAGATCGAAGTTGATTCGGCTGCCGAAGCTGCCCGACGTCGTATCCTGGCCCAGGCCGAAGCCGACGCGATCTACGCCAAGCTCGAAGCCGAAGCCCGCGGTGAATACGAAAAACTGGCCAAGAAGGGTGAAGGTTTGAAAGCGATCGTCGAAGCGTGCGGTAGCAGCAAGGAAGCGTTCCAACTGATGCTGCTGGAACACCTCGACACGCTGGCCGAAACCAGTGCCAAGGCAATCTCGAACATCAAGTTCGACAAGGTGGTCGTCTGGGAAGGTGGCGGTCAAAACGGCCGCTCGAACACCGCCGACTGGCTCAGTGGCATGGCCAAGACCTTGCCCCCGATGATGCAGGTCATGAAAGACATCGGCGGCATCGAACTGCCTGAAGCCCTGGTCCGCTACACCGAAGACCCCGAGTCCCTGGCCAACGGCAAAGGGAAACAAGAACCTTCGGCCAACTAACGCTGGCTTAGGTTTATCGAAATCCCAACGGCCACCATCTGGTGGCCGTTGCTTTTTCTTGAAGTCTACCGCCGCGGATTGCCCATTGGGTTTTCCAGGATTTCGTTCAGCGGGTTGAGATAGAACGTGAAGAACAGTTTGAAGATCACCACGACAAACAAAGCCGCGATCATCATCCAAATGATTACGCCACCGATGATCGCCAGCGTATTGAGGGCGGCCCGTGCTTTCTCTTGATACAAGACTGAAAGCTTCTCCATCGATTCGGAGAGGGTTCCCGAGATTTCGCCTGTCTCGACGACATCTAAAAAGTCAGGCGGAAAACTCCGCGTCCTGCGCAAGATATCGTGGATTTCTTCGCCGGCCAGGAGTTCGCGATCGACTTGATTGGCAAATTGCTGGTAGTACTGACTACGGCTTGCTTCCAGCGACAAACGCATCGCCTTGCGGATTTCCATCCCGCCCCCAATCGTAAGCGACATGGCCCAGGCCATGCGCGAAAGACAGAGCGTACGGATGGGCGTGCCAATTCCCGGAATGTTCATAATCAACCGATCGAGTTGCAGAAACGCAAACTGGCCGCGTGACCACAGGAAGTAGACGCAGTACGAGAGGAAAATGATCGTCCCGATAATCGCGAAGTACTCGATGGCCCCCTTGGTACCGACCAGGCCGACACCCAGCGGATCGATCGGCTTCCCGGTCATCTCCCCGACCCACCCCATCGCCGCAATCAGAAAGCCCACGATCAGAATTCCCAGTACCAACTGAATCATCGGCCAGAGGATGCCTGCCATAAACGAACGGCGAAGTTGGATTTGGTGCTCGTATTGATCGGCCAGTTCCAGAAAGATGCGATCCAGGTGCCCGGTCGAATCGCCCAATTCCACCATCTGGCGAAAGAGCTTCGGAAAGTACTCGCCGGTCCGGTTGATCGCGTCGTGCATCGATCCCCCGCGGTCGATGCTCTCGGTGATCTCGAGCATCATCTGCTTCTGCGACCCAAAGGCCCGCTCCGCTTCGCGCTTCCAGACACGACGTACGTCGACCCCAGCTTGAAGCTGATTGCCGACTCGGCGACACAGTTGAACAAGTTGTCCGGTACGAATGCGTGGTGAGAAGAGCATGCGCTAGTGGGAAGTTTTCAGTGTTCAGTTTTCAGTAAGAAGCTAAGCACGCTTCGACGGGTTCTCTCATCTTACTGAAAACTGAAAACGGAACACTGAAAACTCCTCGAACTCCTGCTATAATCTGCGGCTTACCTTATTTACCAGGCAAACACCGTGGCTGACTTCAAACAAATCGCGATTCTCGGCGTGGGGCTCATTGGTGGCTCTATCGGACGAGCAGCGCTTGCGCGAAAGATTGCCGACAAAGTGGTAGGTATCGGTCGCAGCGAAGAAAAGCTGGCCAGGGCCCAGCGACAAGGGTGCCTTACCGAAGCAACCACCCAGTGGCAGGCCGGCATCCGCGGAGCCGATCTGATTGTCGTTTGCTCGCCGGTCGAGTCGATCGTGCCGCTGGTCGAACAGTTGGTCCCCTTCTGCCAGCCCGGCACCATCATTACCGATGCCGGCAGTACCAAGCAGAAAATTGTAGACACCCTCCATTCGAGTGAGTCGATTCGCGGCCGCAAGGATGTCTATTTCGTCGGCAGCCACCCCATGGCGGGCAGCGACAAAAGTGGCAGCGATTATGCCACTGCCGACTTGTTTCAAAATCGCGTGACAATCGTCACTCCAGTCGCCGAAACGGAAAGAACCGCAAAAGCGACTGTCCGCAAATTTTGGGAATCGTTGGGCAGTGAAGTCCACGAGATGAGCCCCAGCGAGCATGACGCCATCGTCGCCGCTACGAGCCATATGCCCCACGTTATTGCCGCTTTGGTGGCAGCTTCCACCCCCGAAGCGATGCTCAAGTTCACCAGTACCGGTTGGGCCGATACCACGCGTATTGCCGCCGGAGACATCGATTTGTGGCGTCAGATCCTCTCCACCAATCGGGGCCACGTCTTGCAGACGCTAGCGAACTTTGAGAAATTGCTGGCTGCCTTTCGAACCTCGCTGGAAGCAGGTCAAGAAGAGCACTGGATCAAGCTCCTAAAACAGGGAAAGCACCACCGTGACATTGTGGGAAGTTGACATCTATCCCGCTTCGGGACACGTCGATCGATTGGCCCAATCCATCGTTGCCGACGCCGAAGACCTGCAAATCGCCACCCATCTCGAAATTGCCACGGCGCACGGATTTCTCGTCCAAGCCGATTTCGACGCGGATCATATCAAACTGCTCGCCGACCAACTGCTGGTCGACAACGTGGTGGAACGGGCTGTCGTCGCCCAGGCAGGGGAAGCCATCCTGGCCGAAACCCCTTCGACCCTGTACGACCGCCTGATTTACGTCATGCCTAAGCCCGGTGTGATGGATCCGGTGGCCCAAAGCACCCAGGCCGCCATCGCCGACTTTGGTAAACCAGCCGAAGCCGTTCGCACGTTCCGCAAGTACTGGATCGGTGGGCTCGACAACGCCCAGCTCGAACGCCTGGTCACCAAGCTGCTGGCCAATGACTCGGTCGAACAGGTCATCTACGGCCCGATGGACCTGGAACGCCTGTCGTTCGGCAAGTCGCAGCCGTTCGAGCTGAAGACGGTCAACATCCGCTCCCTCGACGACGATCACCTGCAACTCCTTTCCAAGGAAGGCCAGCTCTACCTGACGCTGGTCGAAATGCAGACAATCCAGAAGTACTTCCAGGAACTGGGGCGCGATCCGACCGACATCGAACTGGAAACGGTCGCCCAGACGTGGAGCGAGCACTGCAGCCACAAAACGCTGGCCGGCAAGATCGCTTACAAAGACGACAAGCAAGAGCTGCACTTCGACAACATGTTGAAGGAAACGATCTTTGCCGCCACTCAGCAGATTCGTAAGAGCCTCGGCGACGACGACTGGTGCGTGAGCGTCTTCAAAGACAACGCCGGCATCGTCACCTTCAACGACGAATACAACGTCTGTTTCAAGGTCGAAACGCACAATCACCCCAGTGCCCTGGAACCTTACGGTGGTGCCAACACCGGCATCGGCGGCGTGATTCGCGACCCGATGGGCACCGGCATGGGTGCCAAGCCGATCTGTAACACCGACGTCTTCTGCTTCGCTCCGCCAGAGACCGACCCCGGCAGCCTCCCGCAGGGCGTGCTTCATCCGCGTCGCGTCATGAAGGGCGTTGTCAGCGGCGTGCGAGACTACGGCAACCGCATGGGCATTCCCACGGTCAACGGTGCCGTTTACTTCGACGAACGTTACCTGGGCAATCCGCTGGTTTACTGCGGCAACGTTGGTCTGATTCCGGTCGACAAGTCGTTCAAGGAAGTTCAACCGAACGACCTGATCGTCGCCGTGGGTGGCCGTACCGGTCGCGATGGTATCCACGGTGCCACCTTCAGTTCGGCCGAACTCACCAGCGAAAGCGAATCCCTTTCCGGCGGTGCCGTGCAAATCGGGAACGCGATCACCGAAAAGATGGTGCTCGACGTCCTGCTTAAGGCCCGCGACCTCAACTTGTACAACGCCGTGACCGACTGCGGTGCCGGTGGTTTCTCCAGCGCCGTGGGCGAAATGGGGGAAGAACTCGGGGCGGAAGTGTGGCTCGAAAAGGCTCCCCTCAAATACGAAGGTCTCACCTACACTGAAATCTGGATCAGCGAAGCCCAGGAACGTATGGTCCTGGCTGTGCCGGAAGAGAAGTGGCCAGAGCTGCAAGCGTTGTTCGCCTCCGAAGGAAGCGAAGCGGTTGTGCTCGGCAAGTTCGTCCCGACCGGCAACCTGACGCTGACCTACAACGGCAATACGGTCGGCGAGATCGACATGCGGTTCCTGCACGATGGTCGCCCGCCGATCGTTCGCGATGCCGTGTTCACCCCGCCAACAACACAGCCGCTGACCGTTAGCAGCGACGATGCCAATTCGCTCGGCGACGACCTGCGTAAGATCCTCAGCTCGCTCAACGTGGCCAGCAAAGAATGGATCATTCGCCAGTACGATCACGAAGTCCAAGGGGGCAGCGTGATCAAGCCACTGGTCGGCGTGCAGAACGATGGCCCCAGCGATGCCGCCGTCGTTCGCCCAGTGCTGGGCAGCCGCAAAGGGATTGTCCTGTCCTGTGGCATGAACCCGCACTTCGGCGACTTCGATCCCTACGACATGGCCGCCAGTGCCATCGATGAAGCCCTGCGAAACTGCGTGGCCGTCGGTGCCGATCCCTCGAAGATCGCCATCCTCGATAATTTCTGCTGGGGCTACACCGACCGACCGGAAACGCTCGGCACGCTGGTCCGGGCAGCATTGGCTTGCCGCGATCTGGCTGTTGCCCTGGGTACGCCGTTCATCAGCGGTAAAGACAGCCTGAACAACGAATTCAGCTTCTTCGACCAACATGGCGACAAGAAGACGATCGCCATTCCGTCGACCTTGCTTATCAGTGCCATGGGACAGGTCGAAGACGTTTCGACCTGCGTCACCATGGACCTGAAACAAGCTGGCAACCGTTTGTACGTGGTGGGTATCACCAAGGATGAACTGGGTGGTTCGCACTGGAGCCTGGTCAACGACAAGCTGGGTGGTCAGGTTCCGCAAGTCGATACCGACCTGGCCAAACAGGTCTTCGGCGGGATTCACGCGGCCATTCAAGCTAAAACCATCCGGGCATGTCACGACTTGTCCGAAGGCGGCCTCGCCGTGGCAGTCGCCGAAATGGCCTTCGCCGGTGGAATCGGGGCCGAGATATCGCTCGACAACATTCCTCACCAGTTGGAAAACGCCTCGGCGGTCCAACTGCTGTACAGCGAATCGAACACGCGTTTCGTCTGCGAAGTGCCGGAAGGTTCCGCCGCCGAGTTTGAAGCCGCACTCGGCGATGCTCCCTTTGCCCACATTGGTCACGTAGCCGAGCACAAAGAGCTGGTCGTCAAGCAAGGCGAAACCACCCTGCTCGACGAACCGATCGAATTGTTGAAACAGGCTTGGCAAGCTCCCCTGAATTGGTAGTGACACGGAAAGATCTCGAACGATGGCTCAGCCTAAAGCCTTGTTGATTCGCTCGCCTGGTACCAACTGCGACCAGGAAACCGCCTATGCCTTCGAGCAATCAGGTGCCGCCGCCGATCGCGTGCACTTGAACCGCTTGCTGGAAAAGCCCGAGCTTTTGCACGACTATCAAATCCTCGCCCTCTCCGGTGGCTTCAGCTACGGCGACGACATCTCGGCCGGCCGTATCGTGGGCAGCTTATTCCGTCATCACTTGATGGATGCCGTGAAGAAGTTCCACGAAGACGGCAAGCTGATCCTGGGCATCTGCAACGGTTTTCAGATCCTGATCAAAACCGGCCTTTTGCTGGCCGACGACGAACAAGGTCTGCCTTCCAGCACATTGGCCTGGAACGACTGCCACATGTTCCAGGATCGCTGGGTGAACCTGAAGACCTCCAGCAACAAGTGCGTCTTCCTGCAAGACATCAACCAGATGTACCTGCCGGTCGCCCATGCCGAAGGGCGTTTCGTTGCCCGCGATGAAGCAACCCTCGATGCCCTGGAAGCCGCCGGTCAGCTCTGCTTGACCTATGCTGCCAACCGCGAAGGGGAAGACTGCATCTCCTTCCCCGACAACCCCAACGGTGCCCAGCGTCACGTCGCTGGCGTATGCGACGCAACCGGCCGCATCTTCGGCCTGATGCCTCACCCCGAACGCTACATCGACCGCACGCATCACCCCCGTTGGACCCGCGGCGAAGGCACCGACCCAGGTGAAGGCTTGAAGCTATTCCAGAACGCCGTGGCGTTCTTCGGGTAAGAAACCCTTGGGGATTGCCCTAGATCATGAAGACGGCCATCCCCATCAAAGATCGAGTTATCGCCATCCTTTTGGTTCTCGGTGGCTGTATCGCCATTAACGCGGTTACAGCCAATCCGTTCAACTACCGAACCGATGGAATTGCCGATGTTGGGTTTCCGCTGACGGTCTACGAGATCGGCGGATACGTCTATCGCAACCAGTTCCGTCTCGATGCCCTGACGATCGATTTGCTTGTCGCGTTCGCCGTGACTGCGATTTGCGTTCCGGCGATAGAATGCCGTCTTCGCCCGAATGCCTACTTCTCGCCAACCTTTCCTCTCGCGACGCTATTGCTATGCGTCTCGCTGGTCGGCATTCTCCTGGGGCTTCAACACCAAATTGGCATCGTCTACGTCTTTCTGCAACGCTACGGTCCCATCATTGCAATTACCCTCGCTTACCTCATTTCAATACGGCTCGGCAAAGAAACGCGGGCAAGTAGCTTTATCTTGTTAATCGTGTCATTCGCTGGCGTCTATTTCGCCATCACCTATGGGGGCCGAACGGCGACCGATAACGTTCTGATCTTACTCCATTACTGGACCTTGCCGCTCTGGATGATTTGGTTTGTCGCCATCGTTGACATAGACCAGTTTCTGCCCGAGGTTTCCCGCGAATCAGATGACGCCGAAATCGACAGCTAGGCGATTAAACGGTCACCCGCTCAACGAAATTACTCAACCTTAAGTTCGTTTATCGAATCTCGACTTCCATGCAACACGCGAATGATCACGACGCGCTGAGTGGAACTTCGATAATAGATCACGTATCTCTTAAATTCGCGAACCAGCTTTGCTCTGAGATTTGGCTGGCCTGGAATGGCAAACGGCTCACCGATCAATGGACTAGATGCAAGTAGTTCCATTGTTTCTTCAGCACGGGCAAGAAACCGATACCCTAGCTCAGGGTCTTGATCAACGAGATACTTCGCAATCTCGAACAGGTCGATCATCGACTGCGGTGACTTAATCAGTTCCGCACGACTACCCGGCACTGCGTTGCCCCTGCTTTTCTGCCAGGTACTGGTCGAGCTTAGTGTGAAGACTATTCCAATCTTCCTTGGTAAGCGGCCCGGCCTCACCACTTTCGATGCCGACCGAGATGGCGGCGATGACTTGCGGGTCGTTGGTGGCTGGCAGCATCTCTCGTTCGCTCATCGCGCGCTGGGCAAGCAGAGCAACGGCTTCTTCAGGAGTGGCGGCGTCGCCTGCGTCGATGATGCTTTGGATTACTTCTTCCGCAACGCCGGATATATGAATGTTCATCGCGTATCTTCCGAAGGTTGAAACTGCCTCAGATGAATTATACGACAAAAACGCAGTTGATCCATCAAGATTTCAGGCCCTATCCGCTGGTCGCTTCTTGCTTCCGTCGTCGGGCATCGACGACGCGGCGGATGATTTCGTCGGCGATGACGCCGGCCAGGATGACGATGCCGATGACGGTTCCTTCCAGTTCGGAAACCTGCAGCGTTTCGATTGCCTGGTACAGCTCTCGCAGAATGGCCGTACCTAAGATAACACCCACAATCGAACCGGTACCGCCGCGAAGACTACAGCCGCCCAGTACCGCCGCGGCGATCGCGTACAGTTCGTAGAACGTGCCGGCTTCGTTCGGGCCGACGCTGTTCAGGTCGATGGCGAACAAAATGGCCGAGATACCTGCCATCAGCGAGCACACCATGTACGCGGCGATCGTAATCCAATCGGTATTGATCCCACTGTACCTGGCAGCCTGTTCGTTGTTGCCCAGGGCTTTCAAATAACGCCCGAAGGTCGTCTTGTTCAGCACCAGTGCCGAAATGACACCGATGATCAGCAGCATCCACAGCGGAAGGGGCAGCCAAAGAAAGTCAGCCGAAGTCAAATAGCTGATATCGGTCCCGCCGTCCGGGGTGACGAAGTTCGAAATCTTATCATCGTGCGCCAAGTACCGGGCAACGCTTCGCAGCACCAGCAGTCCGCATAGCGTGACGACGAACGGCTGCAACTTCAGCTTGGTGATCAACAGTCCATAACCCAGGCCAATCAGCATCGCCCCAACCAGTACGATCACCATCGCCGCGTAGGGGTTCATCTGCTGATCGTTGATGAGAATGCCGAACTGCACGCCGATCAGTGCGACCATCGATCCCATCGAAAGATCGATCCCTCCGGCAATGATCACAAACGCGGCCCCGATCGCCATGATGCCGTAAAGCCCGGTCCAGCGCGCCATGATGTCGAGATTGTAACCGCTGGCAAAGGTTGGTGCGATCAGCGAGGTCACGCCGAAGATGGCGAAGATCAACAGCAGGAGAACAATATTCTTAAGCATTCAGTGCTTCTCTTACTCAAACGGCGGTCAACTGTTGACCGGTGGCAAGGTGCATGACCGCCTCTTCACTGAGTTGGTCTCGTGTAAGTTCGCCAGACATGGTCCCTTCGTGCATCACTAGCACGCGGTCGGCCATTCCCAGGATCTCTTCCATTTCACTCGAAACGAACAAGATTGCCACCCCTTTCCGGGCCAGCTCTTCCATCAGCTCGTAAATTTCGTGCTTCGCTCCCACGTCGATGCCGCGGGTAGGTTCGTCCAAAAGTAGAATCTTGGGATTCATGGCCAGCCACTTGGCGATCACCACTTTCTGCTGGTTGCCGCCGCTGAGGTACTGAATAATCTGCCGCGTGCTGGGCGTTTTCACCCGCATGCGTTTGACCATGTCGTCGGCCAGCTGTTGCTCTTGCCGCGGATCGACCCATGAAAAGTACGACAACCGGTGCAGCCCTGGCAGCGTGGTGTTCTGTCCGACATCCATCGGCAAGACCAGCCCCTGCTGCTTGCGATCTTCAGGCACCAGGAAGATCTCGTGGCCGATCGCATCTTGCGGCGAACGAATTGCAGCCGCTTTCCCAGCAACTTCGATCGTGCCACTTTCCGGCGGGTGAATCCCGAACAACGTTTCCAGCAGTTCGGTCCTCCCTGCTCCGACCAAACCAGCCAGGCCCACGATTTCGCCAGCACGCAGATGGAAGCTGATCTCATGGGCCGGATGGGCATGCGTGCGAACGGCATTCACGCGTAGCACTTCATCCCCTGGTGGAATTGGCTGGTGGGCATAGAACTGATCGAGATCGCGGCCAACCATCAGCCGCACCATGTTATCGTGCGAGATCTCTTCGCGGGCGAGCTCACCGCTGTTTTGACCGTCCCGCAAAGCGACCACGCGATCGCACACACGATGCACTTCACTCAAGCGGTGCGAGATGTAAACGATACTCACGCCCGAAGCGCGCAGCGACTGAATCACCTCGAACAGCCGCTCCACCTCGCGGGCAGACAGGCTCGAGGTGGGCTCGTCCATGATCAACAGCTTCGCGTTGCACGAGAGTGCCTTGGCGATTTCGACCAGTTGCTGTTGACCAATCGACAAATCAGCCAGCAGAGTTCGCGGGTCGACCTTCAGCCCGACCTGATCGAGGTACTTGCGCGACTGGGCATTCACTTCGGCCTGATTGATCCAGCCCAATCGCTTCGGTTCGCGGCCGAGGTAGATGTTGCCGCCGACCGTGAGGTTATCGCATAGATTCAATTCCTGGTGGATCAAGGCGATACCCATGTCGAGCGCGTCGTTCACGCTGCGAATCTCGACCGGTTTCCCTTCCACGCGGATCGTACCCGAGTCGGGCGACTGGATGCCGGCCAGGATCTTCATCAGCGTGCTTTTGCCGGCACCGTTTTCGCCAATGACGGCAATCGACTCGCCAGCGCCCACGCGTAGCGAGACTTCCGACAAAGCCTTGACGCCGGGAAAGCGTTTCGAGATTCGCTCGACTTCTAAAAACGGAGGGGCCGAAGAGCTCATGGGCAAGTCGCGATTAGCTCTCCACTTCGTTGGAAGATTCTTCCTTCATCGGAGCCGCCTCGGGAGCAGGCTTCTCTTCCGCGGGAGCTTCCTCTTTCGGAGCCTCTTCCTTAGGCGTCTCTTCCTTGGGCATGTACTTGGCGATCTCAGCCGGAATCGGCTTGTCCAGCAGTTCGTCGATCACGCCGGCACTGCGTTCCTGGGCGTTGAGCTGCTCCATCATGCCGACAAAGATCATCACGTCGCCGCCGTCGGGAATCGCTTCCTTCACCAGGCGACCCACTTCGCGGCCGGCCAGGTAGTTGTGCGTACCGATGTAGAACTTACGCTGGCTATTGGGGGCGTCCGAGTCGTGGCAGATCACGTTGCCATGAAACGCTTCGACCGCCTTGTTGATCAAGCCGGTCTGGCTTTCCGGCGAGCTGGGGCTCATGGCCAATGCCTCGCAGCCGTCGCCGATCTTGCGTTCGATGAATCGCTTCTGCTCTTCCTGAGTACCATTGGGCGGATGGTAGACTTCGCACTCGGCGTTGAAGATTGGCTCGGCGACGCGGACCCCTTCTTCGGCATAGTTCCAGAACGGATCGACCGTGTTGGTCAGGAACGCGATCTTCACCTTCTTGCTGGTGTCGTAGTTCGGCTGATTGTGCGGAGGTGGTGTTCCGTTGCCTGCCTTGATGCGGTTAAGTTCTGCCTGAAACTCGACGACGTTGTCTTTATTGATGGCCTTGAAAGGAACGAAGATCAAATTGTTTTCCGGAATGTCAAGCGACTGACCGCGGGCCAGGGCCGAAAGGAACTCGACCGACTTGTACCCGAAGACGAACGGCTGCTGCACGACCGTGCCGTGAACTTTGCCGTCTTCAATCCCTTTGAGCGTGACCGGGTCTTCGTCGAAACCAATGACCTGGATCTCGCCCACCTTGCCGGCCCCTTCGACCGCGCTAAGGATCATGGGCGGGTTATAAGCCCACAGCCCGACCATCGCTTTCAGGTTCGGGTTGTTGGCAATCGCCGACTCGGCGTTCTGCTTTGCCCGGGCATGGTCGGTGTTGTCGGTACGAATACCAAGGATCCGATACTTGCCTGCTTCAATGGGAAATTCATAACCGCCGCTACCGGCTGCCTGGTTTTCGGTCTTGGCGCGGCAACTGGCAAAGGTCAAAGCGACCAACAAAACCAACAACAATCTGGGAAGTCGATTCAAGGGGAAGATCCTTCGAGGAGTCAGTGCGAGGGGAAAACCCGAGAATTTGAGAAGAAAAACGCTATCTTAAGCCGCAAACAAGCTCAAGGCAACTATCCACCGCGTTAAAGCACATCGCCGGGCAGCTTCCTGCCATCGTGATAGTTACAGCCCGCAGACTTTGACGCAGGGACAAAGGTGTTCCCTGGCGGCGAATCTCGCTACATTGTTTCCGAGCACGTGAGTTGTTACGGCATTGGTTTCGTTGAAAGAGGAAACGCGCGATGGGCATGGTCGGTTGTTTCTGTGCGTTGGAGGACGAAGACCTTCAGGCAATCATCAGCGTGCCCCGGCGAATTCATCTCCTCTGGAGCGATTCCATCCCGAAGCGTCGTCAACCTTCGTGGCTGGCCAGGCTGTTCGGTGCGAAGCTACGCCCAGAACCGGAAGAAGATCCTTGGCAACTCTCGCAGCCAGTCGTCGATGCCGACGTCGACAAGGCCTGGCATGGCATTCACTTTCTGCTGACCGGAACCGAAGGGGGTGGCGAAGGACCGCTGGCATTCATGATTCACGGCGGCGAGGACATCAAGGAAGAAATCGGCTATGGCTATCCCCGCGGATTTACTTCGCAGGAAGTGAAAGAGATCGCCGCGGCATTGTCCGTGATCGATGTCGACCAACTTTACGAACAGGCCAATCCGGCTGACTTCGCGCGTCATGGTATCTATCCTGAAGTTTGGAAAGACGAGCCGAAAGAAGACTGCATCGGGTATGTCACCGACTACTTGAAAGAGTTGCAGAAGTTCGTCTCGGACATCGCGACATCCAATCGGGCGATGATCGTCTATCTCGCGTAACGCATCTACGACTTCCCTTCGCCGCACATCCCCTGCTCTGCCTGGCGGACAAGTTGCTTGCTTTGCCGCAGTACCTCTTCGCGCCAACTGGCAGCGGACGGACAGAATAGTTCTTTCAGCGTTTGCTTCGCTTTGCGAGTTGACGCGGCCTCTGCTTTGCCCCAGTGATGGGCTTGGTTCTCGGCACGCAGGCCTGCCAGGACTTTTACCGCCGGATAGGTGCCGAATTCGGCACATGCGAAGAGGTATTCTGGTGAGAACTTCTGCGCGACGCACCACTGCCCGAACCCACCGCGGGCATCGTAAGCGATATCACTCTCGGTGTTGGCCTCGAACGAATCGGCACCGAACCAACCCGCAAGCTGTTTCCGTTGCAATTCACTCAACGGGTAATCGATCAACAGCTTCCAAGTGCCCCAGGCACCCAGTCCGGTGTGAAAGTCGAGATGCACGACCTGCTCGCTTCCTGCCAGCCAGCGGGGCATGTTCTGCTGCAAGATGGTTTGCATACGAGTGGGACCTTTGCCACCGAAGAACAATCCTTGCGGATAGTCGTACTGCCCCGAAGCAATCGCACTGCGGAGCTTGCTCATGCCGTGTTGTGCAATCAACCAAACGGCTTTGGCGGAGAAGGGTTCCCACGAGGATGGGGGCCGCTTCGGATTGAGGAAAGAATCGAGTTCGGCATACCCAGGGGGCGAGCCTGCGAACGGCTGGCCGGCGAGCAGGAAGTTGCGGTTGGGGTCGACGTTGTCTTCGTTGAACCGCCGACTGTAGGCAAAGCCATACGCATTGAGCCCATGCAGCAGCACGACCTTTGGCTGAGGCATTTCGCCTTGCGACCACTCATCAAGCATCCCCAACTGCACGGCCGATCCGAAGAAACCTTCGACGCCGTGAATGCCTGAGGAGATAACCAGCACCCGGCTTGGATCGCCACCAGTCGAACAGGCCACGTCAAAAGACAGTTCGCTGCCATCGGGACCGTTCTCGCCAATCGAATGCGACTCAAGCGAAAAGCCGAGCTTCGTGGCGGCTTCGCGAAAGCGCGATTGCGCTTCAGGATAATCCTGCGAGAAAGAATCCAACACGTTCAAGGCGAGCTCCATAACCAATAAAAAAACCGCAGGCAGACATCTCCACCTGCGGTTTTCCATTTGCAAGGTTGTGCATGCGATCAAGCGATCGACTTGCCTATCGGTGGTGTAAAGTTAGTTGCCGGTCGGCAAGCCAATTTTAACACCATCTTTCTCCAGTTCCTCACGAATGTACTGGAAACGCTGATAGCCCGAGAGGGTGATCGGCCCTGAATACGATTCGCTTTGCAACTTCCGTGGCGGGTATTGGACGTAGGTCTTCATCAACTTCACGATTGCGTCGTTGAACGTCACCATTGTCCAGGTTCGCTCGGTGTAGTTATTCATGAATATGTCGTAACGTTCCTGTGGATCTTGGTACAGGTCAAAGATCTGCGGCACGGTTGCCACGTACGCTTTGGCACCTTTCCAACCAAGATTGGAATCGACCGCCAAACCGCCTGTTTCTTGACCATCGTCACCACGCAGATTGAACACCGCCTTGTAGTTGTTCACTCGAGCAGCACCGGGGGTGAGTTCATCTTCGGTGAAGTAGAACCACTCAGTACGCGGGCACTTTCCACTGCCGGTCAAAACCGGGGTTATGTCGAAACTATCGAAATAGATCGGCTTGTCTTCCTTGTCGTTCTTGGGCAGTTCGACGCCAGCGACACTGGCAAACGTCGCCAACAGGTCCAGCCCACCGACGATGTCGTGGTTGCGAACGCCGGGCTTGATTTTACCAGGCCAAATAGCGATCGCTGGCACGCGGTTACCACCTTCGCGGACGGTACCCTTGGTGCCACGGAACGGCGTGTAACCGGCGTCGGGGTAGACGTCTTGCCAGGCACCGTTGTCGGTGGTGTAGAAGACGAGGGTGTTTTCATCGAGCTTCAGTTCACGAAGCTTGTCCATGATGTTGCCGATGCGGGTATCGAGTTCGACCACCGAGTCAGCGTAGTTCGACTTCGACAGCGACTTATGCTTGAACTCCGGTGCTGGCATATTCGGCTGATGCACCTTCATGAAGTTGATGTTGATGAAGAACGGCGTGTCAGGCGACTTCGCGGCCTGTTCCAGGAACTTGAGGCCGGATTGTTCGACGTACTTGTCCATGAAAGGAATGCCGACGACACCCTTCTCTGGCGTGTCAACGTACTGGCCGTTGACCTTCCAATCTTCTTTGGCTGGCTCGCCTGCTTTGCCGGAAAGCGATCCCTTGGTGACCTTGTCAAACATCTCGCGCAACTTCGGATCCATATCGGGGAACCAGGTCGGATCGCCGTAGGTGTAGGCGTTGCAGTGATACAGGAAGCAGTGCTCCATTTCGTCGTAGCCGTGGGCGTTAGGCAGTGCGTAGTCCGCTTCCCCCAAGTGCCACTTGCCGGTGAAATAGGTTTGATAGCCACCCTTCTTTAAGACCGAACCCAACGTCCACTCAGCCGCAGGCAAACCGCCCCCTTGGCCTTGAAACGCCACGGTCGTCATCCCGCTGCGATTGGGGATACGTCCGGTTTGCATAGCAGCGCGGCCTGGGGTGCAGCTTGGCTGGGCATAGAACGAGAAGAAGGTCATCCCTTCGGCGGCCATTCGGTCGATGTTCGGCGTGGGCATGCCGCGTCCGACGCCACCACCGTACGGGCCCAGGTCTCCATAGCCGGTATCGTCCGACACGATAAACAAAATGTTCGGCTTCTTGGTCTGGGCATTCGCCGTTACAGCGAACCCTAAAATGGCTACGAAAGCCAAAGACAAACAGCGGTAGATACTCAAGTGTGTCATTCTCTCGGTTTCCTCATAACCTTCACATGCAATGCCGAGGGGATAGGCCCTCGCGCAACGTCAACAGAAAAAAAGATGGCTCACGATGCGAAAGGCAAGCGCGATTTACTCTGCCATTCACGAGCGAAGCGTTCCGACTTCCCAGGCCGCGGCTCAGCCAAAAGAACCCCCGATTGCCGCCTTGAAAGAAACTGCCCTGCGATTATTCGCTATCTGAAATCTATGCCTCTAAACTCGCCAGTGCAAATGAAGAATGCCGAAAAGCCCAATCCACAACGAATAAACGGTTAATACCGGCGAGAAATCCACCGATGCGTCCCGATTTTCCCTTGACTATAATATTTCGCGACTCACCTCACCGAGATCTAACCTCCTTATCGTGAAAGTAGCCTCCATGCCACATCACCTACGAATTCTTCTTACGCTGACGTTTGCGTTCTTCCTGTTAAGCACTCCGCAGCTCGACGCCCAGGACAAAGGTTTCGCCATTCCAGAAACCAATCAGGGACTGGCTGGCGATGGCCCCATTCGTCGTTACGATTGGTTCCGCAATCTGTGGCAGAATCGTCGGGCGAACTGGTCGAAGCAAGTTGAAAAGGATCAAGGGGCGGTTGTCTTTCTGGGCGACTCGATCACCCAAGGTTGGGGCGACAACATGGGGGGCAGCTTCGGTAAGTTGAAGGTCGCTAACCGCGGCATCAGCGGCGACACGACTCGCGGCATGCTGATTCGCCTGGACGAGGATGTCCTTTCGCTTAATCCCCAGGCAGTCGTCATGCTGATGGGGACCAACGACCTCGAAGAAAAAGCCGAGCCGGAAACGATCGCGGCCAATGTCAAGCTGATCATCGCCGAACTCAAGCAGCACGATCCCAAGATGCCGATCATCTTGTGCAAGGTCTTCCCCAGTTCGGAAAAGAAAAGCCGTTCGGCCGAGAAGATCAAAAAGATCAACGAGCTTTACGAACAAGTCGCCCATGGCGATCCGCAAGTGATCGTCCTGGAAACGTGGCTTCCTTTCGCTGATGAAAATGGCGATGCCAAGGCCGAAGAGTTCCCTGACCTGCTGCATCCCAACAAGCAAGGTTATGCCAAGTGGGCCGCCGCGCTGATGCCTATCTTTGCCACGCTGGGTTACGTTGAAACCGAAGCCGACAACTGGGAACCGGAGCCTGGCTTCGAGAGCCTGTATAACGGCAAAGATCTGACCGGCTGGATGTTCAAAGCCAACCCCGAACGCAAAGGCAAGAAGATCGCTCTTGCCTGGCCGATCTTCGAAGAGGACATCACCTTCGATGGCAAGACCGAAAGCATTGATGGCCGCTATAAGGCGGTCGGCGATCGCATTGTGGTAACCACGCCTGCCGAAGGTCGCCGCATTCAGCAGATGTGGACCGAGCGCGAGTTTCCCAAGGACTTCGTTCTGAAACTCGAATTCCGCGCGACCCCTAACGCCGATAGTGGTGTCTTCATTCGAGCCCCGCAGCTGCAATGCCGCGACTATCCACTGGCCGGTCCTTACAAGGAACTGAAGAACTACAAGCCGCAAGACTGGAACGAACTGGTCGTCGAAGTCACCGGCAACACGGCCCGTTGTACCTGCAACGGCGAAGTTCTGGAAGAAGCGTTCAAGCTGCCAGAGACCGGACCAATTGGCCTGGAAGGAGATCGCGGGCAGATGGAGTATCGCCATATTCAAGTGAAGGAAACGAAGTAATCGTCCTCGCACTACAGCGGCTCAAATTGTAAACCGCAGGCAGAAATGCCTGCGGTTTTCTTTTGCCATGCGCGACACGTGGCCGAACCGCGTCGTTTGATTTTCATCCCTGATACCTCCGGAAATACTGGTGAGAAACCCTGCTCCCATCGTACGGCCCCCCAGGTCTGGGGCCATGGCCAGCCGATGAGCCGTTTAGGAAGCGTTGGCTTGGTTCACGATTAATTCACTAGCATTTCCCCCGTATTCAGCGGACAATTACTAGTACCAATGCGGCGATCTTGCAGCGAGATACGACCGTCTAAAGAAGTTCGAAATCGGGGGAATCATCATGCGTATAACTTCTTCACGCGTTTTTTCAGTTCACTGTCTGGTAGCAAGCCTATGTATGGTTACGGCTTTGAGCGTTGCCCACGCTCAGGAAACTTTCGCTCCGGCGAGTGGTTCGCCAGCGGCCAAGACGACCATCAGCGGCGAGCAACTACCGGCCCCTGAACCACCGTTCGGCGGCGTGATTCAGCCTGATGCGTTGCAATCGAAACCATGGTGGGCACCACAAATCGTTCCCCCAAAGCAGGCCCCGAATGTTCTGTTGATCATCACCGATGATGCCGGCTTTGGCGTTCCCAGCACGTTTGGCGGCGTGATCCCGACACCCACAATGGACCGGATCGCTAAGAATGGCTTGCGTTACAACAACATCCATTCCACCGCATTGTGCTCTCCGACGCGGGCCGCGCTGATCACCGGCCGTAATCATCACTCGGTCGGTTTCGGTGTGATCTCCGAACAGTCGACCGGGTTCCCGGGTTACAACAGCATCATTGCCGAAGACAAATGCACCGTCGGTCGCATCTTGAAGGACAACGGCTACTCGACAGCCTGGTTCGGTAAAGACCATAACACGCCAGCGTTCGCCGCCAGCCAGGTTGGCCCGTTCGATCAATGGCCAACCGGCATGGGCTTTGAATACTTCTATGGCTTCGTCGGCGGCGACGCGAACCAATGGGAGCCCAATCTCTTTCGGAACACGACTCAGATCTATCCTTTCAAGGGACAAGAGAACTGGAACCTCATCACGGCCATGTCGGACGATGCAATCGACTACATCCACCGCATGAACCAGATCGACCCAAGCAAGCCGTTCTTCATCAAGTATGCCCCAGGTGCGACGCATGCTCCGCATCATCCGACGCAGGAGTGGGTCGACAAGATTCACGAGATGCACCTGTTTGACGATGGCTGGAACAAGCTACGCGAACGGATCTTTGAAAATCAAAAACGCCTGGGCGTCATTCCCGCGGATACCAAGCTCGAACCATGGCCGACCGATGTTATCAAAAACTGGGATGACTGCACCGCGGAAGAGAAGAAGCTCTTCATCCGCCAGGTGGAAATCTTCGCCGCCTACGGTGCCTACAACGACTACGAGATCGGCCGCGTTGTGCAAGCAGTCGAAGACATCGGCAAGCTCGATAACACGCTGATCATCTACATCAACGGCGACAACGGAACCAGCGCCGAAGGAGGCCCGCTGGGAACACCCAACGAAGTCGCCTTCTTCAATGGCCTGAACATGCTGCCGGTGGACGTTCAAATGAAGTGGTACGACGTGTGGGGTACCGAAGAGACCTACAACCACATGTCGGCCGGTTGGTCTTGGGCATTCGATACGCCGTTTACCTGGTTCAAGCAAAACGCATCGAAGCTCGGCGGTATTCGCCAAAACATGGCCATCTCGTGGCCGGCCGTTATCAAAGATCACGGCGGCATGCGGCATCAGTTCTGCCATGTGATCGATATTGTACCGACGATTCTCGAAGTTTCTGGCATTCCAGCACCGGATGTCGTCGATGGTATCCCGCAGGCCCCCATCGAAGGAACGAGCCTGGCGTACACATTCGATGCAGCCAATGCCAATGCTCCCTCGCAGCACAAAACGCAGTACTTCGAGATGATGGGACAATGGGCCCTCTATCACGAAGGATGGCTGCTGAGCACGAAGGTCAATCGTGCACCGTGGGAAGCATTCGGGGTCGCCAATTCCGATCCACTCAACAATCAAGTCCTGGAACTATATGACCTGACAACCGACTTCAGCCAATCGAATAACATCGCCGATCAGCAACCTGACAAGGTGAAACTGATGAAGCAGATGTTTATCGACGAGGCGAAGAAGTACCAGGTGTTTCCGCTGGACGCGTCGGTCGCTGCCCGAATTGTGGCCCCACGTCCGAATATTACCGCGGGGCGTACCGAGTTCGTCTATACCAGAGCGATGACCGGGCTGCCGCAAGGGGACTCGCCGATGCTCTTGAATTCGTCGTATACCATCACGGCCGAGATCGACGTTCCCGAGGCTGGTGCTGAAGGAATGATCCTGACCTCTGGCGGCCGATTCTGCGGATACGGCTTCTATCTGCTGGAAGGGAAACCGACGTTCCTCTGGAACCTGGTCGACCTGCAACGGATCAAGTGGCAGGCCAGCGAACCTCTTTCGCCTGGCAAACACACGATCGCGTTCGATTTCAAATACGACGGCCTGGGGACTGGCACTTTGGCTTTCAACAACATGAGCGGGCTTGGCCGGCCTGGCACCGGCACGCTGCTGGTCGACGGCAAGGTGGCCCAGACAATCGAAATGAAGAAGACCATTCCCATGATCTTGCAGTGGGACGAATCGTTCGATATCGGTTCGGATACGCTCACCGGGGTGAATGACGAAGACTATCATCCCCCGTTCCCTTTGACGGCAAAGCTCGACAAGCTAACCATCAAAGTCGATCGCCCTCAGCTTTCGGCCGAGGACATCAAGAAACTAGAAATGGCCCAGCGCGAGAACAGTTCCAGCGAGTAACGGCTGCTGGAACGAAAGCATAAAAAAGACCGCCGACGTTTGTCTGGCGGTCTTTTTCGTTTTCGACGTGCTTATGGGGTAAACGCCTGACGGCACTACGCTTAGTGCGTGGTGTTCGTGGCGGTGTTGTTGCTGTTGGGATTACCGGTCGATGGGCTACCCTTTGGGGCGCAACCGACGATGAAAGCAGTCAGGGCTACGAGAACCAACAAGGATCCGAGCTTCTTCATTCGAATTTCTACCTTTGTGAAGTGTCCAAAAATTTACCTAGATACTTAACTATCTTACTTGAAACTGGGCAATTTTCCAAAGGGGGTGCTATGAGTTGCCCAAGCTACCTAGGCCGTAAAACCCGACTGGCCCCGATAACGGGACAACTCAGGCGACTATCGGAGTTTTCGTTCTCGGTGGTCGAATATTGAAGTTATTCAGGAGTCTTTTGGCCAGGATCGGCTTGGAAAGTCATCGCTTTGACGACCATCGGCACATCACCAACGTTTTCTGCGGCGCGTCGCCGGTCTCCCCGCTGCCTGTATGGCTCGTGGCAAGTGGGACCGCAACTGGGGGAAGGTACGTACTTTCGCGTCTTCCGCGCTCGCCCCAGTGAAGGAGCTTTCAGTGGCTGGGACTTCGCCCTGAAAACGATTCGCCCGGAATACAAAGGGGACCGCCAACTGATCCATCGCCTGTGCCGCGAGGCGGACGCCGGCAGCGAGATCACCTCGGCCCACATCGTACCGGTCATTGATACGCGTCCCGGTTCGTTCGTTGTCATGCCGCGCGTCTGGGGGCAAACCCTTTCGCAGATCCTCAGCCAAGGCACAGCATTTCCATTGGGTAGTGCCGTATGGACAGCGCGGCAACTGGCCCAGGGATTAACGCAGGTACACGAGGCCCGCTGGATCCATGGGGACGTTAAGCCGGACAACGTGGTCCTTTCCAGCACCGGGCATGCGACATTGATCGATCTGGGCTTCGCGCAGCGGGTTGATTTGAGCCTGCCATGCACCAGCCGCAAGTGCGATCGCCAAGGGACGCTACGGTATCTTCCACCAGAGATGCTGACGACCAGCGTGCCGGTGTTGCCCCAGGCCGATACGTATAGCCTGGGGGTAATTCTGTTTGAACTGATCACGGGACGTCAGTTGTACGACCAGACGTCGACCGAAGCGATCGTCCAAGCTCAACTGTCGCAGCGAGCCCCTAACGTACGGTCCCTGGTTCCGCACGTTCCGGGCTCGCTCGATAAGTTGGTCAGTCAAATGCTGGCCAAAGACCCCCTCCGCCGCCCTTCGCCGGATGCCGAGTTGGTCAAAGCGCTAACGGCCGTCGAGATCGAGTTGCTCTCGCCTGATCCAAAGATGAACTTCGCCGCGTAGGGCGCAGGCACAAGCACCGCGAGTTGCGGGGTACGACCACGCATCGCACCATCCCCCAGGTTCACGCGATCGGTTCGATCTTCTCGCCAGCCCCAAAGGGGCGACCGTTCATAGCCAGGGGTGGAAACCCCTGGTACCCGTGCCACCAACAACGAGTCCCAAGCCCCAAGGGGGCGGCCGAGTGTGCGCGCACCGGTTCGGCCGCCCTTTCAGGGCTTAAGATGTTTTAATGAGATCGCTTTCCAGGGGCTGCCGCCCCTGGCTATGAACGGTCGCTCCGTTGGAGCTGACATTAGCTTGGCGGGCCGCGTTCGTTGGCATGAGGCGTTTCGTGTTTAAACTCGACGGTCGGCTCGTCGATCGGCTTGGCAGATGACGCGTGAACCAACTCGCCAGATGAAACGTTGCTCAACGTTTCGAACGACACACCAGACGATTCCCCGGGTGCCACCCTCAAGTCTGCTTGGGCGTGCGGAGCGCCGGTTGGCAGTTCGCTCGCATTACATGTCGGGGCGCTCACATTCGCTTCTCTTAGCAAACGTGTTGCCGTTAGCGCTGGTTGTCGTGGTTGCGATTTGAAGGGCTGGAGTTCTGGGTTCAACTCGAACAACTCTTGTTCCAGCCGATCCAATTCGGCCTGCTTCGCGCAGATCTCTCCCTGCAGTTGCCGGTCGAGTTTCTGCAGGCGGTAATAGGTCCACGCGTAGAGCCTTGCCAGCTCGTACGTCCACGCCTCTTCGGGCGGGCGTTTCATGCGCCGCAGTTGCCATTCCCGTTCGCGCGTGTTGTCGTCGCGTTCACGCGGTGCTCGGTACGCAGGGGGGTTCCGCGGTTTCTTGGCCTGGGGAACTACCCAGGGAGGTCGCATGTCGGGGAACTGATGGGCGGCGACCTCGGGGTCGATCGGTTCGACGAGCGGGTCGGCCCGGTACGTTAGCCGGTTGGGGTCTGGCACGTAGACGAACGGCTCTGGCGGCGGTTCTTCCTCTTGCGGTGGTTTGTGATCGCCCCGTTCTTCGGCCTCTTGCCGGGCAATCATTTCTTCCAGGGCCGCGCACGTTCGCCGCGGGTCCCCTTTGGGGGAGACGCGGACCTGGTTGGCCTGTTGGAAGATGGTCATCTCTTCGATCGGTCGATCGGGGATGACCATCAGGACTTCGCCACAGCAGGGGCAGATCAGGCGGTTCCCATCGCGCACGGCAACCTGCGGAGTCTGGCTATGGTGGCCGGCTCCGTGTTGTTCAGGTTGGGGGTCGGGATGGGACATTTTTCTTGTGGGTTGAGTGGAAATGGTGTTCGCACGCCCAAGCAGGCTTGGGCGTGGCACCCGGGGGATCTGTTTCCCGGTCCTGGATTCGAGGGGGAATCGCAGGGGTTCCCCTAAGATATGTGAACATGTGTATACATGTCAAATGTTTGGGGGAGATTTTTTGGAAGAAAGTTTTTGTGTGCTCTTATCCGCGTATGATGAGTAACGAGTCAGACCATCCTTCCTTTTGTGCGAAACCTAACCATGTTCCTGCTTTGGATCGCCATTCCGTTGGTCGCTGTCGGCCTGATCGTCGCGTGCGTCTGCTTTTCGCCGAAAAGCCCCACGCTTGAGAAGTGGCCCCCCATCTCGGACGACGAATTCATCCGTCGCTGCTCGCCAGGGGTCGATCGTGAACTGGCACTCAAGGTCCGGCGGATTGTTGCCGAGCAATTAGGGGTGGACTACGAGCGGGTTTATCCCGAGCAGCGGTTTGTGGAAGACTTGGGAGCGTAGCAAGCCGCGTCGTGAATGCGTCCTCGACGCGTCCTAATCCGTTGTGAGTATTGTTTGAAGCCGCCATGTTGACGCAAGAGCCAGACAACCCGTTTCAATCGCCGGCGACCAGTTCGTATGCCGTGGATGTCGAGACGCAGCCCCAGGTAGACGATCTTCCCGTCGCCACCATCAAGGCAGCAATCCGCTGGTTTTTAATTTGCGGCGTCAGTGCCGCGCCCAGCTGGTTGATCGCTGCCGACGAGACGACGGCTGTCTACATGGGAATGGCAACAGGCGTTTTCATCTTCATCATAGGCTACACCTTTTTAGACGTGCGAACGCGCAAGCATCCGCTTCGACAGCGGCCGGACGTCAAGTGGACTTTGGCAATCACCTACGGAACCAGGATTGCGATTTCGCTTCTTTTTCCCATTGGATTTTTTGTTGATATCATCTGCGGCATCTTCGCAGTCGCGGCAACCGGACTGGTCTTCGAGAACATCTCGGTCGATACGCCGACGCTGCACTTCACATCCACGCTCGTCACGACGCTCATCCAAGGGTGCCTGCTCAACTTCGTTCTGGCCGGGTACGGTCTGATTGTTTACGCGATCTGTAGAGCTTATCTGGAAAGCCGGTCTATCCATCCATCGTAACGACGGTACCAGCGCAGGCGGGGACTCGACCTGGCCTACGAAGATCATGTTTTAGCTCAATCCACATCCACATCCCCACCATCGAACCAGCCTCCGTCGTTGTCGTCGTGGCTGAAATCAGGGGGATCGTTGTCGATGAGGTAGGGTGCTTCCCAAAAGGTGCCGGAACCGCGATTTCTGCGGCGGGTTCGGCCGGGGAAATACTCGATCAGAAAGGCAACGAAGGCCAGCACAGCGATGATGCCGAAGAGCACGAAGATGAGGGTGAACATTGCAGCGGTTTCCGTTATGGGTTTATCGCGGGCATGTCTCGACTCGCTGGGGTATTCGCTGGATCAAGAAACAAATTGGGGACGCGACCGGAAAATACTCCATATCGCGTTCCCAGTCAAAGGTTACGTCAAACGGCAAGGCTTAGCTTACCGTGGCCGATTCGACGGTGCTGACTCCGGCAACGCTCCGAGTAAACGTGTACTCGGTGCCGTTGTAGCCGACCGTGATTCGGTCGCCATCCTTGAAGTCTCCCTTCAACAGCAGCGTGGCCAGTTGGTTTTGCAGACGGTTCTGGATGACTCGCTTCAGAGGACGGGCCCCATACAGCGGGTCGAAACCTTCTTCTGCCAGCGCGTCCTTGGCCGCGTCGCTGACCACCAACTCCATTCCCTGCTCGGCCAGCTGATGAGCCAGACCTTGGGTTTGGAAATCGACGATACTGCGAATCTGCTCCTTCACCAGCGGTTTGAAGACAATGATGTCATCAATGCGGTTGAGGAACTCCGGCAAAAACTTCGTGCGCAGATTGGCCTGGGCGGCATCGCGAATTTCTTCGTCGCTGCCCCCTTCCTGGGCAATCTGCTGGATGGCCTGGCTGCCGATGTTGCTCGTCATTACCACAATCGTGTTGGTGAAGTCGACCGTGTGACCGTGGTTATCGGTCAAGCGGCCATCATCCAGCACTTGTAGTAGGATGTTGAACACATCGTGATGGGCCTTCTCGATTTCGTCGAGCAAAATCACGCTGTAAGGACGCCGCCGAACGGCTTCGGTCAGCTTGCCCCCTTCTTCGTAACCGACGTATCCGGGAGGTGCCCCGATCAGTCGACTCACGGCGTGACGTTCCATGTACTCGCTCATGTCGATCCGGACCATCGCGTGTTCGTCATCGAACAAAGCTTCCGCCAATGCCTTGCACAGTTCGGTCTTACCTACGCCGGTGGGGCCCAGGAAGATGAACGAACCGACCGGACGATTGGCGGCCTGCAAACCGCTGCGGCTACGACGCACCGCGTTGGCCACGGCCACCACGGCTTCGTCCTGACCGACCAGGCGCTGATGCAGACGTTCTTCGAGCACCAATAGCTTGGCTCGTTCCGTTTCCAACATCTTGGCAATCGGAACGCCCGTCCATTGGCTGACCACCTCGGCGATCTCGTCCTCGGTAACCTGTTCGCGAAGCAGACGCCGCTCGCTCTTGGTTTCGTCCTTCTCGACTTCGCTTTCGGTTTCCATCCGCTGCACGAGTGCATCGTGTTTCTTCTGCAACTCGAACAGCTTCTGGTAATCGCTTTCGGACACAGGCTGCCCTGCCGATTGCGTTTCCTGAATGGACGAATGCAAGCGAGAGTACTCGAGATCGGTGGCCGCCAGTTCTTCGCGAATCTGCGCGACGTCTCCCATACCGAGCTTCTCGGCTTCCCACTGCTCACGCAGGCTGGCCAACTGACGCTTGACCTCCTCCATCTCGTCTTGAATTTCTTCGCGACGCTGGATGGCACCTTCTTCGGTCTCTTCGGCCAGCTGACGATCGGCCAGTTGCAACTGCGTCAGACGACGCTGCACCTGATCGATTTCCGCCGGTACGCTTTCCAGTTCGATGGCCAGGCGGCTCGAAGCTTCGTCGACCAGGTCGATCGCCTTGTCAGGCAGGAATCGATCGGTAATGTATCGATCGGAAAGCTTTGCCGCGGCAACGAGGGCCGAGTCCTTGATCTTCACGCCATGATGCGCTTCGTAGCGAGGCTTGAGGCCACGCAGAATCGCGATGGTGTCTTCGATCGAAGGTTCGCCGACGTACACCGGCTGGAAACGCCGCTCGAGGGCCGCGTCCTTTTCGATGTACTGACGGTACTCGTCGAGCGTCGTCGCACCGATACACCGCAGCTCGCCGCGAGCCAGGGCTGGCTTCAAAAGGTTCGCCGCATCGGCCCCCCCTTCGGCCTTACCAGCACCGACGACGGTATGCAGTTCGTCGATGAACAACACGACACTGCCCTGCGAGTCTTGAACTTCCTTCAGCACCGCTTTCAGGCGTTCCTCGAACTCGCCGCGGAACTTCGCCCCAGCGACCAGCGCACCCATGTCGAGCGCGATGACGCGTTTGTTCTTGAGGCTTTGCGGAACGTCCCCTTGCACGATGCGAAGAGCGAGCCCTTCGGCGATGGCCGTCTTACCGACGCCAGGCTCACCGATCAGCACAGGGTTGTTCTTGGTCCGACGCGAGAGAACCTGCACGGTTCGGCGGATCTCTTCGTCGCGGCCGATAACCGGATCGAGCTTTCCTTTTTCGGCTCGTTCGACCAGGTCGATGCCGTACTTCTGCAGTGCCTGGAAGGTGTCTTCGGGGCTTTCGGAAGTGACGCGCGTGTTGCCTCGCACTTCCCGCAGGGCGGCAAGGATGTCTTTCTCGGTGACGGCGTTGACCTGCAACAGGTCCTTCGCTTTCGAGGCAACCTGGGTCAGGGCGAGCATCAGATGCTCGGTCGAGACGAACTCGTCCTTCATCGTGTCGGCTTGCTTTTGGGCGGCCTGAAAGACCTGATCGAGTTCGCTCGAAAGACGCAGTTGGCCATCGCCGCCGGTTACCGTCGACAGTCGTCCGATCTCGGACTTAACCATCGACTCTAACTGCCCACGACTGGCACCGATCTTTTCCAGCAGAGGGCGAACGATACCGCCATCTTCTTTCAGAAGGGCCGCGAGCAAGTGGAGCGGCGAAAGAGCCGTATTGCGTGCGTCGGTAGCCATTCGCTGAGCCAGCTGAACGGCTTCCTGAGCTTTGATGGTGTACTTATCAAATCGTGGGGTCATGATGGTTTCCTTTTATTTTGAATCGGGTGTTGTGGAATGGCACTCCGAGTTGTGGTTTAAAGTTTGGAGTCAGTGTTCAGTTTGGAGTCAGTGTTCAGTTTGGAGTCAGTGTTCAGTTTGGAGTCAGTGTTCAGTTTGGAGTCAGAACGATGGAGAACCGATCCAATTGTTCTCATCTTCTTGTCAGCCCCAAAGGGGCGACCGTTAATAGCCAGGGGCGGAAGCCCCTGGGTGCAGTCCCAAGTATCGCAAGCCCCAAAGGGGCGTCCGAACGATGCCCGATCAATCCCACATGTACCGTTCGTCATACTCAACGCCATGCTTCTTCAGGAACATTAATAGCTCGTTCTTAAAGGAGCGTTTCGCGTGATGTTCTTCCTGACGCGCGATATAGTCCTTTACGTCTGCCAGGCCTGATTGGCTCACCGAAAACACGGAATAACCTTGTTGCCAGGCAAACGCTCGCGAGCCAGGAATGGTCGTGTGAATCCAATGACTGGAAATCGATTTCACGTCGCGAACGAGATCGGAAATCGCAATCTCTCTCGACATCGAGATCAACAAATGAACGTGATCTTCGACGCCCCCGGCCGCGAGTAATTCGCATTTGCGTTGGCGAAGGATTCCAACCAGGTATTCATTCAAACGTGGAGCCCATTCTCCCTTGATCGTTCGCTCGCGATTCTTCGTGCTAAAGATCAAGTGAGCGTAAACGCAGGCGAACGATTGAGGCATCTTTTCGAGTCCTTGCTTCGGACGCCCCGTTGGGGCTTACATTTGTTGGGATTTTTACCAGGGGCTTCCGCCCCTGGCTATTAACGGTCGCCCCTTTGGGGCTGACGGTTTGATCTAACGATCGTTCCGTCTTAATTCATATCCGTGACTCTCGGTGCCCATCCGTGGTTGCTCCCTCTTCTCTCCTTTTCCCTCAATTGCCGGAGTCCCGGCCGAGTGTAGCCAGGGGCAATTTCACTTGGCTACATTCGATCGCCCCTCTGGGGCTAGAACTTTCGGTTGGCTGAGTCAGTCCATAAAAAGGGCCGGGTACCT
Source organism: Blastopirellula marina (assembly GCF_002967715.1). NCBI lineage: Bacteria > Pseudomonadati > Planctomycetota > Planctomycetia > Pirellulales > Pirellulaceae > Blastopirellula > Blastopirellula marina. The sequence goes on from NZ_PUIA01000057.1 coordinate 291,820, forward strand.
TGCGGCCCCAGCCCTTGATTATCACAAACTAAAGTTCGCGATGCTCGGGCTTTTTTCCGAGCATCGCCTGGTCGGTGAAGGTTAGTCCTTCTTGACCTCGAACTCGGCGTCGATGGCGTCGTCGTCGCCACCCTTGGCTTCACCGCTGGGGACTTCCCCGGCGGCAGCTTCTGGGTTGTTGGCGGCGGCGGCTTCATACAGGATCTTGCTGACCGCGTGCGAAGCAGCTTCCAGTTCGCTGATGGCGGACTTGATCTTCTCGACGTCTTCTCCCTTGGCAGCTTCGCGAACCTTACCGATCGCAGCTTCCAGCGGAGCCTTGTCGTTGTCGGAGATTTTGTCGCCGGCGTCCTTGATCAGCTTCTCGAGTTGGAAGCAGTTCGATTCGGCTTCGTTGCGAGCTTCGGCCAGTTCACGCTTCCGCTTGTCTTCGGCGGCGTGTTCTTCGGCGTCCTTCTGCATCCGATCGATTTCTTCCTTCGAGAGCCCCGAGCTCTGCTTGATTTCAACCTTCATTTCCTTGCCGGTACCCAAGTCCTTGGCACCCACGTTGAGGATACCGTTCTGGTCGATGTCGAACTTGACTTCGATCTGTGGCATACCACGCGGAGACGGAGCGATACCGTCGAGGTTGAACTCGTCGAGCAAGCGGTTGTCGGCAGCCATCGGGCGTTCACCCTGGAACACGCGAACGGTCACCGCAGCCTGGTTGTCTTCGGCCGTGCTGAAGGTCTGCTTCTTCTCGGTCGGAATCGTTGTGTTGCGTTCGACCAACTTGGTGAACACACCACCGAGCGTTTCAATACCGAGCGAGAGCGGCGTGACGTCCAACAGCAGCACGTCTTTACGGCCACCTTCGGCCAGCACGCTACCTTGGATCGCAGCACCAGCGGCAACGACTTCGTCCGGATTCACACCCTTGTGTGGTTCCTTGCCGAAGATCTTCTTGACCATCTCTTGAACCTTCGGGATACGCGTGCTACCACCGACCAGCACGACTTCGTCGATATCGCTGGGCTTCAGGTTGGCATCCTTCAGGGCCTTTTCGACCGGAATGCGACAACGCTCGATGAGGTCGTCGGTCATCTGCTCGAACTGGCTGCGGGTAATGGTCAGCTGCAAGTGCTTCGGACCGGAAGCATCCGCCGTGATGAACGGCAGGTTGATATCGGTCGAGGCCTGGCCACTGAGTTCCTTCTTGGCCTTTTCACAGGCTTCCTGCAAACGCTGCAGAGCCATCTGATCCTTACGCAGGTCGATGCCGTTGTCCTTCTGGAACTGCTCGGCCACGTAGTTGATCAGCTTCTCGTCGAAGTCGTCACCACCGAGGTGTGTATCACCGTTGGTGCTGATCACTTCAAATACGGTTCGACCGCCGTCGTCGCCATCTTCCGGTGGCGAGACTTCCAGGATCGAGATGTCGAACGTACCACCACCGAGGTCGAACACGGCGATCTTTTCGGCCTTGTTCTTACCCAAGCCGTAAGCCAAAGCGGCTGCGGTGGGTTCGTTAATGATACGAGCAACTTCGAGCCCGGCGATCTGGCCGGCGTCTTTGGTTGCCTGACGCTGAGCGTCGTTAAAGTAAGCAGGCACCGTGATCACGGCCTTGCTGACCTTATGCCCCAGGTAGCTTTCGGCGGCCGCTTTCAGCTTTTGCAGAACCTTGGCCGAAACTTCCGGTGGGGTGAATTCTTTGTCGCCGATCTGAACTTTGACGTATTCGTCTGCGCTACCGACGACCTTGTAGGGCACCATCTTCTCTTCCGAGCCGACTTCGCTGTGACGACGGCCCATGAATCGTTTGATGGAGTAAACGGTTTTGGTAGGATTAGTCACCGCCTGACGACGAGCCGGTTCGCCAACAAGGACTTCCCCTTTGTCGGTATAGCCAACGACGCTCGGTGTGAGCCGACTTCCTTCCGCGTTCGGAATCACCTTGGCTTCCGAACCTTCCATGACCGCGACCACCGAGTTGGTGGTACCGAGGTCGATCCCAATAATCACTTCGCCTTGTGCCATAGTGGTCACCTCTTTCTTTCGTAAATTTCGCGCCGTAAAAGGCGTGAGACGTTTTATGTTGTGAGCCTGAGCAGGCCGCCCAGGTCAAGCTGTCAATGTGTCACTCATGCCGGGACTGACCGTGGCCTGAGGTTGACCCAGCTAATTGCAAGAGGTATGCCAAAACTGTCCAGCAAGCCACTGAAATGCGCGTAACCAATAGGTATAACAACACTTACAGCGACAATGATTTTTAAAATCGCTGAATGCCACGGATCTTGGCCGAGATTCTCTGCCAAAATGGCAGAGAATTGCCACAAAGTCTCTTGTGAGCTAGATTTACGGCGGAAATAGATAAGTTATGATGCGTTAGACACAACGTCATTCGCAAGGCTCGCGGCCTCATAACCGCGTCCCCCCTACAACGTGATTCCCCTGCATCAGGCCTTTACCGGTTGGATGCCCTAGTTTTCATATTCCAGGCACAGCCCGATGGCCAAGACACCCCGTAAGACCTCTTCGATCGATCTGCAGAAATCGCTGGCCAAGATGGATCAGCAGATCCTTGAACTGCTGGCCAAACGGGTCGATGCCTGCCAGAAGTTGGTCCAGGCCGAGCCGGGCAAGACAATCGAGCAGCAGCTTAGCAGCGAAGAGACCGAGCTTCAGAAGCTGCTTAAATCGAATAAGACGAGCCTGTCGAGCGAGGCAGTTTCGCCGGTACTGCAAGAGGTTTTGAGCCTGTGCCGAAGTGCTTCGCGGCGACTGCGCATTGCTTATCTGGGACCGCAATACAGCTACTCGCATCAGGCCGCGGTCGAAAAGTTCGGGGCCAATGCCGACTATAGCCCAGTCGCGACGATCGCGACCGTTTTCGAGGAAATCTTGCGGAATCAGGCCGATTTCGGGCTCGTTCCGGTCGAGAACTCCAACGACGGCCGGGTGACCGACACGCTCGATATGTTCGCCAAACATCCGGCCAAGATCTGCGGCGAGGTGAAGCTGCACATCCACCATCAACTGCTGGCCAAGTGCAAACGCGAGGACATCAAAGAGGTGTTCAGCAAGCCTCAGGCCCTTTCTCAGTGTCGTAATTGGCTGGCCAAGCATCTTCCGGCCGCTCGGCCGATTGAGATGACCAGCACGGCGGCCGCCGCCCAACTGGCCGCCCAGAAGGAAGGAGCCGCCGCGATCGCAAGTCGTGCCGCAGGCATCAATTACAACCTAGAGACGATCGCTTCGAACATCGAGGACAACCCGAACAACATCACGCGTTTCGCGGTGATCTCGCACGAGATGGGCCCCAAGACAGGCAACGACAAGACGGCCCTGCTCTTCCAGACAGAGCATAAGCCTGGGGCGCTGGCCGACGCGATGAACATCTTCAAAAAGAACCGGCTGAACCTGACCTGGATCGAGTCGTTCCCGGTGGCCAATTCCCCGGAAGAGTATCTGTTTTTCGTGGAAATGGAGGGGCATTGCAGCGAACTGAAGATCCGCCGCACGGTGAGTTCGCTCGAAAAGAAGGCCCTGCGGTTAGAGATTCTAGGCTCGTACCAGAAGACCGAACCGGTCAATTAAGACGACAAGCTGCGTATAAGGGGACTTAAGCCCACCGGCCCCCTTGCCCCCGTCCGTGGGGGAGACGGCTTGGGGACACGAGCCAGGAATAGTTCTTCCTACGGGGGCGTAGGTGACCTCGACGACCATGCAAGCACTCTGTTATATTGTTGGGTTTCATTGTGAACCGACATCACGACTTAGAGCAATCTGAGTCATTGCTATTTCATCGGCCAAGGCGGTCCGAAGGGAGAACGAAGGGTGAGACGTCCTTTCATTGCTGGCAACTGGAAAATGAACACCACCAAGGCCGAAGGGGTCGCATTGGTGCAAGCCGTTGCTGAAGGCAATACGGCCGGCGACGCGGTCGAAGTTGCCGTTTGTGCTCCTGCTGTTTACCTCGATGCCATTGCCACCGCGGCCGGCGGCAAAGTGGGTGTCGGTGCTCAGAACTGCTACCACGAAGCCTCGGGTGCTTTCACCGGTGAAATCTCGGCCGACATGGCCAAGGACATCGGCTGCCAGTACGTGATCCTGGGCCACAGCGAACGCCGCCACATCTTTGGCGAATCCAACGCCGACGTCTGCAAGAAGGTGCATGCCGTTCTGGCTGCTGGCCTGACGCCGATCGTATGCGTGGGCGAACTGCTCGAAGAACGTGAATCGGGCAAGACAGCCGACGTGGTCGCCGAACAAATGTACGGCAGCCTGGCTGGTGTGACCGCCAAGCAAATGGATTCGGTTGTTATCGCTTACGAACCTGTTTGGGCCATCGGCACCGGTAAGGTCGCTACGCCGGAGCAAGCCGAAGAAGTGCACGCCGGCATTCGTGCTTTGATGACCGCCAAGTATGGCGAGACCGTCAGCGAGTCGGTTCGCATTCAGTACGGCGGAAGCGTTAAGCCGGACAACGCGGCCGAACTCCTTTCGCAGCCGAACATCGACGGTGCCCTGGTTGGTGGTGCCTCGCTCAAAGCCGACAGCTTCCTGGGCATTATTGCCGGAGCGAAAGGCTAGTCGTTTCCCCCATATTCCCCGTCGGGATCTGCTCATGAAGCGATCCCACTTTTGAATCCAGACACGGACGTTTTCATAAGTAGCCAATCATGACCAGTCCCATCCTTTTCGGGTTTCTGCAGTACATTTTCGGCCCCCTGCTTCTGCTGACATCGGTCTTCCTGATCCTGGTCGTGCTCGTGCAGCGCGGTCGTGGTGGCGGCTTGACCGGTGCCCTGGGTGGTGCTGGCGGCCAGAGTGCCTTTGGTGCGAAAGCCGGCGACATGTTCACCCGGATCACGGTCGTTGTGGCTGTCTTCTGGATTCTGCTGTGCATCTTCGCCACGATGGGCCTGCAAGATTCGGGTGCGAGCAAGCTGACCGGTAGTGGCAGTGGTGCGGCGACCGGTCTGCCAGGCGACACGCTTCCTGGCGACGGTGGTCCCTCGCTGACGCTTCCATCGGACGAAAAGACCCCACCAGATACCGCCGCTCCTGCCGCAGGCGATGCCGCTCCGGCCGACCTGGAACCACCAGCGGAAGGTGGCGCGGATGCCGCAGCACCTGCTGCCGATGCCGCCCCAGCGGATTCCGCTCCGACTGAAACCGCCGCTCCGGAAGCCCCAGCGACCGAAGAGAAGCCCGCTGAGTAGTACGCTCAGTCGCAACGGATCACTCTGCGAAACTTCCCTCGGCAAAACGTCAGGGAAGTTTTGTTCGTTACCTTCCCGACCAATTCACGTTAGCCTCGCGGGTTCGCGAAGAGAGAAACCATGCTGCTGAGCATGACCGGATATGGCGATGCCCACCTGCACGCGGAAGGTGTCTCCGTATCGGTTGAAGTGCGTTCGGTGAACAACCGTTACTTCAAGCTGGCCGTGCGTGGCAACGAATTGTTCAGCGGGCTGGAATCGCAGATCGAGAGCGTCACGCGGAAACACATCAACCGCGGCACCATCACGATCAACCTGCGGCTCAAGCAAGACGTCACCGCCGACAAGTACCGCATCGATACGGCCGTGCTGGAAAGCTACATGCACCAGATCCACCAGGTTGGCGCGAAGGTGGGCCTGTCGGAGACACCCCATCTCGATTCCGTCCTGCAACTGCCTGGCGTGGTGCAAGAGAACACCAACACCGACGACGAGCAGTTCAATGCCTGGCCGGTAATTGAAAAGACACTGAAAGTGGCCCTCGAGAAGTTCGACGCGATGCGGCGGGCCGAGGGAGAGAACACGACCAAGGATCTTCGCGAGAACCTCGCGATTATCGCCTCGCACCTGGAATCGATCGAAGCCAAGTCACCACTGGTGGTCGATGGCTATCGAGACCGCATGACTGAGCGAGTAAACAAGGTCCTGGAAGAATACGACGTAACGGTCGACCCGGCGACGCTCCTGCGTGAAGTGGCGATTTTCACCGATCGCGTGAACATTTCCGAAGAGATCGTCCGGCTGAAAAGCCACCTGGGTCAGTTTGAAAAGTTCCTTACGCAGGAAGAATCGGCCGGGCGAAAGCTCGACTTCCTGACGCAGGAAATTTTCCGCGAGACCAACACGATCGGCTCGAAGGCCAACGACGCGGAGATCGCCCGAGGCGTGGTCGAGATGAAGACCGCCATCGAGAAGATCCGCGAGCAAATCCAAAACATCGAGTGATATGACAGGCAGCACACCAGGCAATTTGGTCATCTTGTCCGGGCCGTCAGGCGTCGGCAAATCGACCGTGGTGCGCAAGCTGTTGGCTTTGGGGCAGCCCCCCATCGAACTGAGTATTTCCGCAACGACCCGCGAGCCGAGAGCCGGGGAGCAGAATGGTATCGATTACCATTTTCTTCCCAAGGAAGACTTTCAGCAGCGGATCGATGCCGACGAGTTTTTGGAGTACGTCGAGGTCTTCCGCAAAGGGCACCTATACGGCACCCTGCGTAGCGAAGTGGAAGCCCGGCTGAACCAAGGCGTATCCGTTTTGCTGGAAATCGACGTCGAAGGTGCCGCCAAGGTAGCCCAGAAGTACCCCGAAGCCGTCACGATTTTCCTTAGTCCCGAGTCGGCAGAAGAACTGGAACGCCGACTCCGCGACCGAGGCACCGAAACAGAAGAAGCCATCCAGCGGCGACTGGAAACGGCCAAGAAAGAGATGGAAGCGTCCGCGTGGTATCGTTATCACGTGACCAACCGACTTGGTGCCGCCGACCAAACCGCCGCACAACTTGCAGACATTATCCGTCAGGAAAAGGAGGAGCAATGCTCGAAGAACTGAAAGAAGAATTCATCATCAAGAAGGTGGGTGGTCGCTTTAAGCTGTCGACCCTGATCCAGAAGCGTCTGGTGGCTTTGAATGCCGGTAGCCGTCCGCTGGTCGACATGAACTCTGACAACAAGATGGAAATCGTGCTGGAAGAGATCAAGCAGGATAAGATCTTCCTCGACACCTCGAACGAACTTCGCACCACCGCAGATAGCGACGTGATGATCAAGTCGTTCGATGCGATGATGAGCGACGAACTGTGAGCCAGCGAACGGTCATCATCGGCGTCACCGGCGGGATTGCCGCCTACAAAACGCCTGCGTTGGTCAGCCAACTGGTCAAAGCAGATGTCGACGTCACCGTGGTGATGACCCCTGCTTCCCATCATTTTGTCGGCGCGGCGACTCTTACCGCGCTGTCGGGAAAGCGAGTTCACACAGAGCTCTTTGACGACGCGATGCCCCTTGGCGCGCATATCGAACTTGCGCGCCGGGCGAATCTACTATGCATCGTGCCGACCTCGGCCGACTTCATGGCTAAGGCTGCTCACGGCTTGGCCGACGACCTGCTGAGCACCCTCTACCTGGCGTTCACCGGCGACGTCATGATGTGTCCCGCGATGAACAAAGAGATGTGGGCCCATCCCGCCGTGCAGCGCAACGTTCAGCAGTTGGTCGAAGATGGCGTCCAGATGATCGGCCCCGACAGCGGCTGGCAAAGCTGCCGCGTCGAAGGAACCGGCCGAATGACCGAGCCTGACGAGATCTTCCAGGCAATTGAGAAGCACCTGGCAACCGGCTAGAGCAACATCATCCCAAGCCATACGTACCGGGCACCGGGTAGCCCAGGTTGCTTGCAACCTGGGGAACGCAGCGAATAGAGCTCTTTCTGTTAGGACCAGGCGAATCGTACAGGCACCTCCTGTCGGCTTCGCCTCCCCGGGTTGCAAGCAACCGCGGGCTACCCGCGAATCCATATGGTCGACGGGAGATGAAACTCGCGCAACAAAAAAGCGGAGCCATGGGACTCCGCTCTTTTCAATCTCGCTTGCTGGACCGAGTCGCTTAGACGTCGAGGCCCCAGCGTTGGATCAGTTCTTCCGCAGCTGGAGTCAGCTTACGGAGCTTGCCGGCGATCTTGCGCTTTTCGTCGTTGGATGGATTCTTCGCCAACTTGGCCTTGAACTTAGCGTAAACCTTCTTGCGATGACGTCGACGCTTCAACTCCTGATGGCGCTCGTTAATAACCGGCACGCGACAGTTCCTTTAGTGGGATTTCGTTAGGTAAATGGTAATCGACACTCTAGGCGTCGAATTTGTTTGATCTGGAAACCCCACAATGTAAGGAATACGCCCTTTTTCGTCAATCGGCCCG